>CAYPTI010000208.1:0-1515 GCA_964413525.1 uncultured bacterium | reverse complement strand
CGGGTCGGTCGGTCCCGACGGTTTCGGCCAGCCGGGAGAAGGGGGTCCGCCAGCCCGGACTCAGAACATCAGCCCCGGTCGCGGCCAGTTCCGGCAGCAGCGATCCGACCCCCGTCCCGAACATGACGGTCGGGACGGTCCGCTCGGTGAATTCATCAAACAGGCGTTGCGTGTGGGGAAGGACGTGCTGGCGGTAGTCGTGCGGCGTCAGGACCCCCATCCAGGATTCGAACAGCTGGAGGGCGTCAGCCCCGGCGTCGGCCTGGGCGTTCCAGTACCGGAGGATGCTGTCGGTCAGGGTTTCCAGCAGCCGCTCAAACACCGTCGGCTGCTCCCACATCAGGGTTTTGGTCCGGGGAAAGGAGCGCGAGGCCGTCCCTTCGATCATGTACCCGGCGAGGGTGAACGGTCCGCCGCTGAACCCGATGAGGGCTTTGTCGTCCGGAAGTTCGTCCCGCACCAGCCGGATGGCTTCCAGAATGGAGGGGACGCCCCGTTCCGGTTCCAGAACCCTGAGATCCTCGACGTCCGCTTCGCTGCGGGGGGGATTGTGAATGATCGGACCGGTCTCCCCCTCCCCGTAGTGGAACTCGATGCCCATGTCCTCCAGCGGCAGGATGATGTCGGCGTACATCACGGCGGCGTCGACCCCGAGTTCGGTGACCGGAAGCAGGGAGACTTTCGCGTTCAGTTCCGGGGTGGTGGTCAGGGTCCGGATGCCGTGTCGCTCGAACAGGTCCCTGTGTTCGGGGAGATGGCTGCCCGCCTGGCGCATGAACCAGACGGGGGTGACGTCGGTGGATTCCCCCCGGAAGGCACGAACGACGGCGGGCTCCAGGGGTTCAGCCACGGGACAGGGAGTGTTGTTCCAGGGCCTGTTCGGCCACGTCGGCGACCGACTCAAGAAACGGCGGGTAGTCGTTGAGGGATTCGATCCGGTGAAAATCCAACCCCGCATCTTCGGCCTGTTCCTTGGCGGCCACGTCGATGTCGTAGAGAATTTCCAGGTGATCGGCCAGAAACTGGAAGGGAGCGATCAGGACGTGATCGTATCCGTCCTCCGCCAGGCCGGGGAACAGGTCGGTCATGTCCGGGGTGAGCCATTCTTCCTTCGTGTGGCCGGCGCTCTGGTAGGCAAATTCCCAGTTGTCGTGATCGACCCGACCGGCGATGGCCTCCGCGGTCTGCTTCAACTGTTCGACGTAATCGGGGTCCTTCTCCCACACTCGCTTCGGAATGCTGTGGGCGGTGAGCAGATACGGGGCGTCCTCGGGTAAATCCTCCAGCGCCTGCTCGATTCGCCGGGCAAGGGCTTCGTGGTAACTGGGTTGATCCCACCATTCCTCCACCGTGATCAGAGGCGGGGAGTCGGAAGCATCATTCCATACATCGGTGAGCCGATCGAAATATTCGCTCATCAGGACGGGTGAATATTGTGGGGACAGGACGATGGCGACTGTGAGGTCCAGGTCCGCCTCCAGCATCCGCCGGGCGGTGTCCTCGATGTCGGGACGG
>CAYPTI010000207.1:0-1527 GCA_964413525.1 uncultured bacterium | reverse complement strand
CGGTCAGGTCCTCGGGATCCCGGGTCATTCGCCGAAGTTCCGCCAGAATTTGGTCCGGATCGTACCGATCGATTTTGTTGAGGACGAACACGTCGGCGATTTCCTGCAGCCCCGCCTTGATCAGCTGGATTGAATCCCCGTAGGCGGCCACCAGGACGACCGCCGTCAGGTCGGCACAGCGTGAAATTTCAACTTCTCCCTGACCGACCCCCACCGTTTCGAGCACGATCAGGTCTTTTCCCGCCAGGCTGAGAGCAATGGCCACGTCGTAAATCGAGCTGTTCAACCCCCCCAGTTTCCCTCGACTGCTCATGCTGCGGATGAACACTCCGGGGTCGTCGCTGTGGCGCTGCATCCGGACCCGGTCCCCCAGCAACGCTCCTCCTGTCTTCGGACTGCTGGGGTCCACGGCGACCACGGCGACCTCCAAATCTCGTTCCCGGTACCGTTCGATCAGTCCGTTGACCAGGGTGCTTTTCCCAACCCCGGGCGGACCGGTTATCCCCAGCAGGGGAGCCCTGGACACCCGTTCAAACCGCTCCTCAAGTTCGTCAAACACGGCGGGATCACGATTCTCGATGCGACTGATCATCCTCGCGAGGTCCAGGTCGGACAGGGGATTCGCCGCCGAGTCGTTCATGATCGGGGCAGGTTTTCGTCCAGAAAGTCGACGATGGTCTCAATGTCCGTACCCGGTCCGAACACCGCTTGCATCCCCATATCCCGCAACTCCTCGGCGTCCTCCTCCGGAATCACCCCGCCGCCGAAAAACAACAGATCCTCACGACCCGCCTCCCTGAGCTGCTCGATAACCTCCGGAAAGGTCGCCATGTGTCCTCCCGACAGGGAACTCAGCCCCACCGCGTCCACGTCCTCCTGGACCGCCGTCCGGACGACAGACTCCGGAGTCTGTCGGATGCCGGTATAAATCACCTCGTACCCCGCATCTCGCAACCCCCGAGCCACGACCTTGGCTCCCCGATCGTGACCGTCCAGTCCCACTTTGCCGATCAGCACCCGGTATGGACGTTCGTCTGACATGGTGAAACTCCTTACGGCCTCAGGAAATCGTTCCCGGTGCCCGGGCCCACTGAACCGGAAACCACGTTCCATCCCGGGACCGGGGGCACGACCGGCCCCGTTCGACGGAACGGGTCTCCGGAACTAAAAGGTTGACTGCTGGTATTCGCCGAATTCTTGCTTCATCGTCTCGATGATCTCCCCCAGGGTCGCGTAAGCCTCCACCGCCTCCAGCACGTGGGGAACCAGATTGTCGTCCCCTCGGGCGGCCTCCTGCAACGCATCCAGGGACCGCTGAACGGCCCCGTCATCACGTTCCTCACGGATCGAATTCAACCGGTCCAGCTGACGCTCCTCCCCCTGGGGATCCAGCTTCATTACGTCCGGGTCCTCCTCCTCGTCGACCGTGAACCGGTTCACCCCGACCACGACCTGTTCTTCCCGTTCGACGTTCCGCTGGTACCGGTACGCCGCCTCGCTGATCTGTTCCTGGGGCCAGCCCCGATC
>CAYPTI010000206.1:0-1528 GCA_964413525.1 uncultured bacterium | reverse complement strand
CGTCCCTCCCCGATGGCCCAGACCACCAGGGACTGTCCCCGGTTGGCGTCCCCCGCCGCAAAGACTCCGTCCAGGTTGGTCTGCATCCTGTCGTCCGTGTTTAGGGTTCCGTGACGGTGGAACGTGAGGTTGGTTTCCTCAAAGGGGCCACGTTCCGCTCCCTCGAACCCGATGGCGAGGATGACGAGATCGGCGGGAATCTTGAGGTTGGACTGGATCACCTGCTTGTCCACCCGGCTGCCTTCCCCGTCGTAACTCCAGAGGACCCGTTCGGCGTCCACGTAATCCACCCGGCCGTCCCCGTCCCGATCCAGGAACCCGTTCGTGTTGACGGAGAAATTCTCCTCCCCGCCCTCCTCCTGAGCGTAGGTCTCGTGGTAGGTATGGGGCTGTTCCGGCCACGGACTGGCTTCCAGGCTGACGGATTCGGGGGGTTTGGGGTTGATGCTGATCTGCCCCACCCGGCTGGCCCCCTGACGGTGAGCGGTGGCGACGCAGTCCGCTCCGGTATCCCCGCCCCCCAGGACCACCACGTTCTTATCCTCAGCATAAATGTCGTGATCGGGCCGCTTGCCGGCCTGACGTTTGTTTTCCGCCTTCAGGTACTCCATCGCGAAGTGAATCCCGTCCAGTTCGCGCCCGGGAAGCCGGAGGTCGCGGTGCTTCTGGGCTCCCAGGGCAAGACACACGGCGTCGAATTCCTCGCGAAGCTCGGCGAGCGTCCGGTCCGTCCCGACCTCGACGCCGGTCCGGAAGTCCACCCCCTCCTGTTCCATCTGATCGACCCGTCGATCGACCCCCTGTTTGGCGTATTTGAAGTCCGGAATGCCGTAGGTCATCAGGCCACCGATCTCGTCGTCCCGCTCGAACACGGTCACCTCGTGACCGGCCCGGTTCAGCTGCTGGGCGGCGGCCAGTCCGGCCGGGCCACTGCCGACGATCCCGACCCCGTACCCGGTGCGTTCCTCCGGCGGACGGGGCTGGATCCAGCCCTCCTCCCAGCCGCGGTCCACGATGGCTCGTTCAATGCTCTTGATCGTGACCGGATCGTCGTTGATGTTGAGGACGCAGGCTTCCTCGCAGGGAGCCGGGCAGGTGTAGCCGGTAAATTCGGGGAAATTGTTGGTGGCGTGGAGCTGCCGGAGGGCTTCCTTCCAGTCGTCCCGGTACACCAGGTCGTTCCACTCCGGAATGATGTTCCCGATCGGGCACCCGCCCATGCAGGTCGCCACCCCGCAGTCCATGCACCGCTCCCCCTGGTCACGCAGTTGCTGATCGTCCCAATCCGGGCTCCAGATCGGTTCAAAATCCTTCACCCGCTCGGCGGCGTTTCGCTTGCCGATGGCACTCCGCCGGTGGTTCAGGTAGCCGTCCGGGTGGTTTTCAGACACCGGGGATCACCCCGCCAGTTCCCGGACCGGACGGGCTTCCGGGGGCAACGAAACCCGGATGTCCTCGCCCTTCTGAGCCCGTTCGATGATGATGTCGGAATAGGCTTCCGGGATGACTTTGACGAACCGTTCCCGGT
>CAYPTI010000205.1:0-1661 GCA_964413525.1 uncultured bacterium | reverse complement strand
CGGGAACCCGGTTGAAGGATCCCCCGGCATGGGTGAGAATCAAGCTTCATTCCCACCATCCCATCTGGAATCGGATTTGGAACGGTGATCTGCTCCATGGATGCTCACCTGCGCCGGGGGTTCGAGGAGCTGTTGCCCGAGGAGGATCTGGAGGAGAAGGATCACCTCCGGGTCAAGTTCGGTGCCGATCCCACCGGTTCGGACCTCCACCTCGGTCACATGGTTATTTTGAACAAACTGCGTCAATTTCAGGACGCCGGCCACACCGTGGTCTTTATCATTGGGGACTACACCGCGCGGATCGGGGACCCCAGCGGTCGGGACGAGACCCGTCCGACCCTGGATCCGGAGACGGTTGAACAGCACGCACAGACGTACCGAGAACAGATCTTCCGGGTGCTGGATCCGGAGGCGACCGAACTGGTTCACAACGCCGACTGGTTGGAAGAACTGGGGACCGACGGCATGCTCCGGCTGGCCTCTCGCATGACGGTCGCCCGCATGCTGGAGCGGGATGATTTCAGTCAGCGGTACGAGGAGTCCCGACCCATCCGACTGCACGAGTTCCTGTACCCCCTGCTTCAGGGCTGGGATTCGGTCCAGGTGGAATCCGACCTTGAACTCGGGGGAACGGATCAGAAGTTCAACCTGCTGGTGGGTCGCCGGCTTCAGCGGGAGGAGGGGCAGGATCCCCAGGCCATCGGTACGTTGCCGATTCTGCCGGGCACCGACGGGAATCGGAAGATGAGCAAGTCCTACGGCAATCACGTTCCGCTGACGGCCGTTCCCCGGGAGATGTTCGGGCAGTTGATGTCGGTCCCCGACGAGCACATTCTTCCCTACCTCCAGCTGCTGACGGACATTGAAACCGATCGCCTGGCAACGGTGCGGGAGGAGTTATCCTCCGAGTCGTTCAACCCCCGGGACGCCAAGAAGGAAATGGCCCGTCGCGTGGTCCGGCGGGTTCACGGGGAGGAGGCCGCCGGGGAGGCGCAGTCCTACTTCGAACGGACGGTGGAGGAGGACGAGGTACCCGAGGCGGAGGAGATGCCTTCCGTTGAGGTGCCGCCCGGGGAGCAGTGGATCGTGGATCTGCTTGATCAATCCGGGTTGGTGGATTCCCGTGGGGAGGCCAAGCGGTTGCTGAACCAGGGGGGCGTCTACTTGGACGAGGACCGTCTGGAGGGTCTGGATCACGACATCGTCGTCGACGCTCCAACGGTGCTGCGCGTGGGGAGTCACCGGTACTGCCGCCTGGTCCCGGCCTCCGACGGGTAACCGGTGATCAGCCGGAACGGCGAGGGAAGGGATTGCGGGAGTCGGGGTTGAGACGGAGGGCAGGGACCGGCCGAAGTAGTTTGGGTTTCCCCGGTTGCTTCGCTTGATGGTTTCGACTGGATCGGCTAGGCTAGTACGTGAAGTTGATGAGGTTGTTTCGGACTCAATCGAAGACATCGACGGACTTCCTCTCACAACAAAGTCCTTGTGAAACGAACCGCAGTTTCGTATGCTATTGGTTCGCGAAAAAGGGCGACCGATCTTTGACAGGTAAATAGCGAGCGTGCGCTTGTCCGGGCTCTGTGATTTCTGCTTTTCTCAACTGGAGAGTTTGATCCTGGCTCAGGACGAACGCTGGCGGCGTGCCTAACACATGCAAGTCG
>CAYPTI010000204.1:0-1672 GCA_964413525.1 uncultured bacterium | reverse complement strand
GGGACGCGCTCGCCTGCCCGCTCCTGGAGACCAACGACATCCAGGGAGCCACCGCTCTGCTCGTCAATGTGGCCGGGGGGGAACAGCTGACCGCCAACCAGGTCCGGGAGGCCATCGAGGCCGTCTCCGAGCAGACTCGGGAGGGAGCCGAGGTAATCTTCGGTCACACCCTCCGGAACGACCTGGAGGAGCAGGTCCGCGTTACCGTGATCGCCACCGGGTTTCCCGCCGAGAACAACCAGGAGGAGATCCGTTCCAATCGAACCGACAGGAAGAACGTCCTGAACGTGAAGGACCTATCCGATGAAGACATCGATCGTCCGGCCTATGAACGACGTCAGAACCCTCCCCGGGGCGACGCCGAGTCCGCGGACGACGTCGACACTCCTCCCTCTGATTCGGAGCCCCGCGACCGGGATGACGACGATGATGACGACCTGAACATTCCCACCTTCATGAGGGTCAATTAACCACCTTCCGCTGATCGTCCGTTCGGGGGAGGGCCCGAAGTCCGGAGATAGGATTCCGGTTTTTCGGAGCCTGAACCGTGAGGAACCGGAACGGTGACCGCCGCTTTTTACTATCAAACGAAGGCCAGGATGTACCGGGGAACCCTCACTTCTAATCCTTCGAGCGACCTTCGTTCTCCAGTCCTCCTCGAATCGGAACGTCCTCCGGATCGGCCGGTCCGCCGGGGATTCTGGTGGCCGCCGTCGGAAGCGACACCGGATACGGTTGAACTCCCTTCAGGTTGGAAATCGATCCGTGATGCGAGGTCGGACAACGTTAGATCGGAAATCACGGGGTTCCGCGACCTTGATGATCCGCTCGCCGTGCTGGACCGGTGCCGTCGCCATCAGGACGTCTTCCTGGACCTTCGGGGGACGACCGTCCCCCGGGACGTCGCCCATACCCTGCCGGTAACCGGCTGGATTCAGTCCGGCGACCGGCGGCCCGTATTCCATAAACCCTACCGGCCTCCCGTGGGTCAGACCGGAGAGGATCCGGTGTTCCTGCTGATTCACGGGTTCACCGGCGAACCGGTCAACCTGTTTGAACTCACGAACCGGCTGATGGAACGAGGTTATGCCGTGGCCGTCCCCCTGTTGCCCGGCCACGCCATCAACCCCGGTCAGGCCCGGACGGTCGGTCGGACGGGCTGGCTTCGGGCGGTGGAATGGTGGGCGAAAACCCTGGGAAAAAACCGTCCGGTGGTGGGGGTGGGATTATCCATGGGCGGCAACCTCGTGCTCGGTCACGGGGACCTGTTCGACGCTCTGGTGGTGATGAATACGCCCTACCGGATTCATGATTCACGGGTCAACTGGCTGCCGTGGCTGAAGTGGATCAAACCGTATTACGAGTCGCCCGAGAGCGGCAAGATAACCCCCGCCGAGATGCTGATCGAACTGAACCGGTTGCTCACCTGGTGCCGGGAACGGTATCCGGAGGTGGAGACCCCCACGCTGGTCCTGAACGCCGACCGCGATCCGGTGGTGGACCCCTCCGACGGGAAGGACCTTGTGGAAATGTTGCCATCGGCGACCCGGCGTGTGCTGGATTGTTCGGACCATGTTCTGACGGAAAATTTCCGGGTGGTGGATGAACTCACGGAGATTATCGTCGACTGGCTGGGAGGTCTTGGAGCAGCCGGCGAACCAGATTGACCACC
>CAYPTI010000203.1:0-1681 GCA_964413525.1 uncultured bacterium | reverse complement strand
GGGACCATCGGGATCAGCAACGTCCTGCCCGAGCAACTAACCGCTCTGATCGAGTGGGCCGATCGTCCCCCCGCGTTTGTTCAGAACCGATGCTTTGCCCGTACGGAATGGGACCGGGAGATCCGCTCGATCTGTTCGGACACCGGGATCCAGTACCAGGGATTTTCGCTGCTGACGGCCAACCAGCGGGAACTCCGCGCCGACGAGCTGCAAGAAATCGCCCGGCGGCACGAAAAAACGGTCCCGCAGGTTGTGTTCCGGTTTGCCCTTCAGGTCGGCATGCTGGCGCTGACCGGCACGACCAGCGAACAGCACATGGAGGAGGACCTGGCCTGTTTTGAGTTTGAGCTGGAAGACGGGGAGGTCCGTACGATCGAACAAATCGCTTCCGGCTAGGTTCTCCCGAACCGGTTACTCCCGATCGCTGTCGGACTCGTCCTCTTCGTCCGGGTCCTCGGCTTCCCCGGAATCCGGAACGTCCAGGTCATCAAGGGTTAGTTCTCCGGAGGGTTCGTCTCCCTCGCCTCCGTTGCCGGACTGGACCTCGGATTGCAGGTTCCGGATCTCATCACGCAGGTCGGCGGCTTCTTCGAATTCTTCTTCCTCCACCGCTCGCTGCAGGCGGTGCTGGAGGATCTTGAGCCGCTTGGCTTCCTCGGTCTCGGGTTGTTCCTCCTCGGCGTCGGCCGGGATGGCGGCCTCCTGCATGACGTCCTCCTCGACAAAAATATCGGCGTCCACGCGCAGGGCGAGGGCGATGGAGTCGGACGGCCGGGCGTCGATCACGTGTTCCTGTTCGGAGTCCTCGTCCGTGAGGGTGATCTCGGCGTAATAGGTGCTGTCCTTCAGGGCGTTGACGACGACCTGGGTGACCCGGGCGTTCATCTTCTCGATCAGGGTCGCCATCAGGTCGTGAGACATCGGTCGGGGGGGTTCCACGTCGTCCAGTTCCATGGCAATCGCCTGGGCTTCGAAACTCCCGATGTAGATCGGAAGCCACTGGTTGTAAGTATCGTCCATAAGCAGAGCCACGAATCCCTGGTTGTGGGGACTCATGCCGATTCCATGGACACGAACGGGAATCATAACCAGTTCATCCTCCCTGTTGGTTCGGGCCCGGGTGGACCCGGATGTCTCTTACACAATATATCGCAGAGTGACCGGTGCAATCCAGACGGGAGGGAGAGGAAGGAACGGGACCGGTCAGCGGTCGTCGTCACCCGTCGGAGCAACCGGCGACCGGTCGCCGGATTGTTCGGGAAGCGGTTCCATCGGCATCAGGTTCGGAAACCGGACCTGACGTTCCCCGGGGCGACTGTAGCCAAGTCGATCGCGGGCCAGGGATTCGATCAGGTTGGGATCATTTTGAAGCCGGATGCGCCGGCGCTTGATCTCTTCGTGCCGTTTCTCAAGGTCGTCAATTTCCTCTTCCAGCCGGACGATCTCCCTCTCAAGATCCTCGACGTCCCCCTGCCCTCCGTCCAGAAAGAACGCAATCCCCACCGAGAGAACCAGCGCACCCGCGATCAAAACTAGAAACCAGCGTCCGTCGGGCTCCGCCGTATCATCCATGCTGTGTCATCCCTTCGAACCGCGAAAAAAAGTATCTCACTCAACCCCCGCCGATCCAAGCGGGAAGGATCCGTCCGAAGTCCTCTCCCCATTCTTCCAGCAGTCGATC
>CAYPTI010000202.1:0-1698 GCA_964413525.1 uncultured bacterium | reverse complement strand
GCCGGATCAGGTCCGGGCCGAACAAACCGGCGGTAAACCCGAGGACAAGCAGGATTGTTCCGGTGACCAGTCGATGGTCCGGCCACCGGGTAGGCCTGGGATCGTTCAGCAGCAACCCCAGCAATCCGTAACCGATGTTGATCCCCACGTCGGTGCCGGAAAAGACCCGGGTGGATCGATACACCTGGCCCAGCTCGGCCGTCACCCCAACCAGGCCAATAAAAATCACCCCGAGCCCGAGCGCGACCAGGGAGACCGAGTTCAAGGTTTGCTTGCTGACGTGATGGACGAGGTAGCCGAGGACCAGGAACAGCCCGGCGTGGATCAGAATCGTGGCGCTGTAGAAGGGGTGCAGAGGGGTCCCGCCGACCGGCAACCACATGAGAACAAAGATCAGCAGACACCAGCCGACGAGCGGCAAACTGAGCCTGAGTACCTTCATCTTTCACCTCTTCGATCAGGATAGCACACGACGGGGATAGGTAGGGAAGCAACCGTGGTTCCGGTTCCTACGGCCGTCCGCGTTCGCCCAGTTGGAGGAACCCGATATCCTTCGCCCGAAGCGAACGTATTCGAGTCATCCGCCGGAAGGAAGGGTACCCGTGACCGAAGAAGCCCCCGCTCGAGCCCATCGATTGGAAGAGGCCACCAGCCCGTACCTCCAGCAGCACGCCGACAACCCCGTCGAGTGGTACCCGTGGGGGGAGGAAGCCCTGACCAGGGCCCGTGAGGAGGACAAGCCGATCTTCCTCAGCATCGGGTACTCGGCCTGCCACTGGTGCCACGTAATGGCTCACGAGTCGTTCGAGGATCCGGAGACCGCCGAGTTGATGAACGAACTGTTCGTCAACATCAAGGTGGATCGGGAGGAACGGCCGGATTTGGACGAAATTTACATGCAGGCCGTTCAGGCGATGACCGGCCGGGGTGGCTGGCCGATGAGCGTCTTTCTGACCCCGGATCTGAAACCGTTTTATGGCGGGACCTACTTTCCCGACGAATCGCGGCGGGGGATGCCCTCCTTCAAAGAGGTGCTTCACCAGGTCCACCAGGCCTACCGGGAGAAACGGGACGAGGTGGACGAGAACGCGGGCAAGCTGACGGAGGCGCTGCAGAACCTCGGGGCAACCGGTCAGGGCGGGGAGGACCTTCCCGGCCGGGGGCCCATCGAGTCCGCCTACCGTCACCTTCGTTCCAATTACGACAGCACCCACGGCGGATTCGGGGATCAGCCCAAGTTTCCCCGGGTCTCCCAGTACCAGCTCCTGGCCCGGCTGCACACAACGGACGATGACTATGGCGAGGCCGGTGACATGCTAAGGCACACCCTGGACTGCCTTCAGCGGGGTGGGATCTACGATCAGGTCGGCGGGGGATTCTCCCGGTACAGCGTCGATCGGGAGTGGCACGTGCCCCATTTTGAAAAAATGCTCTACGACAACGCGCAGCTGCTGGAGATCTATTCGACCGGGTACCAGCTGTTCGAGCGCCGGTCCTACCGCCGGGTCGTCGAACAGACGGTCGAGTACCTGGAGCGGGAGATGACCCATCCGGAGGGCGGGTTCTACAGTTCCCAGGACGCCGACTCCGAGGGGGAGGAGGGCAAGTATTACGTCTGGGACGAGGAGGAATTCCGGCAGGTGCTCGGGGAGGACGCCGACCTGATGGCCGAGTACTGGGACGTCCGGCCGGAGGGCA
>CAYPTI010000201.1:0-1711 GCA_964413525.1 uncultured bacterium | reverse complement strand
GGTCGACGTAAGCGTCGGGGCCGCCTGGCTTTCGTCCCTGTACGGCCTGCACTGGTTGGACGGGCTCGTGGCGCTGGGGATCGGGCTGTTCGTGGCGAAAATTGGATTGGATCCGCTGGTTGAATCCGTCCATCAACTGACCGGTCGACAGCCCGATCCGGCTCTTGTAAAGAAAGTCCGTTCGATCGTCTCCGAACGGTCAGACATCGGAAACGCCTACGGCATTCGCGCCCATTACGTGGGGCCCTCGATTCACCTTTCGCTGAACGTATCCGCCCCGCCTGACCTGACTCTGGATCGGGTTCATCGTTCGGAAGAAGAACTGCGCCGGAAGTTACTGGAGATCGACCAGGTGATCCGAGTATTTATTCACATCGAACCGGAGAACGAACATTCGCCGAACTGAACCGGCAAGGGGAGGGCGTTAATCCCCGGATAATCGGCACTCGAGATTCACTCCGGACGAGCCGACGCCGTCAGGGATGGTCCGAGTCCTCGTGAGTTGAATGGCGACGGATAGCGTCCTGCCCGGCCTGTTTCGCTCGATACAGGGCTCGATCCGCCCGCTTGAACAATTCCTCCTGTTCCTCCTTCCGTTCGGGAATCTCCGCCGCCACCCCGGCGCTGACGGACACGATGCCCTTGACCGGGGAAGCGTCATGCTCGAGATTTAAGGAGGCCAACCGGTTGCGCGCTTCACGGGCCAGTTTATAAGCCCCTTCTTCCGTCGTTTCCGGAAGGATCAGGACGAACTCATCCCCGCCGAACCGGGCCGCCATGTCCCCGGGCCGGCGGGTGAGTTCATTCAGGAGATCCCCCACCGTTTCCAGGACATCGTCTCCCGCGCTGTGGCCGTACCGGTCGTTGTACTCCTTGAACCGATCAACGTCGACGATGACCAGGGCAAGGGGAGTCTCGTTTCGGCGGGCCCGATTCCATTCCTGCTCCAGTTTCCTCGTCAGCTCCCGCTTGTTGGCCAGTCCCGTTAAACTGTCCCGTTTGGCCAGTTCTTCCAGTTTCCGGTTGGCTTCCTTTAATTCGGTGATGTCCGTCTGGACCCCAATCATTCTCCGGGGTTCTCCGTCCTCGTACAGGATGTCCGCCCGGGAATCGATCCAGCGATACTCACCGTTCGGGAGTTCAACCCGGTAGGTAACCTGGTACAGTTCGTCGTTCCGAATGGCTTCCTCGACCTGGTCCATGACCCGGTCGCGATCGTCGGGATGTACCTTCTCCAGAAATTCCGCTTCGGAATGGTGTCGCCGGTCCTGCGAAAATCCGAACAGTTTTTGTGACTGCTCATCAATTTCGCTCCGGCCCGTCTCCAGATCCATCTCCCAGACCCCGGTGTTGGTTCCTTCAAGAGCAAGCTGCAACCGCCGGGCGAGGGTCTCCAGGTCCTCCAGACGCTGTTTTCGCTCCGTGATGTCCCGAACGGTTCCGACCCGCTTTTCGGGTTGTTCGTCCTCCCCGTAGACGACCACTCCTTCCGACCGCACCCAGCGAACCCGGTCCTCCCCTTCGGGAATGTACCGGTACTCCAGCTGATAGTCCCCGGTTTCCAGGCTCCGTTCCAGGGCCTCCTCAAACCGGTCCCGATCATCGGGGTGAATCAGGTCGGGAAGACTTTCCGGTCCCGCGTCAGGATTCCGAAATACGTCCTTCGCCCGGTCATCCCAGGTTCGCTCACCGGTCGACAGATCGTTCTCCC
>CAYPTI010000200.1:0-1861 GCA_964413525.1 uncultured bacterium | reverse complement strand
CGGAGTGTTTCGCGTCCGGGATTCCGCTGGTGACCGACGTCACCATGATTCAGGCCGGCATCCGCGATACCCTTCCTCTGGAGTCCTTCTGTTACGTCCATGATCAGGAGGTTCGGGACCGGGCCCGGGAAGCTAACACCACCCGAAGCGCAACGGCGATCCGGAAAGCGATACAGATTCACGAGCGATTTATGCTGGTGGTCGGCAACGCTCCCACGGCCCTGTTTGCCTTTCTCGACGCCGGGATTCCATCGGAGCGGGTTCCCGCCGTGGTAGCCTGTCCGGTGGGCTTCGTCTCGGTGGAGAAATCCAAGCAGGCCCTGCTGGAACGGGAACGACCGGCTCTGGTTATCGAGGGCACCCGGGGCGGGTCCGCCCTGGCCGCCACGCTCATCAATACCCTCTGGTCCTGTTTTGGGGAGGTGTCCGGTTGACCAACACGCCCGACGTGACGGTCCTGGGCATGGAGGCGGACGGTCAACTCCCCTCGGAGGCCCGGGAGGTTCCCGACGAGGCGGACATGATTCTGGGCTGGCCCCGTCACCTGCGGGGAATCCGCTCCATCCGGCCCCCGACCATGCAGCTGAACGGTCTCCGGACCCTGATCCCCACCCTGCGCAGCTTTCCGTCCCGGTACCGGGTGGTGGTTCTGGCCACGGGGGATCCGCTGGATCACGGGATCGGTGAGTACCTGGCCCGGCGATACCCGGCCGACCGGTTAACCATCGTTCCCGCCCGAAGCAGCGTTCAGCTGGCTCTGGCCCGTCTGAACCGGTCCCGGACCGAAACCTACGTCCGGAGTCTTCACGGCCGTCCGCTGGACAACCTCCGCCACGCCCTGACCCGACAGCCCCGGACCGTCGTGGTGTTCACCGACCATCGCAATTCTCCCCGTCGCATTCTCCAGTTTTTGTGGGAACTCGGCTGCCGGGAGTACGGGTTTCACCTGTTCGAGCACCTCGGAACCGACACGGAACGTCACCACACGGCCCGCCGGCCGGAAGACCTCCCTCCGGATCCCGATCCCCTGAACCTGGTTGTTCTGACCCGATCCCGGGAACCAAACCACAAACCCTATCCAAGACCGGGCATCCCCGACGATGAACTGACCGGTCCCGACGACTCCATGATAACCCCCCATCACCAGCGGATGTTGAACCTCGGCCACCTGCAGCTTCTGGGGGACGAAACGGTCTGGGACATCGGGGCGGCCACCGGCTCCATCTCCATCGAAGCGGCTCGTCTCCACCCGGACGCCACGTTTCACGCGGTGGAAAAACGCTCCGACCGGCTTTCCATCCTGAAGGCAAACATCCAGCAATTCCGCACCTACAACGTCATTCCCCACCACGGGGAGGCCCCCGAGATCCTTGATTCCCTCCCGGATCCGGACCGGGTTTTCCTGGGGGGGAGCGGAGGTCGGCCCGGTGAAATCGTCGACGCCGTCGTCGGCCGGCTGGATCCCCGCGGACTGATCCTGGCGAACTTCATTACCTTCGAGAACGCCAACCGGACCCGTCGCCGGCTTCTCGAACACGGTTTTCACGTCGACGAACGGCTGATCACGGTCCACCACCAGGGAACCATCGCCGGACAGTACCGACGGTGGGAGGACGCCGGGGTCCTTCAGCAGCTGATCGCCACCCCAAAAATCCGGTGATCATCCGACCGAATCCTTGCTTCCCCCCCGGAGGTGTTGCCGATCGGACGGCTGTATAAACGGCTCTATCGGCAATCCCGTCACTGGCAGAACCTTCTCAACGGGTTCATCACGCTGGTGGTGCTTCTGGTCCTGATCTATGTTTTCAGGAGTTACCTTCCCGATTTCAGGCCGGATTATCAGGCGCTTTTGACGGAGGTG
>CAYPTI010000199.1:0-1899 GCA_964413525.1 uncultured bacterium | reverse complement strand
CTCTCCCCCGGCGGGAGAGGGATACAGGGTGAGGGGGTAAAAACAGTTGGAAAGTTTTGAAGGTTAAAAAATTGGAAAGTTGACAAGCGGTGCGGGCGAGGCAGTGGATCACCCCCGGAACAGCAGTTGGAAAGTTCAAAAGTTGGAAAATTAAAAGGACGAAGGTTGAACGTTGCTGTGAATGCTGTTCGCTAACAGCCAATTGCCAACGGCTAACCGCTTGCCGCTTACCGCTCTCCCTTACTTCCGGTGAAAGAGGTTCGACGTAGGGAGGCCGGAATCAGGCCGGGGTTAGTTCGGCGGGGACCTGTTCGTCGGCGTGGTAGGAGGAGCGGACCAGCGGGCCGGACTCCACGTGGTTGAACCCGATCCCCTTCCCGACCTCGGCCCAGCGGTCGAACTCCTCCGGGTGGACCCAGCGGTCCACCGGCAGGTGCCTGTCGTCCGGACGCAGGTACTGGCCCATGGTCAGGATTCGAACCCCGTGGTCGTAGAGGTCCTCCATCGTGGCCCGGATCTCGTCAGTTCGTTCACCAATTCCAAGCATAATGCCGGACTTGGTGGGGAAGCCGACCTCGCGGGACCGGGAAAGAAGTTCCAGGGATCGTTCATAACGGGCCTTCGGTCGGACGCTCGGGTAGAGGCGCGGGACGGTCTCCAGGTTGTGGTTGAGGATGTCCGGCTCGGCGTCAAAGATGACCTGGAGGGCCTTCCAGTCGCCCATGAGGTCCGGGATCAGGACTTCGATGGAGGTGTCGGGGTTCAGTTCCCGGACGGCCTCGATGGTCTCGGCCCAGATCGAAGCGCCTCCGTCGGGCAGATCGTCCCGGTTCACCGACGTGATCACGGTATGTTCGAGGTCCATCTGCTGGGTGGCACGGGCGACCCGGTAGGGTTCCATCTCGTCGAGGTCCAGGTCGGTGCCCGTCTTGACGTCGCAGAAGCCGCAGGCCCGGGTGCAGGTGTCCCCGAGGATCATGAAGGTGGCGGTCCCCCGGCTCCAGCACTCCCCCAGGTTGGGACAGCTGGCTTCCTCGCAGACGGTGTTGAGGAACTGGTCGTCCATGATGGAACGAAGTTTCTCGAATTCCTTGCCGCCGGGGACCTTCGCCCGGATCCAGGGGGGTTTTTCCCCCGCCCGGTTCTCCCCTCCCCGCTTCGGCCGCAGCTTGCGCTGTTCGGCCTCCGGCATGTCCTCGTAGGCCCGGTCCCAGGGTTCCGTCTCGTCGGTCACCGTGACCGATCGTTCAAACACTTCCTCGAAGGCGTCGCGAGCCGCCGCCTCCACGTCCTTCATCATGGGGGCTCGCCGAAGTTCCTCCTCCATCGTGGTCAGCCGTTCGCCGGGCACGTCACAGGGGGTGAAGTGCTCGAAGGGGGACAGGTCCATGTCCACGTTGAGGGCGACGCCGTGGCGGTTCACCCAGCGGGAGACCTGGATGCCGATGGAGGCTATTTTTTTGCCCCCCACTCGGACGCCGGCCTGGTTCCCGTCAGCCTCGCCCCGGAGATCAAAGCGGTCCAGGGTCCTGATCACCAGCTCTTCGAGCTGACGGAGGAAGGACCGCAGATCACGCTCCTCCAGTTCCACGATCGGATACAAAACGAGCTGGCCCGGGCCGTGGTAGGTGAGATGACCGCCGCGCCGGACCTCGGCGAGCTGAATGCCCCGTTTCTCCAGTTGATCGGAATCCAGGTGAAGTCCGTTCCGTGAGTCCGGGCTGGCGCCCACCGTGATCACCGGCGGGTGTTCCAGGGCCAACACCTGGTCCGGGATTTCCTCCCGGATGCGGCGGGACTGGAGACGTTTCTGAAGATCGAGGGCGCTATCGTAGGGAACCAGGCCGAGGGAGGACCAGTTCATTGGATCAGCCTCCGGACAAGGACAATCGGAGCAGT
>CAYPTI010000198.1:0-1932 GCA_964413525.1 uncultured bacterium | reverse complement strand
GGTAGTCGGGGACGAACAACCGCTGGTTCACCGCCCCCTTGAGGAAATCGTTGAGCTTTCGGTCGCCCCCGATGAGGTTCTTGAACGACTCGATAACCGGGACGAGCCCGTTGAGGTGACGGGCAGGTTATCAACCGTCGAGGGAGACTCTCTGAAGATCCGCTGTTCGATTCGGCGGGGAACGAGGGCTTCGGATAAAGTACGGGTTGAATTTTCCGATCTGCCTGAGTTCAAAAAGAAATCGGATCAGAACCATGGGAACCGATCGTCCCCTCGCCGGAAGCGCGAACCGAATCAGCCCCCCGGGGACTTTCTGGAACGGGCTGGTGACCTCGGGTTCGGGTTCTTCGTTCTGGATCTCAGGGAGGACCGGGTGGAGTGGGTGTCCGGCATCAAGCCGGTTCTGGGGCTTGGACAGGAGGACGTTGACGACTGGAGAAAGGGGTTTCGTCGGTTGGTTCCCGAGGCGGAGCGCAAGCGACTTGAGCTGGACTTCAACCGGGCTCTGGAGGCCGGTGAATCCCTGACTGGCACCTACCGACTCCGCTCCGACCGGCAGGACCACTGGTGGGTCGAACTGCGCAGCCGAATTCAAACCGATGACGCCGGAGATCCCGTCCGGATGCTCGGGGCGATGGTCGACGTCACCGAACGGGTTGGGCTCGATGCGTCCATGGAAGCCGACAGAAAACGGCTCGATCTGGCCCAGCAACTGGGTGAGTTTGGATTCTGGTCCCTCTCCGTGTCCGAACTCGAGTTCGACTGGTCGGAGGGGATGTACCGTATTCACGGATTGCACCCCGACGAACCCGAACCCGGCCTTTCCTCTTTAGCCGGGGAGATGTACACCGGTGACCAGGGGGAGCAATTGTTGGATTCGATCAATCGGGCGGTAGAGCAGGGGGAGGAGTTGAACCTCGAACTGCGGTTCCGTCACCCGTTCGGTGACGAGCGGTTTGTGAAGCTCCGTGGAGCGCCCCGGAGGGGTCCCTCCGGGGAAATTCTGGAATTGGTCGGGATTTGCCGTGACATTACGGACCGAAAACGGGCCGAGGAACAGGTTGAACGGCAGGCGGAGTTTTTGGAGGCAATCAACAACCGGATGCCCGGGGTGGCGTTTCAGTTCAAGGTGTCTCCGGACGGTTCGTATTCCTATCCCTACGTGAGCGAGGGCTACGAGGAACTCTCCGGCGTTCCGGCCGGGGAGGCCCGCGACGATTTTGAGCAGGCGCTGAAAACCATCCATCCCGACGACCGAACCCGGGTGATGGACTCCATTGAATCCGCCGTGGAAACGAACTCATCCTGGGAACAGGAATACCGGTATCGACTGCCGGACGGGGAGGTACGATGGACGCTTGGCTCCTCCACCCCGGAGGAGCAGGAGGACGGAAGCATCGTCTGGAGCGGGGTTCTGATCGACATCACGAAACGGAAACAGCAGCAAGAAAAAATTCGTCGAAGCGAACGCCAGTTTCGCCAGATGGCGGAAACCATCCGGGAGGGGTTCTGGCTCTCCTCCGTCGACCCGCGGCAATTCATTTATGTCAATCCGAGGTTTGAAGACATGTTCGGCACGTCCCTGACGGAACTTCAGGAGAACCCCATGTCCAGGTTGGAAACCGTCGTGCCGGAGGACCGTGAACGGGTGAAACGTGCAGTGGCCGAGGATCAGGTCCAGGGTACTTACGATGAGACCTACCGGATCGCCGGATCGGACGGAGACGTTCGTTGGATTCGGGAACGGGCGTACCCGATCACCGACGAGAACGGGGAGGTCTACAGGGTAGCGGGGGTCACCCGGGACGTGACCGACGATCGCAGGAAGGATCGGGAACTCCAGCAACAGGAAGAACGATTCCGGGTGATGTACGAGGAATCCCCCCAGCCCCTCTGGGAGGAGGACCGGTCCGGCGTTCTGGATCAACTCCG
>CAYPTI010000197.1:0-2149 GCA_964413525.1 uncultured bacterium | reverse complement strand
GTCGAGGAACCACCGCCCGGAGAATCTCTGTACCTGACCCACTGCGCCGTCTGTCACGGGGACCGCGGTGAGGGGAACGGACCGGCCAGCAACCAGCTCTCCTACGATCCCAAGAACCTGCGCTCGGACACCGTGGCGCGGTGGAGCCGGGAGGAACTGGTCCGGCGGATCACGGAGGGCAACCCGAGCCGGGGCATGCCGGCCTGGCGGACGACCCTGAGCCGGAAGGAACGCCGTCAGATCGCCGCCTGGATCCAGGAACATCTTTCCGGCGCTTCGGACGGGTGACCCCGCCGGCGTTTGAGATCCGGATGAAGTTGGTTTGCGTTGCTTTCGACAGCGCTCGTTCGTTTCCCACCGTGACTGATGGGAGAATTTAGGCGGAAGCCTCGGGAGGCCCTTCGGAGTCCACGGGCCGCGGGTTGCGGTCCTCGTCGATGGCGACGTAGGTGAAGGTTCCCTCGGTAACCATAATCGCCTTGTCCTCGTCCCGTCGCCGCCGCCATGCTTCGACGTGAACGGTCAGCGAGGTCTTCCCCGTTCCCACCAGTTCCGCGTAGCAGCTCACCTCGTCCCCCACGAAGACGGGCCGGTGAAACTCCATGGCGTCGACGGCCACCGTCACCACGCGGCCGCGGGCCCGTTGGACGGCGGCGTTTGAGGCCGCCAGGTCCATCTGGGACAGCAGCCAGCCCCCGAAGATGTCCCCGTTGGGGTTCGTGTCCGCCGGCATGGCGATGGTTCGCAGCGCCGGCTCTCCCTCCGGTCGCGGATCGTCCTCCATGAGCTGGACTCCTTCCTGGGTTGGACTTTCAGCCGGTCGGTGTTTCCTATTCGAAGACTCCCGCTCAAGAACCTTCATTGTAACTCCATGGAGGTCTGAACAAATTGCTTTCAAACCGCCCGACTCGAAAGATGTGTAAATTAGGCCTTCGATCATCCTTCTATGTCAGCTGAAAGTTGACCTCCGAAGTGAATTTACCTTTCAGCTCGGGTTGGTTATTCGACGTTTTATCAGCCCGTTCGTGACTATGGGTGACCACTACTGGATCCGGATCGGCAGAATCACACCCGGGCGGAGGCCGTTATGACAGTAAACGATCTGCCCGAATGACCGGTCGCACGTCAGGCCGCCTCGGGATTCCAATCGAAGCCCGAAGGTTCCCGTCTGGCCAAAGACCCGCTTGAGATCGATTCATCCCGCTCCGGAGAAATCAATTCCGAACCAAAACAAAAACGAGTCTTATTCTAAGTCTTGACAGCTCCCTTCGCACTGCTTACCTTCTGGAATGGAATCTCGATTTGATCGTCCTTTATCAAAGGTAAGGAGTGAATGGAGTGGAATACGAAGAATCAGTTGTGGATATTTGCACCCGGATCGGAATGGTCGGTTTGTTGCTGGTCGGTTTAATCGGCACCATGTTTCTATTTTCAACCGGATCCCTCATGGCACAGGATGGTGCTGAGGGAATTGAAATTCCGGGGGGGATATCGTTCAACGGTCACGTTAACACGCTGGTTACATCGCTGGATCAGGATTTTTCAGGCGGAGGAAGCGCCGACACGTCGTCGATTGACGTCAACTCGGTGGAACTCGGGTTGACGGTCTCGCCCCTGAAGCCGGTGGACGCTAAGGTGGTCTGGTTGCTGGAGGAGGATCCGCTGGCCGGAGGCGGATCGCCGGACGACGGGTTCGCCGTGGATCAGGCCTTCGTGACGATCGCCGGGAACAACCGGGTACTCAGCGACCGGGAGGAACGGGCGGGGTATGACGTCAATCCGATGTACCTGCAGGCGGGTAAAATGTACAGTCCCTTCGGAACGCAAATGGAGTACCATACCTTTGACGTGGTTTCCGAACCTCAGACCCTGGCGCTGTCGGAAACCCTCGAGACCATGATGCTGGCCGGCTACACGCCGGGCGGCGGGTTAAACGTCTACGGGGGGGTTTTTCGCGGGGACGGTCCCGACGGATCCGGGGATTCCGAACTGGATGATTTCGTCGGCGGGGTCGATTACGAGCAAGGGATCGGCCGGATCAGCGTTCAGTGGACCAACAACATCAACAACAGCATCGCGCTGGTCGAGGAACTCGGGTCGGATCCGGACGAAAATTCCGGCCTCAGCGTGTACGGCCAGGTTCAGCATG
>CAYPTI010000196.1:0-2270 GCA_964413525.1 uncultured bacterium | reverse complement strand
AACGAGGGATTGTCGTGGCACCACCAGTGGCGCTTACCATCGCGGGCTCGGACTCCGGGGGAGGAGCCGGGATCCAGGCCGACCTGAAGGCCATGGCCTTCGCGGGGGTACACGGAACCAGCGTCGTGACCGCGTTGACGGCTCAGAACAGTCAGGGAGTCCAGGATATCCACGGAGTCCCGGCTGAATTCGTCCGGGAACAGATCCGGTCGGTGACCGGGGACATGGCGGTCCGGGCCACCAAGACCGGGATGCTGTTTTCCAAACCGATCATTGAGACCGTCGTCGACGAACGCGAAGCCTTCGGTCAGCTGATCGTGGATCCGGTGATGGTGGCCGCGACCGGGGACCGGCTCCTGCAGGAAGAGGCCGAACAGACACTGGTTAACGAATTGCTCCCCCGGGCCGACATCATTACCCCCAATGTACCCGAGGCGGCCATCATTGCCGAGTGGCTGGGGGTTAAGGATCCGGGGGACCGCAAGCAGCTCTCCCGCCTGCTGGCTGATCGTCTGAACGGGCCGGACGTGCTGCTCAAAGGTGGTCACGACCCCGGCGAACGGGCGATCGATTACCTGGCGCTCCGGGACGGGGAGACCGTGAGCGTCGAGGCCCCCTGGGTGGAGACGGAGAATACGCACGGATCCGGCTGCGCCTACTCGTCCCTGATCGCGGCCCATCTGGCCCTGGTCGCTACCCGGGATACCGCCATCCAGCGGGCCAAGCTTCAGGTTACGGCGGCCCTTCAGAACAGTTACCGTCCCGGAAAAGGGAAGGGGACCCTGGATTTCCTCCGGTCCGAGCCGACCCCGGAGTACCACCAGGTTGGCGGCCGGAGCCAGCAGGTGCTGAACCTCTAGCCGTTTTACCCGTGTTCGAAGGGTCCTGGCCGGACGGTTCCCACCCATCAAAGGACGCGGGTTGTCGAGGCGATGTTGCCTTCTCATTCACCCTGCGGCTGGTTTCCTACGTGCGAAGTTTCCTGGACAACGAACGGCTCAAACTCCTTGGGAACCCCCTGGTACCGGAACCTCGGAACCGAACCGTGATCCTGACGGGAGGTCAACGCCATGACTGATCGCCGAGAGTGGGAGCAAGTCGAGTACAACTTGCTTCAGCCCGACATCACCGAGTATCTTGAGCAGCTTCACGGGGAGCCACCGGACGTGGTGAAGCGGATGGAATCCCGGGCCGAGGAGCGGAACTTCCCGATCGTGGGTCGACTGATCGGGCGGTTTCTTGAGCTGCTGGTCTCCACCGTCCGACCGGAGGTGATCTTCGAGCTGGGCAGCGGGTTCGGGTACTCGGCCTACTGGTTTTCCCGCGGTTACCCCGGGGTGACCGTTCACCTGACCGACTACGAGGAGGAAAACCTGGAGGAGGCCCGGACGTACCTTGAGGAGGGGGAGCGGCCGGGGCGATTCGTATATCACCCCGGACCGGCCATGGACTCCCTGAAACAGTATGACGGTGAGATCGACCTGCTTCTGATCGACTTCGACAAGGACGGATACGTGGACGCTCTTGAGTACGCGGAGGATCGACTGGCTCCGGGGAGCTGGCTGGTGGCGGACAACGTCCTCTGGCAGGGCCGGGTCGCCGACCCCGAGACCAGCGACGAGGAAACGGAGGCGATCCGAGCCTTTAACGAACGGGTGTTCTCCGACTCCTCGTCATGGAAGGGGAGCATTGTTCCCCTGCGGGACGGGCTGCTGATCGCCCGTAAGGAGGCCTGAGGGGACAGCCCGCACCATGACCCGGCTCGTCTGGGGAATCGGGATCGTGCTTGGGCTGGTGCTGGTTCTCGTGCTGTTCGTCCGTTTTCAGGAGGCCCGGGGGATCTTTTTTCCGGGTTCCTATCCGGAGGCGCTTCTGGAGGAATTGCCGGACGGAATTGAATTGGTTGAATTCACGACCGACGACGGCGTCCGGTTAACGGGACTCCTCCAACGGGGTGAGGCCGGGAAGCCAGCGGTGCTGATGGCCCACGGGAACGCCGGGCACATGCTGGATCGCCTGGGCTGGTTCGAGCGGGTGCCGCCGGATGGATGGTCGGGAATGGTCTTTGACTACCGGGGGTACGGACGGTCGGAGGGAACCCCGAGTGAACGGGGGATCTACCGGGACGCCCGGGCGGCGGCGAAGTTCCTTCAATCCGAACTGGACGGGGTCGACCTGTACTATCACGGACGGTCGCTTGGGGTCCCGGTGGTGGCCGACCTGGCCGTGGACCATCCACCCCGGGGAATGATTCTGGAAAGCGGGTTTCC
>CAYPTI010000195.1:0-2287 GCA_964413525.1 uncultured bacterium | reverse complement strand
GCATATCTCATCAACCTGGGGTACGATTACTACGGACTGCTGCTTATCATGGGCACGGTGATTTATGCCTTTCTCTGGATCAACTCACCTCCCGGCGAAACCTGGTAGGGTTACGAGTACCCTCGGAGAAACGGACGGGACGGGTTTTCGTTGGGGGTGGGATGTATTTTTTTGCCGGTTTGGATTGATTGGATGGTAGGTTTTGAATTGTTTGATGAGTCCGGCCCCGACCTGAAGAAGCCCGGGACAAGAACTTGTTCGGGTGGGGATCGTCGGAGATGAAGGAACCCTCCAGCCAGCCATACCTGATTATCGACCCGAACCTCACCGTCGTGGACGCCAACGAATCGGCCTTTCGAGCGCTTCAAACGAGCCGCTCCGACCTCTGCTCTTCGCCGCTCTCGGACATGCTTGAGGAATCCTCTCGCCACCGGCTTGAACGGGCCCTTGACCGCCTGGATCCCACGGAAACGGTGTCCCTGAACCTGAAGCTGGCTGACCGACCGGGAGTGCAGGATTCCCGGAGACGAGTTCGGATCGTCCCCGGGTACGGCGAATCATCCGGAGAACTGTTCCACCTGCTTCTGGAGGAGGAAGAAGAGGAAGGGATGGGTGCGGACCTAGCTTCCCACGCCTGGGGTGCCCGGGAGTTTATTGACCAGATCCACGAGGCCGTCGTGATCGTTCAGGACGGGGTGTTCAAGCTGGTCAACCCCCGGATGGAGGAATTGACGGGTCTCGACGAGTCGGAGTTGGTCGGGTCGTCCTATGAGGATGTGCTGGCTCAGGAGTACCGGGAGCTGGTCACCGATCGGTATCACCGGCGAATTGAGGGCGACGACATTCCTCCTCGGCGGTACGACATTGAGCTGAAAACGGAGGAAGGCACCCGACGCCAGATCGAACTGCACGTCTCCCGGATCCAGTACGACGGCAACCCCGCGGTGCTTGGAACCCTGAAGGACATCACGGATCGCAAACGGCGGGAGCGCGAGCTGGAGGAGGTCCGGGAAGAACTCGAGCAGAAACAGCACCGATTGAACCTCGCCCTGGACGCGGGGGAGATCGGGGTCTGGGAGCGGGACCTCGCGACCGGGGAAGGTGTCTGGGACGACCGGATCCGGGAGATCTTCAACGGCGATCCGGGAACCCTGGATGATTTTCTTGACTGCGTTCATCCGGAGGACCGGCCGCTGGTAGAACGGGAATTGGAACGCAGCCTGGAGGCCGGTCGATATCACATGGAACACCGGATTGTCGTCGACGAAGAGGTGCGATGGATCTCGGCCGAAGCCCTCGTTCTGTACGATGATGAGGGGAAACCGGAAACGATGATCGGAACCAACCGGGACATCACCGAACGCAAACAGCTTGAGGAGGAACTCACCCGGCAGAAGTCCATCCTGGACGCCGTCAACGAAGTCTCCCGGGAGGGCATCCTCGTTGTTGGATCGGACGAGTTTGAAATCAAATTTTACAACCGGACGTTTGCCGAGCAGTGGAACCTGTCCGAAGAATCCCTCCACGGAAAAAACGTTCGGGAAGTCCGGGAACGGGTGCTGGACCGGCTGGATCGGCCGGAGGAATTTGTCGAGACGATCAACGAACTGTACGAACATCCGACCGAGGAGAGCCGGGATCTGATCCGGCTTGATGACGGAAGAATATTCGATCGCTACAGCACTCCGCTGCGGGACCCCAACAGTGACGACTACATTGGTCGGGCCTGGTTCTTTCGGGACGTGACGGACCAAAAACGGTACCAGCGGGAACTCGAAACCCTGAACACCCGGCTTCGGCTGGCGCTTGAGGGTTCCAACATGGGGGTCTGGGAACGGGATCTCCAAACCGACGAACTATACTGGGACGAGCGGTCCCGGGAGCTGTTCGGGTACGGGGACGAGGAATTCTCCGGCGTTGAGGAGGACTTCCTGGAGCGAGTTCACCCGGAAGACTTACCCCGGGTCCGGAAGGAACTGGACCGGGTGATTGAGGAGAGGGAACCCTACGAGACAACCTTTCGGATCCGGACTCCGGACGGAGCTGTACGATGGATAGAATCCAGGGCAGACGTTCAGTACGAGGACGGGGAGCCCCGGCGGGTGATCGGGGTTAACGTCGACTTCACCGAACGAAAACGGCACGAAAAGCAATTGCGGGAAACCCGCGACCAGCTTGACCAACACAAACGACGGCTTGAACTGGCCCTGAACGCCGGGGACATCGGCGTCTGGGAGAACGATCTGTCGACCGGTGAGCGAACCTGGGATGACCGGGCGAAGGACGT
>CAYPTI010000194.1:0-2310 GCA_964413525.1 uncultured bacterium | reverse complement strand
GACCGGGGGCGGAGTCACCCGATCAGGCCGTTCATCAGAGCTTCCTGGAACAACTTCAGGCTGGCGATGAGCAGAACCACGGAAAGCAGGAGTTTTATCGATCGGCCGGAGAAGTAGTTTGCTCCCAGTCCGGACCCGATGAGTCCTCCGACCAGAGCGGCCGGGATGAAGTAGGCAAACTCCCCCAGAACCAGGGCGTCGGCCCACCACCGACCCAGCAGTCCGAAGACGGAATTTAACCCGACGAACACGGTGGAGACGGCGGCGGTGGTCTTTGCGTCCGCCCAGTTAAACAGGATCAGAAGGGGACTCAGGAAGATCCCGCCGCCGATCCCGATGGTGCCCGCGACGAACCCGATGCCCCCGCCCACCCCGAGGCTGACCAACCCGGCCGGGGGACCAGGAGAATCCGTCGTCTCCGCGCCGGGCCAGAGCAGGCGGACCGCGGCAAACCCGAGAAGCAGGGCAAGCAGAAGAGCGTACAGGGGGCCGGAGAGAGCCAGACTTCCCCCGAGGTAAGACGCCGGCAGGGAGCCGATCAGGAAGGGCCAGATCAGGGACCAGCGAAAATGGCCGGCCGTCCGGTACATGAAGAACCCAACCGCGGTGACCAGGACGTTCATGACCAGGACAGTGGTGGCCATGGCCAGCGGTTCGAAGGCCACCAGGGCCAGCACCGCCAGGTACCCGGAGGCCCCTCCGTGACCGACCGAGGAATACAAAAACGCCACGGCCAGGATCAGGATCATAATGAGCACGAGGGTGAAGGAATCCACCAGGATCGACCTTCGGCCGCCGGGATGAGATGAAGCCGGACAGAGTAACCGCTGGATTGTCATGACTCAATAAGCCCGACCCGGAGCGGATCCGGCTGTCAGGGGTCAGTCCCCCCGGGTCCCGTCCATATATCTGGAGAACCAGCTCCTCCGTCCATCATCCTCGCTCAGCCGGGACTGACGTCCCAGGTGATTTTGCCGGGCGGACCAACCGTGGACCACCAATCGTGACGCACGGACTGAATGGATGCGAGATGAGGAATCGGAATCCGGGGGGCGAATTCAAACCCGTTCGAAGACCGTATTGTTTTACACACGGGACGGGACCCAATCGTACCCTGCGTTTCGGGAAGAACTCGTTGTCCCTGCTGACCCGAGTTTGTTGGCTACCGGTCAAACCGCCACAGTGGATCGCTCCGGACAAGGATGCGGCCGGAATGACTGATTTCATACCATGATCCCCGTGGGATCAATTCAGCCTCAATGGGTCAGGTGCTACGATGAACGACGCAGAGGACGAAGCGAACGGCTCGGCCGAGGTGATACGGGACCATGGATGAACCGCACCGTGATTCGGGAGAGTCCGCTTCGGAAGCGGGAGGGAGAGCGTTCCCGTGGCGTTCCGTAATCGGGGTCGTTGGTCTTCTAATTGTTATTGGTACAGCGATCTGGTTCCTGCAGGAAGGTTCTTCCCACCGACCGTCACTCGACTCCGGTACCGGCGAACCCGGTGTTGAATCGATCTCCGTGAAGGAAAACAAGATTATCGATCAGGACGACAACTCGTTGCTGACGTCGGAGGATCTTCCCGACAGGATCGCGGTTTCGGAGGAGGCGGAATTTGGCATTCGAGGTGCCATCAGCGGGGCAGCTCTATCGCCGGATGGTAAATGGATTGCCCTTTCCACCCGGGGAGCGGTTCACGGTGCGGGATGGCTTTATCCCATCGGACGAGACGAAGTCCGGGCGGTGGCCTTCCAGTACGGAGGGGAGGTTCGCGTCCTGGGCTGGCGAAGCGACGGTCAATACGTCGCGTTTGAACGTAGAACCCCCCGTCCTTCAACGTTCCTTACCATCGTCAGCCCGGAAGCCGACGGCAAATTTCCCGCCACGACCGGATCCTCGGTCGAATCACCGATCCCCGAAGCCGTAGTGAGCGAGATCGCGTGGAAAAACGGTGATCTGTGCTTTGTCGTCCGGGAGCGTCCATTCTGTGTGGATCCGGAAACGAACGAACTGACCGCTCAGTAACGGGACATTCCTATGGGAGATTCGTGGTGGATGGTTTATTCGGTTACCGGTTGTGGACGTACTTGACGAGCTGCCGGAGGCGGTCGGGATCCGTGTCCAGGGGGATGCGGTGACCGGTGTTGAAGACGTGACCGGGGAAGGGGGAGGCGTCGTCCAGGATGCGATCGACGTGTTCCCGGGCCTGAACCGGGTCGATCAGCAGGAGGGAGGGATCGAGGTTCCCCTGCGCGGGTCGGTCGGTCCCGACGGTTTCGGCCAGCCGGGAGAAGGGGGTCCGCCAGCC
>CAYPTI010000193.1:0-2335 GCA_964413525.1 uncultured bacterium | reverse complement strand
TCCCGCATCCAGTTCCACTGGTCCGGGGTTTCGATCCCCTCACACAACAACTTGAGTCCCATGGTTTTGCCGGAGTTGATAATGATTTCCACCACGGATCGTTCCTTCTGGGACGGCGGAGTGTTAACAATGAAACTGCGGTCGAGCTTCAGCACGTGAATGGGCAGATCCGAGAGCTGACTCAGGGTCGAATACCCGGTTCCAAAATCATCCATGGCCACCCGGATCCCCACGTCGATCAGACTGGACAACTGCCCTCGAGCCTGGGACCGGTCTTCAATAACGGCCTGTTCGGTGATTTCAAGTTGTAACCGGGAGGGCTCGACATCGTAATCGTCAAGCATGGACTCGATCTTCTTCGCCAGATTCGGATCTCGGAATTGTTTCGGAGAAAGGTTGATCGACAGCCGGGGAAGCTCCATCGGACCCTCCTCCCAGGAGCTGATCTCCCGGATTCCCTGTTCGAGTACCCACGATCCAAGAAACATGATCAGCCCGGAGCGCTCGGCCACGGGAATAAAATCCCCGGGAAAGATCAGGCCGCGGTCAGGGTGATCCCAGCGGATCAGCGCCTCAGCCCCCTGAATGGACCCGTCTTCCAGGGACACGATCGGCTGGTAGTACAGAACGAATTCATTGTTTTCGAGGGCGGGATACAGGTCCTTCACCACGTTTACGCCCTCGCCCTCCTCCTGCCCTTTTCCCCCGTAGAAAAACTCGTAGGAACTCCAGGCCTTATCGGCCGCCAGGGTCGCGCTTCCCTCGACTTCGAACAGCAATTCGTCCAGGTCGTCCAGCGAATGAAGCCCATGAGTCGCCCCGACGCTCACGTCCAGGTCCACGGTGAGCTCGTCCACGGTCAGGGGTTCCCGAAACGTATCGGTGAACCGTTTGAGAAAATCGACGAATTCCGAATTGGTCTCGAAATCGGTGGAAAGAAACCCCAGCCGGGACCGGCCGATCCGGTACCAGTTCCCCCGGTCCGAGAAATCAGACAGAACCTGATCATGGAGAGCCCGGTAGAGCTTGTCGCCCGTCCATTCCCCGACCATCCGGACGGGACCGTCGGCATCCCCGTACAGAACGATGGCCAGTTTAACCTGATTCGGAGGAGGCTCCTGTTCCCAGAGTTCCCGGAGGTCCCGGTAAAACTCAACCCGGTTATCGAACTCCTGGTTCGAAGACATATGCTTCTCTGACTCCAGGCAACAATCCGGGACCATGAACGAAGCCTCCTTCAATTGTCAAAAGAACCTGCACTGACAGTCTTGCGACCTGAACGAACATTTGACCGAATCCCTTAACGCGATTTTGTCCTATAGTAAGGTATTACTTGCTGATGTGAAATAAATTCTTTGTATATACCATCCCTCACACAGCCGGTAAATTCTCGCTCCATTTTTTACTATGTGTTCGGAGCAATCGTTCGCACCCGCCATTTGAACGTCCGGAGAGAAGTTCCGATCTCGAACTCGTCTGAACCTGAACGTGGTTCGATTTTATGTATTTCCTCACTTTATCGCACCTTTCTCCATCGGTCCCTGACTGAATCGTTAAGTTTCCAACTCCGAAGCCGGACGAAGGACGTCCCGTCCAACCTGACGGTTCAACTCCTCCATCACACCGTCCGTCTCCCCCGCTTCCCCGGAGGATCTCGCCTCCGGATCAGGATCCCGTTCGTCGGATTCAAACAGGGTAGGCTGGACGTCCGCGTCCCGGAGGCCGGAGACCCCGACCCCGACAAGCCGGATGCCCTGCCGAACCGGATAGACATGCTCCTCAACCAATTCCCTGACCAGGTCCAGCAAAACAGACTCCCGTCCCGTCGGCGGGTTCAAACGGTGGGACCGCGTGTGGGTCTCAAAGTCGGCGAGGCGATACTTAATCTCAACGGTTGTGCCAATCCTGTCGTTGGCCTGAAGCCGCCCGGAAACCTTCCGGGCAATCCTAAGAAATTCCTCCATTAATCGTTCTCTATCATTAATGTCCCGTTCAAAGGTCGTCTCATTGCTGATGGATTTGGGCTCCCGATCAACTTCCACCTCCCTCGGATCAATTCCCCGGGCCCGCCGGTGGTAGATGACGATTCGATCGCCGAATTGGTGACGAAGTTCCACCGGATCGACTTGCTGCAGGTCACCGATGGTTTCAATGCGGAGGTCCCGAAATTGTTCCTCGGTCACCTCCCCGACCCCCTGGAGATCCCCAATGGGAAGCGGAGCCAGGAAATCTTTCTCATTCCCCGGGATGACCACCTTCAACCCGTTTGGTTTGCAGGCCTCGGAGGCCAGCTTGGCGATCAATTTTCCGGTTCCGGCGCCCACGGAACCGGTCA
>CAYPTI010000192.1:0-2421 GCA_964413525.1 uncultured bacterium | reverse complement strand
CCCCGGAGGAATGGTCCCATCCGCCGGTGGACGTGGTCCTCCGGATCAGCGGCCTGTTCCGGGACAGTTTTGAACCGTTGCTTGATCTGCTGCGGGAAGCTCAGACCGTGGGCCGGGAGGCACGGTCCGGAGAAACCAACTTCCTGCGCTCCAGCAATCCCGACGGAGAGGCCCGGATTTTCGGCAACGAACCGGAGGCCTACGGGGCCGGGTTGCTTCCCCTGATCAATCAGGGAAACTGGGAAGACAGAAGCGATCTGAGCCGGGCGTTCCGGCGCTGGAGCCGCTACGCTTACGACGAACAGACGCCGCGCGAGGAGGAGCGGGAACTGGATCGAGCGCTGGAAGGAGTCGAAGCCGTCACCCAGAACTGCGACACGCGGGAGCACGACATCCTGGACAGCGACGATTACTTCCAGTTCCATGGCGGCCTGGCCGCGGCCGTGGCCGAGGAATCCGGTGAGGAGCCCGCCGCCTACGTCACCGACACCTCGCAGCCCGAGCCGGAGGTCCGGACGTTGAAGGAGGAGACCGCCCGGGTGTTTCACTCGCGGATAGGCCATCCCGTCTGGCAGCAGGCCATGCGGGAGCACGGCTACAAGGGGGCCTTCGAGATGGGGGCGAGCCTGGACTATCTGTTCGGTTACGACGCCACCACCGGATCGATTCCGGATTCATTTTACGATCGATTCGCCCGCGATCTGGTGCTGGACGAGGAAACCCGGGCGTTCCTGGAAGAGCATAACCCCTGGAGCCTCGAGGAGATGGGGGAGCGATTGTTGGAATCCCACCGACGGGGGCTATGGGAGGAGCCGGATCCCGATATCCTTGACGACATACGACGGACCCTGCGAGAAAGTGAATCCGCCCGGGAGGCTCCCGCATCATGACGTCCGAGACCTTTCCTTTTCCCGCCGTGGTTGGTCAGGAGGAACTCAAACAGGCTCTGCTGATGCTGGCGGTGGACCCCACCCTGTCGGGGCTGTTGATCAAGGGACCGCGGGGAACCGCCAAGTCCACTTTGGTTCGCGGGCTTTCGGATTTGCTTCCGTCTCAGCCCGTTCGCGAGGGCTGTCCCTACCGGTGTCACCCCGACCGACCTCCGGAATCATGTCCTTACTGTTCGACCCGATCCGATCACGCCACCGTCCGGGAGGCACCCCCCGTGGTGACCCTCCCGCTGGGGGCGACCCGGGACACGGTCCTGGGGAGCCTGTCGCTGGAGGAGGCGATCCGGGAAGGCGAACGGAGGTTCGATCCGGGTCTTATCGCGCGGGCGCACCGGGGATTTCTGTACGTGGACGAGGTCAACCTCCTGCCGGATCCGCTCGTCGACGTGCTGCTCGACGTGGCGGCCAGCGGAGTTCACCGCGTGGCCCGGGAGGGGCTGTCGGTCGAACACCCGGCCGACTTCCAGCTGATCGGTTCCATGAACCCGGCCGAGGGGTCTCTGCGTCCCCAGTTGCTGGATCGGTTCGGGCTGGGGGTAACCTCGGAGACCCTGTCCGATCCGGACCGGCGCCGGACCCTGTCTCGCCGGGTGGAACGGTACGATCGGGAGCCAACCTCGTTGCTGGACGAATTTGCTTCGGAACGAACAACATTGCGGGATCGGATTGAGGCGTCACGGACGAGGCGTGAGAAATTGTCCCTCGACGAAACGCAGGAATCCTGGTTGATCAACCGGGCCATGGAGCACGACGTGGAGGGCCACCGGGCCGACATTTATCTGCGCAAAGCGGCCCTGACCCGGGCGGCGCTTCAGGGCCGGGACGAGGTCGTACAGGAGGATCTCGAGGCCGTGGTTCCCCTGGTGCTGAATCACCGCACCTCAACTGCTGACGGGATCTCGTCCTCTCCTTCAGAACCCGAACCCTCCCGGGACCAAGATCCGTTTGACGATGGTTCCGGTCTTGCTTCCTCCGGCAGGGGAAACGGGAAGGAAGACGGCGAACCCTCGGACCCTCCGGGGGAGAACGCTTCCTATTCGGACCGGCCCGACCCCCGGCGTCGGTCCCAGCCCCCGACCGAATCCCCGGCTGAGGACCCGGCTCCGGAGACCCCGGTTGAACCCTCGCCTCCGGAAACGCCCGACCGGCCGGAGCTTGAACCAAGCTCCCGGGAGGACCTGCACGGACCGGGCCGATTCGATCCGTCCGCCACCCTGCGACAGACTCTGAAAACCGATCACGTTCCCCCGCTGTCGATCCGGGCCGACCACCTGCGGTTCCGCACCCCGGAGACGGTCCCAAAACGGTTGATCGTCGGAGTGCTCGACCTGAGCGGGTCCATGTTGAAGGACCGTCAGCTCGGAATTCTCAAGCGGTCCCTGCTTCAGCGGGCCCGTTCCCGCTCCGGTGAGCTGCGTCAGTTTGCGTTGTTCGCGGTTCGGGATCGGGGGCTCCACCGGCTGCTTGCACC
>CAYPTI010000191.1:0-2432 GCA_964413525.1 uncultured bacterium | reverse complement strand
AGTGAGAACAGGAACAGCACCACGAGCTGAGTCGAAAAGGCCTTGGTCGACGCCACGCCGATCTCCGGCCCGGCGTGGCAGTACAGGACCCCGTCGGACTCCCGGCTCATCGTGTTACCCACCACGTTGTTGACCGCCACCGTGGTGAGGTCCCGGTCCCGGGCTTCCCGGAGGGCCGCCAGGGTGTCGGCGGTCTCGCCGCTCTGGCTGACGGCCACCAGCAACTCGTTCTCCACGGGTCGATGGGTCCGGTACCGGTACTCCGAGGCAATGTCCACCTCAACCCGCAGGTCGGTGAACTCCTCCAGCCAGTACCGGGCCGTGAGACAGGCGTGATACGAGGTCCCGCAGGCGATCAGGGTAACTTTTTCAAACCGCCGGACGTCCTCCTCGTCCAGGGGAAGTTCGGGCAGAGTCACCATGCCGTCGTCCCCGATCCGGCCCCTCATGGCATCCTTCATCACCTGGGGCTGCTCCATGATCTCCTTCAGCATGAAGTGTTTGTAGCCGGATTTTTCGGCCTGGGTAACGTCCCAGTTGATCTCCGTGACGGCTTTCTTTCGGGACCGGCCCTGGAAGTCGGTCACCCGGATATCATCCGGTTCGATCACCGCAATTTCGTCCTCGTCGAGAAAAACGACTTCGCGGGTGAATTCCAGCATGGCGGGGAGATCCGAGGTGGCGAACGTCCCCTGAACCCCCTTGCCCAGAATCAGCGGGCTCCCGGAGCGGGCGGCCACCAGCCGGCCGGGTTCGTCCCGGTGCATCGCCACCACGGCGTAGGAACCCTCCACGTGCTGCAGGCACTCCCGCAGGGCTTCCTCAAGGCTACCGTCGTATTCCTTCGACAGCATGTGAACCAGAACTTCCGTATCGGTCTCCGACGTAAAGGTGACCTCGTCCCCGAAGGATTCCCGGAGTTCCTTGTAGTTTTCAATGATCCCGTTGTGCACCAGCATAATCCGGCGATCTTCACTGAAGTGGGGATGGGCATTGGCTTCGGAGGGAACGCCGTGGGTGGCCCAGCGGGTGTGCCCGATGCCCGTGGTGGAGTCAGAACGATATCCGACCAAGGCTTCCTCCAGGTTGTCGATCTTCCCCTTGACCTTCTTCATGAACAGTTCGTCCTCGGTCTGAAGGGCGATCCCGGCCGAGTCGTAGCCCCGGTACTCAAGTCGATACAGTCCCCGGATCAACAGTTCCCGGGCCGATTCGTTCCCCGTGTACCCGACGATTCCGCACATCAGTTGGCTGCCTCCCGGATCAACCGTTTCATGTCCCGGGTGGCCGGCTCAATTCCGTCCAGCACGGACCGCCCGATCAGGGCGTGACCGATGTTCAGTTCCTCCACCTCGGGAATGGCCGCGACGGGGGTGACGTTGCGAAAATTCAACCCGTGGCCGGCTGCCACCTCAAGTCCAAGCTCCGCTCCGCGAGCGGCGGCGGTCCGCAGACGCTGCAGGGCCTCCTCACGCCGTTCGCCGGACGGGGGGGTTTCAGCGTAATCGCCCGTGTGCAGTTCCACCGCCTGAGCCCCGGCCTCCAGGCTGGCCTCCAGCTGGTCTTCCGACGGATCCACAAACAGCGCCACCCGGATGTCTCGATCGACGAGTCGGGTGACCACCTCACGAATCCGATCCCCCCCGGAGACCACGTCGAGCCCTCCCTCGGTGGTGACCTCCTGACGCCGTTCCGGCACCAGCGTCGCGACGTCCGGTCCCAGGTCCAGAGCAAATTCAACGATTTCGTGCTCGATGGACATCTCAAGGTTCAGCTGGGTCTCCACGGTCTGACGAAGGATCCGGACGTCCCGTTCCTGGACGTGTCGTCGGTCCATCCGGAGGTGAACGACGATCCCGTCGGCGCCGGCGTGTTCGGCTCGATGGGCGGCGGCCACGGGGTCCGGCACGTCGATACCCCGGGCCTCCCGGACGGTGGCTACATGATCTACGTTGACTCCCAGACGGGTCACGGCGCATTCACCTTCTCCTCGATCCGACGAAGCAATTGATCGGACAGTTCCCGGGCCCATTCCTCCAGCGGGAAGGACCCGTCCCCCTCGAGCATCACTCTCAGCAGAGGTTCCGTTCCCGAGTAGCGAACCAGCACCCTTCCTTTATCTCCCATCCGTTGTTCCATTTCGTCGATCAGTTCGCGGGCCTCCGACAGCGAGGTGAGCACCGGCTTGGCGGGGACTCGCTGGTTGTGGAGAACCTGAGGGTAGGGGGAAAGTTCCCGCACCCATTCTTCCAGGGCTGAGGGATCCCCGCCAAGAAGTTCCAATAGTAACAGCATCGTGTTGATCCCGTCACCGGTGGGAAGCCACTCCCGATCGATGATGTGCCCGGATTGTTCGCCCCCCAGCGCCCAATCTCGCTCTTTCAACGCATGATAGACTTCCCGGTCCCCGACCGGGGTGACTTCGTAGGGGA
>CAYPTI010000190.1:0-2513 GCA_964413525.1 uncultured bacterium | reverse complement strand
ACCATCACCGTCGATCCGGACGACATTGATCGGCTCGTGGAACTCGGGTTCGACTTTCTGGCAGCGGGGAAGGACATGACCACGCTTATCGAGACCGGTCGGTCGATCCGGAATCGGTTCGACCGGACACGAACCGACGCCGGTTAACCCCATTCCCGGATTGTGTCCTGAATGGTGTGTGAACCGACCTCCGGACGGTTTTGAGTTCATCAAAGCGTAACCCCCTTCCCTCTCCGTTCGGTCCGTCCTTCACCTCAACCGGTCGATCCTTCTCCTTCAAACGGGACAATTTCTATCGAACGTCACTTCCGTAAAAGGCTTCGGCCAGGGGACCGTCCCGATCGTAGATGTCGTCCCTCCACTGGAGGGTACCGTTCTCATCCACCCAGGCGGTCCAGTACAGCATGTGGACCGGAACCGGGTCGGGCAGGTTGACGGTCCGTTCATTTCGGTCGTCCAGAACGTCCTGAATTCGGTCCTGGTTCCAGTCCCTCCCGAGCAAGAATTCGGCCAGTCTCATCGGTTCCTCCACCCGGATGCAGCCGGAACTGAAGTCCCGCCGGGTCTGACCGAACAGCTCCCGGGCCGGGGTGTCGTGAAGATAGACGTTGAACGAATTGGGAAACATGAACTTCACCTGCCCCAGGGCGTTCCGGGGTCCGGGCTCCTGCCGGAACCGGTAGGAGAAAGTACGGGCCGTCATCCGCGACCAGTCGATCCGATCCGGATCCACCGGGAGGCTGTTGGGACCCCACCCGTCGTACACTCGAAAGTTCATCTCCTCCAGGTAATCCGAGTTCTCCCGGATTCGCGGAAGAATGTCGTTCACCGCGATGCTGTGTGGAACGTTCCAGGAGGGGTTGAAAACAAGGTACCGGATTCGATCGCTGAACACGGGGGTCTGCCGGTAAGGCCGACCGACCACGGAACGCATGCTCATCACGGTCTCGCCATCACGGACCACCCGGGTCCGGAAACCGGCGATGTTGACCAGCACGTGAGGATTTCCCAGATCCCTGGGGAGCCAGCGCCAGCGTTCCATGTTCAGCTCAATCGTCCGGATGCGTTCGTCCAGCGATCGATTCATGGCCTCCCGGGTTCGGGGGCCGATGACGCCGTCCGGCTCAAGCCCGTGGTTTCGCTGAAACGTCTCCACCGCCGTGACCAGGTCGGAATCGTAGGTACGACCCTCCGGACGGTTCCGTTCGGGGAGGTTAAACCGGGCCAGCCATTCGCGAACAGCCATCACGTCTTCGTGTTCGTCTCCCGGCCGAATCACCGGTCCGCTTCCGGGCGAGTCCGGCGCTCCGTCCATCCGAAGCTCCCGGTGCTTTTGAAGTTCCTTCCGCAACGAGTCATAACCTTCGTAGGAGGGAGCCAGATCGTCGATTCCTTCCGGCAACCGACCCTCCCGGTGGTGTTCAAGTAAGTAGGACGACAGGTCAATGGTTCGCTGCTCCCCGATCCACTGGGTGTCGAGGGTTCTCGGATCGAGACGGCCGGAGTGCAGGTGTAGGGAAAACCGGTAGAGGGATTCGGTAAGCATCAGTTCATAGGTAACCAGCCGTTGAACCCGTTGGCTAGCCGGTTCGGTTGACCCGGACAGGTTTGTTCGCAACTGTCGGAGGAAATCAACCCGATACCATGCCGGGCGCAATCCGTCCCGGTCCGCCTCGTTCAAACGCTCTTCCACCGCCCGGGCCTGAGCGGTCACCCGGTTGTTTTCCACCCACAGCGGCTCAAACGCACGCCGTTCGTACAGTTCCTGAATCGGCAGGGCTGACTCCCGGCTGCGGCGTTCGGGAGCAAGAAATCCAACCCAGGACTCCAGCCGGTTGCGCAGCGCCACCTGGACGTCTCCCCGGATCGTCCGTTCGGATTCACCGGGCCCGGCGATGGAATCCCCCTGCTCGGCAAACCCGTTCGATCCCGTCAGCAGGCCACCGATCAAAACCAGGGTCGTGATCCCCCACACCAGTCGGTTAATCGGGAACACCGCTTCCGGACCACTCGGCGGGGAACCCTCGCGCGTCCACGTGGACGAACGGACCTCGTACCTGATTGGCTCCGTACACGCCGATGCCTCCCTCAAGATGGTCAAGTTCGGGCAACCCGGATACGGGGAAGTGGTCATCAATAAATTCACCCAGCCACCGGGCGTCCCGCCAGCCGCTGTCGCCGTCCCCCGTCAGGTCGTCCATCCGACCGCGGGGACGACCGTCGTCGATGTAGAGGTCCGCTGCATCTCCCCAGAGGTGACGGCTGTAGGGGACGTTACCGATGGCTTCGTTGTAATGGGGCGTCCGGAACCCACTGAGAATTTCAAACCCTCCGACGTCATGTCCCTGTTCGTTCAATTTCTCAAGGATCAGCTCAAGTTTAAGGATTAACTGCTCCCGCAGGACAAGGTACTTGGGGTAGCCGGAGGGTTGTTTGCAGAGAAATTGTCCCAGGGTGAAATGAGGACTGATCCGGATGTCCTCCATTTCCTCGGTTACCTCGATAAATCCCTC
>CAYPTI010000189.1:0-2546 GCA_964413525.1 uncultured bacterium | reverse complement strand
GCCTGCAGGGTCGGGGTCTTGGAGGAGGTTTTCCGTTTCCCCCCGGCGGTTTTTTCCTTCCCTTCCCCGCCGCCCTCCTCCGAGGGGGCGTAAAAGCCGTAATCAAACCCGTACTCGTCGCCCAGGATCTCCATCAGAAGTTTCTTGATGTCGTTGCCGGACACGCCGTGTTTCTCCAGCAGATCCGACACGGTTCCTTCCCCTTCTTCGGCCAGACCGATCAGCAAGTGCTCGGTTCCCACGTAATTATGGCCGAGTTCCCGGGCGCTTTTTTCGGCCAGTTTGAGGATCCGCTGAAGCCGGGCCGAAAGATCCGGCTGCATCGATCCCGTGGAGCCGGCCCCTCGATCCATTGAACTCTTGATCTCGTCCAGCAGTTCGTCGGGATCGATCCCGAGTTCGTGCATGATGTCGATGGCAATGCCGCTCCCGAGCTCCAGAAGGGCCGTGAAGAGATGCTCGGCTTCGACCTCGTCCGAACCCCCCTTCCGAGCCACTTCCTTCGACTTGGAGAGGGCTTTCTTCGCTCGATCCGTGTAGTTGTCAAACAACGTGAGTCACCTCAACGATCACCCGGGTTCAGCGGGTGAAGAATAAAAGGACTTCCGTACGACGAATCAAACCAGCACGCATGATTTTCCCGGCGGTCCGAACCGACCGGTTCCGTAATACGACCACCGAGGACACAGTAACGATATCAGATACTTGACCATCAACCAAAACTCCCCGGATCGTCCCGGGGTCACTCGTCCGAATTCATCGCCCGTTTCCGCTGGTCGAAGGTCGATCGAAGACACTGAGCTCGGTAGCGATCCCGGTCGGACGAGTCAAGCGATTCCCCCAGCCGGGCCTCCAGGTGAGCGGGTTGAACGCGCATCAGGAGGCGATCCACTTCGGTCCGCCGGATCCCCTCCAGTTCCCCGGAAAGGATCCCCAGCCGGCAGAAGGAAAGCATCTGGAGGGCCTCCTGAGAATTGATCTCCCGCGCGTGGGAGAGGATCCCGACGGACCGCCAGATGCGGTCCCTGATGGAGGAAGCGTCCGGTCCGTCCAGGAGGTTCTCCCGAGCCTGACGTTCGCGCTGAATGACCTGCTCCGTCACCCGTTCGAGGCTCCCGAGAAGTTCGTCGACCGGTCGACCCATGGTCACCTGGTTGGAAATCTGAAAATAAAACCCCATCGATTCGCTCCCTTCCCCGTAGAACCCCCGGACCGTTAGCCCGAGGTTGGAAACCGCCTTGAAGATCTGATCGATCTCATCCGCCAGGACAAGCCCGGGCAGCTGAACAAGCACCGATCCCCGGAGCCCGGTCCCGACGTTGGTCGGGCAGCTGGTCAGGTACCCCCAGCGCTCGCTGCGGACGAACTCCATCCGTTCGGCCAGCATGGTTTCCAGCGAACGAGCCTGTTCCCGCGCCCGGTCCAGGTCGTATCCGGAGGCCATCGCCTGAATCCGGAGGTGATCCTCCTCGTTCACCATCATTCCGTGATCCTGGTCGGGATGGAACAACACCGCCGCTCCCGGTCGATCACCCAGTTCATCGGAGATCAACCGGCGTTCCCCCAGCAACCGTTTCTGACGATCCGGCTGGCCGTCCATGATCAGGCCGATCAGGTTGAACTGATCGGTATCGGCCAGATCCTCAAGCAGCCGATCCCGGAGGTCCACCAGGGTTTCCTCGGAGGCCTGATCGGGAAAGGGATGGCCGGAGAGGTTGCGGGCCAGCCGCACCCGGCTGCTGAGCACGACGTCCTTGTCCGGTCCGTCCCCCTCAAGCCAGTCCGGGATTTTCTTCGTCTCAAACGGAAGACTCATGGGTGGACTCCTCCAGTTCATCGATCCGGTCCCTGAGCTGAGCGGCGTCCTCGTAGCGTTCCTCCTCGACGGCTTCCTTTAACTTTTTCTCCAGCAACTTCTGCTTCCGTTTGGTGGGAAGAACCCCGAGTTCTCCCCCGGAACCTGACACGTGCTCCCGGGCGCCATGAATTCGCTTGATCAGGGAGGAAAGCTGGTCCTCGAACGTCTCATAGCAGGCCGGACAACCGACTCGTCCCCGGCTACGGAAGGTGGCCAGGTCCAGACCACACCGTTCACAGGTCAGGGACTCCTCAGGGTCCTCGTCCAGGAGCTTGGACAGGATGTTCGAGATCGAAACGCCGGCCTGACCGTCCGATTCGTCCAGTTCTTCGGCACAGTCCTTGCACAGGTGAAGGTGCGTCTTGTGGTCGTTCGTCTCCTTCATCAGGTGGATGGTGGCCTGAGCGCTGTTGCAGCGTTCACATTCCATGCCTGTCCCTCCCTCGGTTGGACGAACTGCCCCGGCAACCCGGAGTCAATGTGATTCTATTAACGCGCCCTGCCCCGTTACGTATTCCCGAAACGCCTGAATTAACTCCTTCACCACCGGGCCGGGGGTGCCGTCTCCCAGCTCCCGTCCGTCGATCCGGATCACCGGCAGGGCTTCGGCCGCCGTCCCGGTGACGAAACACTCCTCAGCCACGTAGAGATCGTATCGGTTCAGGGGTTCCTCCCGTACCTCGTGGCC
>CAYPTI010000188.1:0-2634 GCA_964413525.1 uncultured bacterium | reverse complement strand
CCACCACGACCCGGGTGCCGGCCTTCTTCGCCTGGTGGATGTACTTGGTGGCCACCGGCTGGTTGTTGGCCAGGTTGGTGCCGACCAGAACCAGCAGGTCGGTTCCGAGCCAGTCGGAGTAGGAGTTGGTGGTGGCCCCGTAGCCGATGGTTTCCTTCAACCCGGAGGTGCTGGGGGAATGGCAGATCCGGGCCGAGGTGTCGACGTTGTTGGTGCCGAGGAACCGGGCGGTCTTCTGGAAGGCGTAATAGGTTTCGTTCGGCAGTCCCCGGGAGGTCATGTAGAAGCTCATCCGGTCCGGATCCCGCCGTCGGATGGAACCGACTCGATCACCCAGCCGTTCGAACGCCTCCTCCCAGCTCACCCGACGATAACCGGGAGAATCCTTCTCCCAGACCATCGGGTAGGGGAGCCGGCCGAGGTCCCTGAGTTCGTCACTGTCTTTCGAACGCAGATCGGCGGGTTCCTCAAGCACTTTGTGATCCATCGCCGGCATGGTGTTTAATCGGAGGAGCTTCAACCGGACCATGCAGAGGTGGACCCCGTCGATGGTCCAGTCCTCCATCCCGGAGGTCCCCAGGGCACAGCCGTCACAGACCCCGTCCTTGAGGATGCGCCAGGCAAACGGAAGTTCGTCGGCGTTCTCCCAGGCGACTTCCAGCATTTCCTTGTAGTGATTCGGTTTCGTGAACCCGAGGCCGTTGGGGGAGTAGCTCACCCAGTTGGAAGGATCAAACAAGCTCTGCTCGGTCTCGCTCACGGTCCGCACCTCCCAGGGTGGTTGAGGCCTGCGATTCCATCATCCGGTCGGGGTGAGTGTACAGGTTCAGGGTGTCGCCCCTCGCGAAGCCGGCGGCGGTGATGCCCAGCTGATCGGCCAGGTTCAGGGCCAGGTCGGTGGGGGCCGACGTTGAAACAAGGATCGGGCAGTTCATTTTCGAGACTTTCAGGAGAATTTCGGAGGAAATCCGGCCGCTGAAGACGATGAGGTGTTGATTGGGATCGATGTCGTTTTGCAGGGCGTGGCCGTACAGTTTGTCCAGGGTGTTGTGGCGGCCGATGTCGGACCGGATCACCTGGAGTTCACCGGCGCTGGCCAGGGCGGCGTTGTGGACGCCGCCGGTTCGGGTGAACAGCTCGGAGGATTCGTGGAGCCGGTCCATCAACCGGAGGCACTCGTCCGGGTCGACCGACCAGTCGGCGGAGACCGTCCCGGCGGTCTCCGCGTCGTTGGCGAAGTAAAACCCGGAGCGACTCTTTCCGCAGCAGGAACCGAGGAACCGCCGGTTCAGATCGTCCTGAAGGGTGTCGGGAAGGTCGCGGGGAACCTCGACGAAGGCCATGCCCTCCCGTTCGTCAATCCGGAGGGTTCGCGGTTCGTCGGGCTCCAGCAGTCCCTCCGCCGTCAGGTATCCTGTGGCAAGATCGTGGAGATCTGAGGGAGTGCACACCAGCGTGGCGATCTCCTCGTCGTTCAGGTAGAGGGTGAGGGGGTATTCAGTCGCCACGGCTTCGCCCTGTTCGGCCTTCCATCCGTCTCCTGACCGCCATCGCTCCACTCGACGGGAAACCAGGTCGGGAAGGGGTTCGTCCTTCTGGTTGGAACGATCATCCCCGGTCGATTGAGAAATAATTAGCCTCCAGTAGTACCCGTACTCATCCACTTTAACCTGCATCCTCAAACTGTAGCACAGCGGCCCGACTCATCAAATTCAACCGACCCGTCACATCGCAGAACGATTGTGGTATAACGAATTCGCTGACGTTTAACAAAAAAGGGAGTCTGAAGGAAGATCAGTTGGCTTGATTTTGCTTGACATCAACAAACTCAGACTGGATTCTGAAGAAAAACAGGAAGGGAAGGTTGATTTCCATGAAGTCGAAAGCGGCCGTTGCGGTGGAAGCGGGGGAAGATCTGGAAATTGACGAGGTGGAGGTCGAGGGACCCAGGAACAATGAGGTCATGGTGGAGATCAAGGCCACCAGCCTGTGTCACACCGATGCGTATACCCTGTCCGGAGCCGATCCTGAGGGGAAGTTCCCGTCCATTCTGGGCCACGAGGGCGCCGGGGTCGTGGTGGACGTTGGGTCGGACGTTACCAGCGTGGAGGAGGGGGATCACGTCATCCCGCTGTACACGGCCGAATGCCGGGAGTGCAAATTCTGCCTCAGCGGGAAGACCAACCTGTGCGGATCGGTCCGGGCCACCCAGGGCGAAGGACTGATGCCGGACGAAACCAGCCGGTTTTCCCGCAACGGGGACACGGTCTTCCATTACATGGGCACCTCGACCTTCTCCAATTACACCGTGCTGCCGGAAGTATCCGTGGCCAAGATCCGGAAGGATGCTCCGTTTGACAAGGTATGTCTGCTGGGTTGCGGGGTCCCCACGGGCATCGGAGCCGTGATTAACACCGCCGAGGTGGAGGTGGGGGCGGACGTGGCGATCTTCGGGATGGGCGGCATCGGGTTAAACGTCGCCCAGGGGGCGAGGATGGCCGGAGCGGACAAGATCATCGCCATCGACATCAACCCCGACAAAGAGGAAAAGTCCCGTGAATTCGGGGCCACCCATTTCGTCAATCCGGAGGAGATCGACGGCGACATCGTGGACTACGTGATGGACATGACCGG
>CAYPTI010000187.1:0-2644 GCA_964413525.1 uncultured bacterium | reverse complement strand
TGACCGAGAGCGCCACCTACGCGATCTCGAACGTCAAGCTGTCCATCATGAACGGGGCCGACATGCCCCTGAACTCGGCCCTCCGGTACGAGGGGGAGCTTCAGAACCTTCTGTTCAAGTCGGAGGACGCCCAGGAGGGCATGAGCGCCTTTCTGGAGGACCGGGAGCCTGACTTCGAAGGCGAGTAATTCAAACATCATTCTCATCCAGCCTCTGGCTGGATTCCGAGGCGAGAATTTCGCCGGAGAGCAAAATTCTCGAAAGCCGATCGGAAACCGTTGGTATCCGGAAGGTAAGACCTCACCCACCGATCGGGAGTTCTCCATCGGGCTCCAATCAAGCCTTGAGAAGGTTTGCAACGACTGAGTTTTCCGTTCGGTCAGGAACGCAACCGGGTGGGGGCCACCGCCTCCAGGGTCCGGGTACGGATCTCGTTGTCGGCGTGAAGCGGCACAACCAGAATGGGGTCATCGACAACTCCCCCGGAGATTAAATCCTTCAACCGATCCCGGGCTTCCTCCGGCCGGCCTCCGATTCCAAGCGCGTCCACCATCTCGTCCGGAACCCGGTCGCGGGCTTCCCCCCGGTTGCCCCGGTTCCACGCGTCGCTCACTCGCTCCGTGGCGTCGGGAAAATGCTCGGCCACGGCGTTTCGGTAGCCCTCTCCGCTTCCAACGTAGTAGGCGATGTGACTGCGCACCACGCCCCGGGCCTGTTCCGGATCGTCGTGTACGGCGATCGGGACGTACGGGGCCACCCGGATGTCGTCGGGATCCCGCTCGGCGTGCCGGGCCCCTTCCGCCACTTCCTCAAACGCCTCGCCCAGCGTATCGAGCGGGAGCATGTGGGGGATCCAGCCGTCGGCGACCCGGCCGGTCACCCGGCGGTTCTTCCGCCCGAGGGCGGCGTTGTACACCGAAGCCGGGTAGGGAAGGGGCGGGACCCCGGAAACGGAGAAAATGTCGCCCGAAAACTCCACCCGTTCCTCGGAGCCGTCATCGGTGAGCGTTTTTACGAGTTCAATCACTTCTTCCGTTCGCTGGATCGGCCGGTCGTAGTCGACACCGTGGACGTTTTCGATGGCCCGGGGGGTGCTCACGCCCACCCCGAGGGTGAACCGTCCGTCGCTGATCCGGTTCAGGGTGGCCGCCGCCATGGCCAGCGTCGCGGGGGTGCGGGAAAATACGTTCACGATGGAGGTTCCGATCCGGAGGTTCGGGTGGTTGCTGGCCAGCTCCCCGAGTTGAATGAGCGAATCGCTTCCCCAGAGTTCCCCCGCCCAAACGGCTTCGTACCCCCATTCCCGAATGTTGTTCACAAAATCATGCGGGCTGTTGTCGGCAAATTTGTCAAACGAGGGCAGCAAAACGCCAATCGTTGAGGAGGTCATGCCGGGTCACGACCTTTCGAGAGATTACGTTGGATTGGAAGTGAGAACCTAACCTACCAGCTCGATCCGAGTTCTGTAAAAATGATTTCTGAATAGTTTTGGCTTAAGAGAATGAAATGGATCAACGCTCCCGGGTACCAACAGTTCCCTCACATCATTCTCATCCAGCCCGGGCTGGATTCCGAGGAGAGAAGATCGCTGAGGCGATCGTCTCGAAAACCGTTCGGAAACCGTTGGTACCCGGCCGGAAGGACGGAATTCGATTATAGAGAAGGCCCCTTGTTTCCCGCATTCGCCCCAACGTCACCGAAGCCATTCAGTCCGATAAAGGAACCGACGATATCCGGAGAAGACCGTTTGTTGACAACGGTTCTATCCAAGCCCCATGTTGATGGATTTGGTCTGAGTGTAGTTCTTCGCGGTTTCAAAGGCCGCCTCCCGACCGATCCCGGACTCCTTGTACCCCCCGTAGGGCATGCCGACGGGCAGGTGGTTGTACCGGTTGATCCAGACCGTCCCGACCTCCAGGTCCCGGGCGGTTCGGTACGCCCGGTTCAGGTCCCGGGTCAGGATGCCGGAGGCCAGGCCGTACTTCACGTCGTTGGCCTGCCGGATCATGTCGTCGTAATCGTTCCATTCCACCAGGTTGGCCACCGGACCGAAGATTTCTTCCTGGGCGATCCGGCTCGTGTTGCTGAGGCCCTCCAGGATGGTGGGAAGGACGTAGTAGCCGTCCTCGTAGGCTCCGTCGGAACCGTTGGGTCGAAATTCCTCACCGGTCAGAAAGGAAGCCCCTTCCTCACCGGCCAGGTCCAGGTAATCCAGGGTCCGTTCGACCTGTTCTCGACTCACCTTGGGCCCCAGGGTGGTTTCCTTCCGCAGGGGGTCCCCGAGTCGAAGTCCCTTCGCCGCCTGCCGGAATTGCTCCACGAACTCGTCACGGATGTCCTCGTGCACGAAGTGCCGGGAACCGGCGGTACAGCACTGACCGGCGTTGTAGAAAATTGACAGCACCGCGGTTTTGGCCGCCCGCTCGGGATCGGCATCCGGAAAGACGATCAGGGGACTTTTTCCTCCCAGTTCCAGCGTCACGTCCACGACGTTCTCCGCCGCGTGAGTCATCACCTGTTTGCCGACCTCCGTGGAACCGGTGAAGGCGAGCTTGTCGACGTCCGGGTGGCGGGTCAGCGGTTCGCCCGCCTCCGTTCCGAAGCCGGTGATCAGGTTGAGGACCCCGTCCGGCAGGAGGTCTCC
>CAYPTI010000186.1:0-2716 GCA_964413525.1 uncultured bacterium | reverse complement strand
CGGGACAAATTCTGGTGGACGCTGGTCCTTACGATCCCGGTCGTGATCTGGTCGGAGCACATTCAGCAGTTGCTGGGGTACCGGGCTCCGGAATTTGCCGCCTCGGAGTGGTTCTCGCCGGTTCTGGCCACCGTGGTGTTCGTCTACGGGGGCTGGGTTTTTCTGCAGGGGGCCTGGCGTGAACTAAGAGATCGATTGCCCGGCATGATGACCCTGATTTCCCTGGCAATTGCGGTGGCGTTTCTGTTCTCCTGGGTCGTGGAGCTGCGGCTGATCGAGGCCGAACCGCTTTGGTGGGAACTGGCTACGCTGGTGGCCATCATGCTGCTGGGTCACTGGATCGAAATGCGTTCGATCACCCAGGCCCGCGGTGCCCTGCGGGAACTGGCCAAGTTGCTTCCCGACACCGCCACCCGGATCACCGACGGAGACGAAGAGGAGGTGACCGTGGATGAACTGCGGGAGGGGGACCTCGTGTTGGTTCGTCCCGGGGAAAGCATTCCGGCGGACGGAATCATCCGGCAGGGGGACAGCAACCTGAACGAGGCCATGATTACCGGGGAATCCCGACCCGTGAGTAAGCAGGAGGGGGACCAGGTTATCGCCGGGACCATTAACGGGGAGGGTTCGCTGCGGGTCGAGGTCACCGGGACCGGTGAGGAAACCAAGCTGTCGGGCATCATGCGGCTGGTGGCCGAGGCTCAGGAATCCAAATCCAGGGCTCAGAATCTGGCCGACCGGGCGGCTCAATGGCTCACCGGGGTGGCCATCGGAGCCGGATTGATCACCCTGGTGGCCTGGCAGTTCGTCGGAGCACCGATTGATTTTTCCATCGTCCGGGTGGTCACCGTGCTGGTGATCGCCTGTCCCCACGCGCTCGGGCTGGCCGTGCCGCTGGTGGTGGCGATCTCCACCACCCTGGGGGCTCAGAACGGGTTGCTGGTCCGGGACCGGGTCGGTCTGGAGGAAGCCCGCGACGTGGACGCGGTGATTTTCGACAAGACCGGTACCCTGACGTTGGGGGAATTTCGGGTGGTGGAGTTGACCGCGGCGGAGGGGTTCACCGACGAGGAAGTCCTCCGGATCGCGGCCGGGGTTGAATCCGAATCCGAACATCCGATCGCTCAGGGGATTGTGCGGACGGCCGAGGACCGCGGTATTGAGGTGCCGGCGGTTGACAATTTTCGTGCCATCACGGGAAAAGGGGTGGCGGCCCGGTTGGACGGGACCGAATACCATATGGGGGGACCGGCGCTGCTGGAGGAAGAGGAAGCGCAGATCACCTCGGATCTCCAGCAGGCGGCCGACCGGGCGGCCGATCGGGGACAGGCCGCCATTTACCTGCTCCGGGACGGGGAAGCCCTGGCCGTCTTTTCGGTGGCCGACGCCATCCGCGAGGAAAGCCGGCAGGCCATCCGGGACCTCCATGACCGGGGGATCGAAGTGGTCATGCTGACGGGCGATGCCCGGGCGGTGGCCGAGGCCGTGGCGGAGGAATTGGACATAGACATCGTGTTTGCGGAAGTCCTGCCGGACGAAAAGGCCTCCAAAGTGAAGGAACTCCAGCGGCAGGGAAAGCAGGTGGCGATGGTGGGAGACGGGGTCAACGACGCCCCGGCCCTGGCGACGGCGGACGTCGGCATCGCCATCGGGGCCGGCACCGACGTGGCCGTGGAAGCGGGTCACATCGTGCTGGTGCGCTCGGACCCGCGCGACATCCCGCGGATTATATCGCTGTCCCGGGCGACCTATCGGAAGATGGTTCAGAACCTCTGGTGGGCGGCCGGGTACAACATCGTTGCTTTGCCGCTGGCCGCCGGTGTACTTGCCGCCTGGGGGATTCTGCTGACCCCGGCCGTGGGAGCGGTCCTGATGTCGGCCAGCACCGTGATCGTGGCGATTAACGCCCAGTTGTTGAAACGAGCGAAACTTTAGGCAAATTTCTGTTGTTCCACGGGTTTTCGTCGTTCGATTGACCGGGTGCGATGAATTCGGAAACTGGATCGTCGCTATTCATGTCTTCGGACGTCTCGTTCCCCGAATTCGGAGATCCCAAGCCGGGAAAGTCAAATTCTATCCTCCTGATATGGAACGTTGTAACCCACGAAAACCCGCCAAAAACGTAGTTGGTTCGAGTTCGGCCGTCGTGTTCAAATTTCTCGTTCTTCCCGTTTGATCTCGTTCCAGCGATCGAGGACCTCCTCGGCGGTGTCCAGCTCCTCGTCCCCGAAGACGTGGGGGTGCCGGCGGCGCAGTTTGTCCTGAACGTCCCGGAGCACGTCCGTGATGTCAAACTGGTCCTTCTCCCGGGCGATCTGGGCCAGGAACACCCCCTGGAGAAGGAAATCCCCCAGTTCCTCCCGCAGTTCGTCGGGCTCCCCCGACCGGATGGCCTCGACCACCTCCTCGGTTTCCTCCCGGACGTGTTCGATCATGGAGTTCAGGGTCTGGTCGCGGTCCCAGGGGCATCCTTCGTCGCTGCGCAGGTAAGCAACCAGTTCAACAAATTGGTCGAATTCACGGCCCACGTTGGAGGGTCCGTCGGTGGTTGAATTAGGATCGGTCATGGGTTCAGTCCCTCGATACGGTTGAGGTTTGAGCCTACCAAAAGTCCGTTCCATACGTTGTCGGTTGTTAGTGTTCTATCGACTGGATTCATTTGTTTGAAAACGGAGCGGCTTCCAGTTGCTGTCATCAACTTCAACTCTGCCTTTCC
>CAYPTI010000185.1:0-2946 GCA_964413525.1 uncultured bacterium | reverse complement strand
GAATGGTTCCGCGGGCTCCCCATTCGTCGAGGTGGTGACGAACTTCGTCGACGGAGGAAGCGGATACATATTCGAACTCGGGTGGTTTCAAACCGTCACTCCCTGAACTGGATGAGCTTGAAGCTCAAATTAAGATGCATCGCTTGACGTGGAAATGTCAAGAAAATCGGGGGTAACATATGTGACAAAAGGGGACGAACGATCAAACAGAATTCTCGGAGGTTGAAGCTTTTTAAGAAGTAATAAGGCAATTGTCGGGCTCAAGAAGTTGATTGCTCGTGATTCTAAACAGTCGATCGAATGTAAATTAAAGTTTGTTGCCTTCAATAGAGAACCTGCAGGTTTAGCCGATGTTTCGCCCTGAAACCATCCCCGACGCGGGAAAATCCCCACGCCGGGGGTGAGTTTCTTCCGAATTCGAACCGGGGAACCTATTCTTCCAGCTGAATGGTCCAGATGTCGGCGTAATGGTCTCTCAGTTCGCGTACCCGGTTGACCAGTTCTCGGGCGGGGAGTTCGTCCTCGTGTTCCTCGATCCAGTTCTGGACCACGGGTTCCAGGGCTTCGTTCCACCGCTGGCGTTCCTCCTCGGACAGTTCGATGACCTCCAGTCCGTGATTCTGCCGGGACCACCGCATGGCCTCACGGACGTTGATGAAGTCGTGGTAGGCCCCCGTCCAGACCGCCATCTCGCGGCGCAACTCATCGATGACCGTCTGGACTTCCGACGGCAAGTTTTCCCAGCGCTGCTGGTTCATGACGGCGACGAAGACGGCCACGTCCGCCCCGTAGTCCACCACGTAGGGAAGGTACTGAGCCATCCGAAAGTCCTTCAGGACCTCGCGGGACGAGAAGTTTCCCTGAATCAGACCCCGCTCCAGAGCCTCGGGGACCTCGGGCATCGGCATACCGGTGACGGAAATTCCCAAGGCCTTCGCGATCGGGATGGCGGCCCCTCGGGTCCGAATTTCCATTCCTTCCAGGTCCTCAAGGGAGCGAACCGGTTCGGCCGTCTGGAGGTGGGCAGGCTCGCCGGTAAACGCGGTCAGGACCTTGAAATCATCCAGGGCGTCGGGTTCGTATTCCTGGATGATGTCCCACACGACCTGGCTGCCCACGGTGGCGTTGGGTATTTGTAACGGCAGCGAGAAAACGGAGAGCATTGGAAATTCTCTGGCGTCCGTGGAAGCAACCCCCAGCCCCACGTCGGCGATCCCGTTCCGGGTCCCCTCGTAAGTCTCCGGGGCCCCCAGCAGGTCGCCTCCGGGATGAAGCTGCATGTTGATCTGGATGTCACCGTCGGTTCGTTGTTCAACCCGTTTTTCCAGCTCCCGGGACCATTCCTGCATCTGCATTCCGGGGAACGTCCAAGACGGAGCAAAAAAGGAGTACCGGATCGTGACTTCCTGCTGAGCCTGCGATGGCGTCGGCACGGCTATCCCGGCCACAACGGTCAGGAGCCCAACCAGCACGACGATTGATCCGTTTCGAATCCAATTCGGCATCGAGACAACCTCCTGTAAATTTCAATCGTTTGGTTCTCAAGTTTCAATCAACAAGGTCCGGTCGCCTTACGTCAGGGTTGCGGGATTTCCGGCTTCCACGTCCTTCCATTGAAACGGGTACCAGGCCACGGACGAAGAAAACAGTTTAGGCAGCTCGCGTCCGGTGACAAGCTTGAACCGAAGCGGGTGAGACATCAGGGGAATCGTCGGTGAATTCCTTCCCCGATATCAGTGCCCTCATCCAGGGACCGGATTGCGAAGCATCCGGGTGAACATTATCGTTTGCGTCGCAATCGGATTCCCCGGGTTTCCAACCGTTGCAACCGTCCGCCCTCGCCACTAGTATCTCGCTTTGTCCCGGTTGCTCCGTTGGATGGATTGAACGTTCTTAGATCGCCCATCCGTTCAAATCGTCCGGTATGGTTACGATACAATCAAACATCACCAATGACTCAATAGCTCAATGTGTTGGAGGATTGAATCATGCCCTTCCGTGAGGTCGAGGAAGACGTCCGGCTGTACTACGAGTCCTGGGGAGAGGGGCCCCCGGTGGTTTTCGTCCACGGGGGAGGAGCCAGCCACGAGGTGTGGGAGCAGCAGGTGTACCATCTGGCGGAGGATTTCCGGACCGTGACTTACGATTTGCGTGGCCACGGGGAGAGTTCCAAACCTCCGGACGGTCACACGTTCGATCGGTTCACCGACGATCTGGAGGCGCTGATTGACCGGCTTGATCTGAATAACCACTCCCTCGTCTGCCACGCGATCGGAGGGTACGTGGGGTTAAATTACGCGCTTCGGAACCCTGAAGCTCTCGATCACCTGGTACTCGTCTGCAGCAGTGCCCGGTTCCTTGGAGCCGACGAGGAACGCGGCGGATTCTCACATGATTTCTGGGAGCGGTACCTGACGGGGCTCAAGACCAGCAAGACCGAGGCGACGGCGGATCTGGTGAACTCGTATTTCTTCCACGAGGACCCCGGAGAAGCCACCCGGCGCTCGATCATCAACACGATGCTGGACTGGCCGCTGTACGCGCTGAAACAGATCGGATGGGACGCCGAGACGATCAACTTCGAAGACAGGCTGGGTGAGATCGAGATTCCAGCCCTGGTGGTGCACGGAGAACACGACAAAAAACAGCGCTATTCGGGGGCCTCGTTCCTGGCGGAGAACCTGCCGGAGGGGGAACTGGTGACCTTCGAGAACAGCGCCCACCTGCCTCAGCTGGAGGAAGTTGAGCGGTTTAACCGGGTGGTGAAGGAGTTCATCACCGAAGCGGGTTGAAGCGCCCGTATTGTTGAAATCCGGTCGGGCTACGACGTATGGGGGTACAACCGTCGGGATGACCCCGGGCAGTCCCGATAAGGGGGGGACTGCCCGGGATCGTATCCGTGGCTAAGCCTACTCGGGGAGCGAACCGGACACTCCCTCGATCAAC
>CAYPTI010000184.1:0-2961 GCA_964413525.1 uncultured bacterium | reverse complement strand
TCGGACGGGAGGGAAGATTACCCGTTTACCCCCGTCGACAGCAAGCGTGCGGGTTTCCTCACTTTACGGGTCTTGACCGGTGATGGATTTCGCTCGGATTGAAGGACCACGGGGTGCAAGGGAGATCCGCCAGTGCAGATCGGGGTCGTGTCGGGGTGGGAAGAAGGATTGGTCTGCTAATCAGAAAGACGTCATCCGGTAAATTTCGTTCACCACCTCCATGTCAACCAGAGCGTGCTCCCCGGAAGGGTGGGGATCGGATGAGGTCTGGAGGGAGTGACCGAAGTAATCGAATTGTTCAGTGAGTTGATTGATTCCGGTCCGGGTGATTGTGGTTTTCATTGATTCCGTTTCAATGGTCAACGTCAGGTCCTTCCAGGGGGCGTAAGCCGGTTGCAGGTGGAACCGGCCCCGCTCACCAACCACGGACAGGTGGCTCGCTCGATGAGCTGTTTCCTGGGCTGAACCGCAGCTGACTGCGCCGGAGGGGAAGGTCAGCTGGAACGTCACCTTCTCCTCGACCTCGGAAAAAGCGGGATGACTGGAATCCGCATGAGCCTTCACGTCCTCAGGATTTTCGTCCAGCAGGAACCGCGTGGTATTCAACGGGTACAATCCCAGGTTAATCATCGCTCCCCCTCCCGACAGTTCCCGGTCCAGACGCCACTGATCGGGGTTGTCGTCGATGGAAAGCAACTGCTGACTCACGGACGAATGGACGATTTCCGGATCGCCGATCAGTCCGTCCTGGAGCCATTCCTTCATCCGACGGATCGCCGGTTCCGACTGCATCCGGTAAGCGATCATGAGGGTGATATCTTCCGTTTTTGCCGCTTCGACCATGGCACGGCTTCGATCGAGGGTTTTCTCCATCGGTTTCTCACACAGTACCTGTTTGCCAAGCCGGGCGGCGGTCTCGGTATAATTCAGGTGATAAGAATTGGGGGCGGCCACGTATACGGCGTCATAGACATCGACGTGACTGCCCTCGTGAAATGCCTCCGGTGATATGGCGGGGACATTCCGGGTTTGGCTCACCTCGGTTCGGTTTTTCTCCCCGGGGTCCACCCCCAGACTTAACGTGCAGAAATCGGACTCCTCCAGGGCGGGCAGAGCGTGCTCCCTGCTGAACCAGCCCAGTCCAATCGCAGCGATTCTGAACGGATCCCCGGGCGGATCGGCACGCTGCCAGTCTCGCCGGGTGAACTGCTTCTTGAGTTCGCCAGGCTTCATCGGTGGGCCTCCTGATCCGGGCTACACCTACGGTGAGGATGAAATTTCTTTGAATGTGTTGAGGCGCACAAACCATTCGTTCCGCTCTTAGCATGCTGAAAAATCAGGATCGTAGAACATCGATATCCAGCTCACACAACCGGGTGATGTTCATGCTTACCCCGTCCGACCTTGAGCAGATGAAGCAGGCCGCCGAGCAATTGTTAGACGATCACTGGCGGGGGGACCACGTCAAGGCCTCCGATGAACTGTATCCCCACCAGTGGGGATGGGACGCGGGATGGTTTGCCATGGGGCTTTCCACCTACCGTCCGGGCCGGGCCCGCGAGGAATTGCTCCACCTGATGGACGCTCAATGGGACAACGGCATGGTTCCCCAGATCGTGTTCGATCCCGATTTTGCCGACGAATACTTCCCCGGACCCGACCGCTGGCAATCCGACCGGATCGACATGGCTCCGAACCACGTTCGGACGTCGGGCATCGTTCAGCCCCCGGTCCAGGCCTGGGCGGCCAAAAAAGTTTACGACCGTTCCCCCGAACCCGAGGCGACGGAATTTTTAGAGACCATCTATCCGAAACTGGTGGACTGGCACGAGTACCTGTACGAGGAGCGTGATCCCGACGAGGAATACCTACCCTACATCCGACATCCCTGGGAATCCGGGTTGGACAACGCTCCGGACTGGGACCCGGCGCTTCAGAACATCGATCTGTCCGAGGTTGAGCTGGAGCCGTACGATCGGATCGATCTCACCAAGGACGTGTCGCCGGATCAGCGACCCTCCGATGAAAAATACGACCGCTACGTCCACCTGGTCGATTCGTTTCGGAAGTTATCGTATGACGAGGAGGCCATATACGATCATACGGAGTTTTTCGTCCAGGAACCGATGTTCAACGCCATCCTGGTCAAGTCGAACCAGATGCTCGCCGAGCTGGCCGATATTCTTGACAGGGATTCGGAAACGCCCCGGCGGTGGGCCGAACAAACCTCCCTGGCCCTGCGGTTAAAACTGTGGAACAGCGATAGAAACCGGTTTAATTGCTGGGATACGGTCCGGAACCACCCGATCGATCGCCCGTCGTCGCTCTCGTTTGCTCCCTTCCTGGGGTCGACGGTGACCGATTCTCAGGCCCACCAGATGTACCAGACCCTGAATTCTGTCGGCTACTGTCCGCTGGACGCGAGAGCGGAGGAATGCTGGTCCATCCCCACCTACAACATGCACTCGGAGGAATTTATCCCGAATAACTACTGGCGGGGTCCTGTCTGGGGGTATACCAACCGGGTGCTCTCCCGGGGTCTCCGGGACATGGGGTTCGGGCAAAAAGCCGCCGCCATCGAGAAGGACTTTCTGGCCCTGGTCCACCGGCACGGGTTTTCCGAATACTACGATCCGATTGAGGGATGTCCCCTGGGAACCAGCCCCTTTCCCACCAGCGCGGCCCATGTTCTCGATTTGCTGGAGTCCTATGAATACTCCCTGTAGCTTCTTATGTTGAGCCGAGGCGGACCGCAGGGAGTTTGAACCGGTTCTCGCGTGAAACCGGGGGGATGGAAGACAGCCGATTTTCCAGTACAATTTGAATCCGGTCGCTTCGAACCCTGTTCACGGGGAGGAATCATCGTGCGAAACACGCTGGGAATGATCCTTGCGGGGGGCCGGGGAACCCGGCTTCACCCGTTAACCGAACACCGCGCCAAACCCGCGGTCCCCTTCGGTG
>CAYPTI010000183.1:0-2981 GCA_964413525.1 uncultured bacterium | reverse complement strand
TCCCAGCCCCACAGAAACAGGCTGTCAGGTTCTCCCTCGACGGCGGTCCGAATCGCCGTCCGAAGGTCCTCCAGGGTGTCGGGATCCCCGTCGAGCAAGAACCCCTGAATCCAGATCTGGCTTGTGAGGTTTTGTTCGTCAGCCAGATTGGTGATTCGGTTGGACCAGGTCCGCACGAACGGTTCCGGTTCCTCCCCGTGCAGTGCCCAGAAGGGGGTGGTGGCGAGGACGTCCAGATGTTCGAACCGGGCCAGCCGGGACCAGTTGGATAGGCCCACGTCGGTCCCGTCTCCGGGCATGATGCAGACGGCGTTGCGGAGTCCCTGGTCCGCGGCCGACCGCATCAGTTCCTCCAGGAATTCCAGCAGAGAGTTCTCCCGATGCCGGTACAGTTCCTCGTCCGGGGAGTCGGGAAACGAGCGGTCGAACCGGTTCGCAAAGCGGTCGCGACAGTGGGAGCAGCGGCAGGTCCAGACCTCCGGATCCGAGCCGTCCGGTCGCCAGCGCGGCGTATACCAGTGTGGTTCGTCCCAGAAAAGCACGTCCGGGCCGAGCTCCGCGGCATGCTCGATCCAGCGATCCATGTAGCGGCGGAACGCCGGGGCGTTCGGGCAGGCGGCGGGGGCTCGTTCCCCGTTCGAAAGCAGCTGACAGGCCTCCGGTTTCCGGGCGGTGAATTCGGACAGGGCCTCCCCGCCGAACACCCGACCCACTCCCCAGGGATTCACGTAGACGGTGAAGTCACGTTCCCGGCTCGCCTGAACGATCTGACTCATCGTATCTTCGAAATACCTCCGGTCCCGTTCGCTGAAGGGATGGAGGATTCCGTTCAGTCCGGCGTCGGCGAACCGGTCCAGATCGCGCCGGGCGTGGCCCGGATCCCGGACGCCGAAATAGCTGGTACCAATCTCGACCAGGGAGGCGGATTGGTTATCCAAGGTACTCTTGGACCGGATCGTGAAGAGCGGCGAAGGCTTCCGCGTAGCGGACGTTGCACCGGCGGCCGTAGGTTCGCGCCTCGGCCCGCAGGTCGGCCACCGGATCGTCGAACCCGGAGTCGATGCCGCCGTGGTTCCGGAGAAATTCAAGCTGAGACTCGTGACAGCGGATGGCGGCCCGTTTACGGTTCCAGACGTCGCTGATGTCCACGTAGCAGTCCGGGCGACGGTTGGTTGTCGGTTTTCCGAAGTAGAACACGTTTTCCGATTCCCAGGGGTCATGGTCCGAGCGGACCGCGGGCAACGAGGATTGGTAGTAGGCGTCGGTGACGAGCCGTCCCGTGGCACGGTGGTCAGGATGGGGATCGTCCCGGTGGTGGGTCAGGATCAGCTCGGGCTGATGGCGGCGAATTTCGTCCATCAAAGGGCCACGGTTTTCCAGGGAATGGTCGATTCGGCCGTCCCGGAACCCGAGGAACGAGGCGTCGGCTCCCAGCTCCTCGCAGGCCGCCCGGGCTTCGGCTGATCGGGTTTCGGGACGGTTGGAATTCGGGTCCTCATCCGTGGTACCGAGTTCCCCCCTGGTCAGGTAGATAACGTGGACGTCGTCCCCACGTTCGGCGTGTTTGGCCAGGGTGCCGCCGCAGAAGATCGCGGCGTCGTCCGGGTGCGCTACGAGGGCCAGCAGCTTCATGGAACGCCTCCTTTGATATCCTGAGTATAATCATGGGAGATTGGTCGTGTACAAACCCTCCCGGCCGGACCGGAGGAAACAGTATGCTCAACCAAACCCCATCTGGAGAGTCGACTTTGACCGAACAACACGTCGACGTGGTCGGAAGCCTCCTGCGACCGGACCGGCTTATGGAGGCGCGTGAACGTCGTCAGGAAGGATCAATTTCCCCGTCTGAATTCAAACGGATCGAGGATGAAGCCGTTGACCGGGCGATTCAACGGCAAGACAAGATCGGGTTGCCTATCGTAACCGACGGGGAACTGCGGCGGCTATCCTTCCAGAGCCGGGCCGTTCGGGCGATCGACGGACTCACGGACGCCGGGCTGGACAGCTACCTCTGGGGGCAATGGACGGACGAGGAGGGGGAAGAGCAAAGGATCGACAAACCGGAGGACATGGGCGTCACCTCCCAACTGCACAGACGGCGTTCCATCGCGGTGGAGGAATTCGTCTACCTCCGGTCGCTTACTGACCGGGTGGCCAAGATGACCCTGCCCAGTCCGGGGCTGTTTTTGAACTTTTGGGACGGTCCCTCCGGGTCCGGGTATTCCTCGCTGGACGAATTTATGGACGATGTGATCGGGATCCTCCGGGACGAGATCGAGCGGCTGGTGGAGCTCGGATGTCGATACGTTCAGCTGGACGCCCCGCACTACGCCATGCTTCTGGACGGGAGGGATCGATCCGGTTACGGAACTGGGGGGGAGGATCGCGACGCGACTCTCCGGCGGTGGATCGAATGGGACAATCGGGTGCTGGAAAGGGGTTCCGAAATCACGCTCGGGTTGCATTTGTGCCGGGGAAACCAGGCCAACCGCTGGTTGACGGAGGGAAGTTACGGGCCGCTGGCCCCGATCCTGTTCGAGCGGTTGACGGTGGACCGGCTCCTGCTTGAATACGATGACGAGCGGTCCGGTAGTTTTGAACCGCTGCTCGCGGTCCCCGACGGAGTGATGGTTGTGCTGGGTCTGGAGTCCACCAAGCGTCGGACCCTCACCCCGGCGGAGGATCTGGAACGGAAGGTTCGTGAGGCCGCCGTTCATCATCCGTTCCGTCGGCTGGCGATCTCACCTCAGTGTGGGTTCTCCTCCTCGGTTCTGGGGAACAACCTCGATCGGGATATGCAGTATAAGAAACTGGCTCACCTGGTGTCGGCGGCCGACCGGATCTGGTAACCACCCTTCCTGCTACTCGTCATTCCCCAGCACGTCGCGGAAGAAGTCGCTGACTCCTTCCGCCGCCTCGCCGGCGGTCTGACCGACTTCCCCGAGAACCTCACCGGCGCCGTCGGTGATGTCACCGATGAA
>CAYPTI010000182.1:0-3007 GCA_964413525.1 uncultured bacterium | reverse complement strand
AAAAAACCGCCAGAAACCATGCCGGCTGCCGGTGCTCTGACTTCGTTCGTTTTACGGATCAGTCCGAAAGCTCAGGATGATTCCGCTTCCTCCACCCGAGTACTTCAGACCGAACAACCGGATGAGGGTTTCAATCAGTGTTTGAGATTCCCGGATGGGCTCCCACCCTGGAGCCGGAGACGCCTTTCGTAGCGGGAAGACGTTCGGGTTAGGAGATCGAATCGGACGACAGGAACAACCGGGTCGAGTACGGTGACATCCGGTCATGGATCCGTTCCCGGAGGTTGGTGGAGGGGGAGACGGTTGAGTTCAGTTGGAGGAGTTCCGTCCGTTCACCGGTTTCCAGCCGGAGTCGGACCGGGGTTGAACCGGGGTGCCCGTTAAGCAGTTCAGCCAGATTCTCCAGCGTGGAGGGGGATTGATCCTTGCCGATTCGAAGTTCGATCCCGAAGTCCTCGACCCGCTCCGCCCCGTGGACGGACGCGATCTCAAAGGCCTCCTCCGCCGGTTGTAGTGAAAGCAGGAGCAGCGGATCGAGTTCCGAAGGAAAACCGTTGTTCACCGTCAGTGTCCCGTCCCAGCCGGACACGGACACGGTTTCCCGGTCTTCCCGGCGGAGACCGTCCGACGAGACAAGAATCTGAAGCTCGGGAGGCGTCCAGTCGTCCACAAATTGATCCAGTCGTTCGGGGGCTCCCGGTACGGTCCAGGCCTGAAGGTCCTCCAGCGGTTCGTCGAGCTGGTCGTTCAGGTTGAACCCGAGGGCTCGTTTTTCCGCCTGATCAAGCCGGTCCGTCGACCAGCCGGCGTCCGGAAGCTGCTCGGCCAGGGACACGGTTTGTTCCTCGCCGAGCAGCGATTCCTGTCCGGCCTGACGTTCCTGATACAGGCGTTTGCCGGCCTGAAGCAGGTCCTCCGCACCCTCGATCAGATCGTCCCGCTCGGGATAAAGGGATGCGAGCGCCCCTGAGGCCGCCAGGCTGCGGAAGCTTTCGGTCCGGAGCTGATCTGCTGGCGCGCGCCCCAAAAAATCCTCCAGCGACTCGAACGATGACCGGGTTCGTTCCCGTTCGATCGCTTCGGCCAATCCGGTACCCACGTGACGCAGGCTCCGGAGCCCGAACCGGACGGCATCGTTCTCGGTGGTGAAGTCGGCCGGGGACCGGTTGACGTCCGGCGGTTGCAGAGGAACGTCGTCCTCCCGCATGGCGTGGACAATCCGTCGGACCCGGTCCTTGTTCTTCGCTCGGATCGAAAGCAGTCCCGCGTAGAACGGCGCCGTGTGGTGGGCCTTCAGGTAGGCCGTCTGGAAGGTGATCCGGGCGTAGGCGGCGCTGTGGGAGCGGTTGAACCCGTACTGGGCGAAGTTGGCCAGGGTGTCGAACAGGTCGTCCGCCCAGTCCCGGTCGTAACCCTGCTCGACAGCTCCCTCGACGAACTGCTCCCGGTACCGGTTCATCAGGTCGGACTTTTTCTTTCCCATGGCCCGTCGAAGCCGGTCCGAGTCCGCCCAGCTCAACCCCCCGATCCGGCGGGCAATGGCCATGACCTGTTCCTGGTAAATGATCAGCCCGAAGGAATCTTCCAGGATCGGTTCCAGGTCGGGGTGAGGATACTCTACCGGCTGGTTGCCCTCCCGGCGCTCCCGGTACCGATCGACGATGCCCGATTGAAGGGGGCCCGGCCGGTAGAGGGCGATGCAATCGGTAAGGTCCTGGAGGGTTTCCGGGGCCAGGTCGCGGACCAGCTGCCGGCTGCCTCTCGTTTCCAGTTGAAAAATGCCTTCCAGTGATCCGGTCCGAAGCCAGCGGGAGGTTTGTTCGTCCGGTTCGGGGAGGGATTCCAGATCGGGACGGTCCTCCGGCTCGATTTCCTCCAGGGTCCGATCCAGCAGCGTCAGGGTTTTTAACCCCAGGACGTCCAGTTTCAGGTATCCGAGGTCCTCGATGGCGTACATGTCGAACTGGGAGGCTGGATGAGCATTCTCCTCGTCCGGTAAATATAGTGGCATGTGCTGATCCAACCGTCCGGGCACCACAAGAATGCCCGCGGCGTGCTGGGAGGCGTTGCGGACCAGGCCCTCCAGGTGGAGGGCCTGCTGGAACCATTCCTCTCGTTCGGGGCGACTGGCCAGGAACTGTTCCAGATCCTCGTGTTCCTCCCGGAGTTCCCGCAGGGAGCGATCCGAGCCGGCGGGGATCAGAGAGGCGAACCGGTCCCGATCCGCCTGTGATTCTTCCCGGATCCGGCCCACGTCCCGGACGGTGTTGCGGGCCTTCATTTTTCCGAACGTAATGATGTGGCCGACCGATTCCTCCCCGTACCGCTGCCGGAGGTACTCGATAACTTCGTCCCGCCGATGATCGGCGAAGTCCACGTCGATGTCCGGCATCTCTCCTCGATCCGGGTTCAGAAACCGTTCAAACAACAGGTCGAACCGCATCGGGTCCACCCGGGTAATGTCCAGCAGGTAGGCGACCAGCGATCCGGCGGCCGACCCCCGGCCGGGCCCCACCCGGATGTCCTGCTCGCGAGCCCAGGCGATCATGTCGGCCACGATCAGGAAGTACTCCGCGTACCCGAGCTGTTCGATCACCCGTAACTCCCGTTCCAGCCGCTCCTCGACCTCCTCCTCCCCGGCCGCGGGATCTTTCGGATCCAGTTGCTCCGTGCACCGCCGACGCAGTTCCTCCTCGGGGTCGTCGCTGCCGGGAAATTCCGGCAGGTGGACCCCGTGCGTGTCAAATTCAAAATGACACCGGGAGGCCAGTTCAACGGTTTGTTCCAGCAGATCCTCCCGTCCGCCGAGCCAGCCGCTCAGGTCCTCGGGCCCGGCCACCCACTGGTGGGAACGGTGCTCGGGCAGGGCCGGCAACTCGTCCAGTTTCCGGTTGGACTGGACGGCGATCCGGAGCGCGAGGGCCTCGTGATCCGAGGGTCGTCCAAAATACGACGGATGGGTCACGATCACCGGGACCTCCCGTTCCTCGGCGGCGTCCAGAAGGGT
>CAYPTI010000181.1:0-3011 GCA_964413525.1 uncultured bacterium | reverse complement strand
GCAGGTTGGTCATGCTGTCCTGCTGGTCCCGGACTTTGTGAATGCCTTCCGAGACAATCTTCAGGGCGTCGATGTCCAGTCCGCTGTCGGTCTCGTCCAGGATGGCAAACGTCGGTTGAAGAACGGCCATCTGAAGGATCTCGGCCCGTTTCTTCTCCCCGCCGGAGAACCCCTGGTTGATGTACCGGGTGGCAAACGACGGGTCCATCTCGAGCAGTTCCATTTTTTCTTTCAGGTACTTCTGGAATTCCATCACGTCCAGCTCGTCTCCGTCTTCACGCCGTTCGTCCATCGCCGTCTTCAGGAAGTTGCTGATGCTGATCCCGGCAATTTCGGCCGGGTATTGGAAGGCCAGGAAGATCCCGGCCCGGGCCCGTTCGTCGGCCTCCCAGTCCAGGATGCTTTCCCCGTCCAGCCGGATGTCGCCCTGTTGAACCTCGTAGACGGGATGCCCCATGATGGCCTGGGCCAGGGTCGTCTTGCCGCTTCCGTTCGGGCCCATGATGGCGTGAATTTCGTTTTCAGGGATTTCCAGATCCAGTCCCTTCAGGATCTCGGTATCGTCCACTCCCACGTGCAGGTCCTCGATTTCAACGTAACTCAATGCCGATCAACTCCCGGTTTCGATGTATGTTTTGACCTCCGTTGGCTCCGTCCCGTGAATCTATTAATGGTAACAGACCCTCGTCCCGATTCAAACAATTTTAGAACGAATCTAAGTTTGATCGGACGGTGGAAGAATCGACAAAAAAGGCGGGTTACTGGGAGAAGGAACTCTCCGAAACGGCCGGTTCCCGGATGCATTCCCGACACAGACCGTAGAATTCCATGTGATGGGACGTGACCCGAAACCCGTGCTTGGTTTCGGCCAGCCGGTGGAGGTTGTCGATGCCGCATTCCTCAAACTCGATCACCCGTTCGCAATTCTGGCAGACCAGGTGGTGGTGGTGGGTGCCGCCGTATTCACTGGACAGCTCCACGCGGGTGATGCCGTCTCGAAACAGAACCTTCTGAACGATCCCGAGTTCGGTGAACAAATTAATCGTCCGGTACAGGGAACTGCGGTCGATGGCGTCGCTGTCCAGTTCCTCATAAATTTCATCCACCGTCCGGGGCGAATTCAGGTTGGTCAGGTACTCGATGACCACTTTCCGGGGTTCGGTGATGAAATGACCTTCCTCACGCAGGTATTCCTCGACTCGTTCACGGGCGTCCACGGTTACAGCCACCTCCTGTTTGGTTTTAAGTATAACCCCCGCCGGGTCTCGAGACCAACATGTCCCGGGGATTGAAGCGGATTTCGACTCCCCTGGAGCCAGAAGAACCGTCCCCTCGACCGGGAACCGGTCCGTCTCTGTCCGGGTTCGTTCTTCCGGAGGCGACCTACCCCTGGCCCAGAACTCGTTCGAAAATGGTGTCCACGTGGGTCAGGAAGGCCTCCGGTCGGAAGCATTTCTCCAGCCGCTCACCCAGGGCAGCGGGAATTTCCTCATTCTCCCGGACCAGGTCCCGAAAATCTCGGTCGTGCTCCCAGCTTTCCATGGCCAGGGTCTGGACGGCCTCGTAGGCCCGGGTCCGATCCCATCCCGCTTCGGTAAGGGCCAGCATGACACGCTGACTGTAGATCACCCCGTTGGTGGCGTCGAGGTTCTCCACCATCCGATCCTCGTGGACCCCGAGGTTGGCCAGCAGATCCCGGCAGGCTTCGGCCATGTAGTGGATCAGGTGGAAGGCGTCCGGAACGGAGACCCGTTCGGTGGACGAGTTGGTCAAATCCCGCTCGTGCCAGAGGTTCTGGGTCTCCAGCGACGCCACGGCGTACCCGCGCAGCAGCCGGGACTGACCGGTCAACCGTTCCGCCGTGATGGGGTTGCGCTTGTGGGGCATGGCGGAGCTTCCCTTCTGACCCTCCCGGAAGTCCTCCTCGACCTCCAGCAATTCGGTCCGCTGCAGGTTGCGGACCTCCGTGGCAATCTTTTCGATCGTCCCCGCCAGGTTCGCCAGAACGGTCATCACCTCGGCGTGGCGGTCCCGCTGCAGAATCTGGTTTGAGACCGGAGCCGGATCCAGGTCGAGTTCCCGGCAGGCCACCTCCTCAACTTGCGGCGGTACCTGCGCGTAGGTTCCCACGGCGCCGCTGATCTTTCCGACCGAGACCGTGTCCCGGGCCTGCCGGAGCCGCGTGAGCTGGCGGCCGAACTCCTCGTACCAGAGGAGACATTTCAACCCGAACGTTACCGGTTCGGCGTGGACCCCGTGGGTCCGTCCGATCATCACCGTCATCCGGTGCTCCTCCGCCCGTTCGGCAAGGACCTTCCGGATCCGCTCGACCGAATTGATAACCTCCGACAGCGAATCCCGCATCCGCATCGCCTGCTCGGTGTCCTTGACGTCCGAGGAAGTCAGCCCCCGATGAACGTGGGCCGACCGCTCCCCCAGGTGTTCCTCGAGGGCCTCCAGGAAGGCCAGCATGTCGTGGCGGAGCCGCTCCTCGTGTTGATTGATGCTCTCCAGCGACCAGTCCACCTCCCGATCGATGGCTTCCAGCTCGCCGGCCGGAATTTCTCCGACCTCCACCCAGCCCTTGACTGCGGCCCGTTCGATCGCCCACCAGAACCGGTACTTCGTCTCCTCGGACCAGATTTCCTCCATCGCTTCGGTGCGGTATTTTTCAATCATGAACCGAACCTCCCGTTTGGTCGCAATCCTCTACGGAATTCCGTGAGATGAACGGGTCCGCGAAGTGCTTACGAAGCACCCTCGAAGGTATACGAATACACCGGGCTTGAAAACGCCAACCGACCGGATTCGTCTGGATTATCCTGACCCTGTGTGGAACCGCCTCGGACATTCCAACCCGGCGGTGGTTCTCCCCGGGCGAACCGAATCTCAATTTTGGCAACAACGGTTTGCGGTCGGCTTTCAAGAAAAACACCATACAGCAAAGCGTCTCACGGTCACGTCCATTTTTGTGTGTATATACGGTCTCCGACCCGGTTTAATTTCGCCGT
>CAYPTI010000180.1:0-3036 GCA_964413525.1 uncultured bacterium | reverse complement strand
TCCAGGTACTCGCGAGCCAGTTCCTCCAGCTTATCGGTCCAGGTCTCGACCTGGTACGATCCCCCCAGCGGATCAACGGAATCAGCCACGCCGCTCTCGTGTGCGAGAATCTGCTGGGTTCGGAGTGCCGTGCGGACGGACTGTTCGGTCGGCAGGGAAAGAGCTTCGTCCTTTCCGTTCGTGTGGAGGGACTGCGCTCCACCGAGGACCGCCGCCAGCGCCTGGACAGTGACCCGGACGACGTTGTTCTCGATCTGCTGGGCGGTCAGGGTTGAACCCCCGGTCTGGGCGTGGAATTTTAACCGCCAGGATTTGGGGTCCCGGGCCTCAAATTCGTGCTTCATAATTCGGGCCCAGAGCCGGCGGGCGGCGCGGAACTTGGCCACTTCCTCCAGAAAATTGTTATGGGCGTTGAAAAAGAAGGACAGTTGAGGGGCGAAGTCGTCGACGTCAATTCCGGCCTCGACGCCGGCTCGCACGTATTCCATCCCGTTGCCGAGCGTGAACGCGATCTCCTGGGCGGCGGTCGAGCCGGCCTCCCGAATGTGGTACCCGCTGATGGAAATGGGGTTCCAGGAGGGGAGGTTCTCGCTGCACCACTCGAAGATGTCCGACACGATCCGGAGGCTGGGATCGGCGGGAAAAATGAAGGTCCCCCGGGCGAGGTATTCCTTGAGAATATCGTTCTGGATGGTTCCGCGCAGCGACTCCAGGTCGGCTCCCTGCTGCTTTGCGACCGCCACGTAAAGACACAGCAGGACAATGGCCGAGGAATTTATCGTCATCGAAGTCGACACTTCGTCCAGCGGGATGCCGTCGAACAGAACCTCCATGTCCCGCAGGCTGTCGATGGCCACCCCGACTTTTCCCACCTCTCCCCGGGCCATCCGGTGATCGCTGTCCATGCCGATCTGGGTCGGAAGATCGAATGCCACCGAGAGTCCCTTGTTGCCCTGTTCGAGCAGGTACTTGTAACGGCGGTTGGATTCCTCCGCGGTCCCAAAGCCCGCGTACTGGCGCATGGTCCACAGTTTCCCGCGGTACATGTTGGGCTGGACGCCCCGGGTGAAGGGATACTCACCGGGCATCCCCAGGTCTTGTTCGTAATCTTCGTCAGCCCGGTCCAGGGGGGTGTAGACGGTGTTCGCTTCAAAATCACTGGAGGGGGAGAATTCATCCTTCCGTTCTCCGAACCGTTCCACGACGGGATCGTGGGTTTCCTCCTTCCAGCGCCGGTAATCCTCCTCCTTAAAGTCTCCCATTACGGGATCAAACCGCGTCCGTCCCGAGGTAAGCCCGATCGGTTCGGAGGGGATTTGATCGGGTCGTGGATCCACCGAGGGGGGAGCATGTGGACGGAAACGGACCGCTACTAATCAAAGGACTCCGTCTTCCCTCAGCCGTTCGATGTCGTCGGAGTCGTAGCCCAACCGCTCGGTCAGCAGTTCCTCCGTATGCTGTCCGAGTTCGGGCGGGGGGTCCTCGACCTCCCCCGGGGTTTCGCTCATTTTGATGGGCACTCCGGTTACCTTGACGGGCCCGGCGCTGGGATGTTCGACCGTTTCCACCATGTCGCGGGAACGAACCTGTTCGTGATCGACCACTTCCTCCACGTTCTGGATCGGGCCGGCGGGAATCCCGGCCTCGGCCAGCAGCTCCAGCCATTCGTCGGTGGTTTTTTGCCTGGTTTCCCGTTCGATAATCTCGTGAATTTCCTCCTGGTGATCGACCCGATCTGGGTTGGACCGGAACCGCTCGTCCTCCGCCAGGTCCTCTCGGCCGATCAACTCGCAGAACTGATCGAACAGAGAATCATTACCGATGGCGAGGTTAAAATACCCATCCGCGGTCCGGAACGTCTCGTACGGACTGATGTTCGGATGGAAGTTCCCCATCCGTTCGGGGATCTCCCCGGTGGCGAAATACCGTCCCGCCTGGTAGGTAAGCAGGCTGACCATGCTGTCCAGCATGCCAACGTCGACGTGCTGACCCTCCCCGGTTCGCTCCCGGTGGTAGAGGGCCATGGCGGTCCCCATGGCGGCGTAAATTCCGGACAACAGATCCGAAATGGAGGTCCCAAATTTGGTCGGGGGACCGTCCGGGTCCCCGGTCAGGCTCATCAACCCGCTGAGCCCCTGAATGGAGAGGTCAAACCCCGGTTCGTTCTTCCACGGTCCCGACTGGCCGAACCCGGAAATCGACGTGTAGATGATGTCGGGAGCGTATTCCCGGACGTCCTCGTATCCGAACCCGGCTCGCTCCAGGGTGCCGGGGCGAAAATTCTCCAGCAGAACGTCCGACTGTTCGATCAACCGGCGGAGGATTTTCTTCCCCTCCGGTTTCTTGAAATTCAGGGTGAGGCTTTTCTTGTTCCGGTTGATGGAGAGAAAATAAGCCGATTCTCCGTCGATAAACGGAGGACCGTAGGTGCGCGTGTCATCGCCGGAACCGGGGCGTTCCACCTTCACGATGTCGGCCCCCATGTCGGCCAGCCACATGCTGGCGTAGGGGCCGGCCAGCACGCGGGTTAAGTCCAGCACCTGAACGTCGGACAGCGGACCGTCAGAACTCATCTGCCGTTTCCTCCCGACCGGGATTTGCCGAAACCTCAAGGATTCGAGTATGACAAAGCAGCCCAAGGGTACGAAACGTGGGCCTGAATGGCTAACCCCCCTTCTCGCGTTGACCTCCCTAACGACGGACCGACGATCAATCGAGTCAGTCGAACGGCATCAGCAGGAACCCCGGGAGATTCCTTTGGGATTGGCTCCGACCATCCCTGTCGGGGACCAGGGTGGACTTCCGAGCGAGTTTCGTCGGGCGGACGAGTCGTGCATAAACCACGGGGATCCCGACGAATCACCGACGAGGAATCCGGAACCGAACGGAGGCGCAGGGTTGAGGCGCTGTTCTGAGGCTCCGAAGCCTAGAATCGGTAGCCCAGGATAACGGAACCCGACCCGATGCTCGCCTCGGCAACGAGGGGACTCGAACGGGCTTCGGACCCCAGGGCCCGGTGGGTAGCCCGGAAGCGAA
>CAYPTI010000179.1:0-3065 GCA_964413525.1 uncultured bacterium | reverse complement strand
CCCCTGAGCCGGAGCATTGAGAACGATCGGGTGGGCCACGCCTACATCTTCAGCGGCCCCCGGGGAATCGGCAAGACCACCACCGCCCGGCTGCTGGCCAAACGGGTGAACTGCGTGAACCCCGAGGGCGCCGAACCCTGCAACGAGTGCGACCCCTGCGTGGACATTTCACAGGGACGGGACGTCGACGTCCTTGAGATCGACGGGGCGTCCAACAACGGGGTTGATCGGATCCGGGAACTTCGCGAACAGGTTCAATACGCGCCCGCGCGGAACGCCATGAAAGTTTACATCATCGACGAGGTCCACATGCTCACCGATGCCGCCTTCAACGCGTTGCTGAAGACGCTGGAGGAACCCCCGGAACACGCGATGTTTATCTTCGCCACCACCGAGATCGACCGGGTTCCCGACACCATTTTGAGCCGCTGCCAGCGGTTTAACTTCCGACTTCTGTCCCTGAACGACCTGGTCGCTTCCCTGCAGGAGATCTGCGAGTCGGAGGACATTCCCGTGACCGAGGAGGCCCTCTACCTGATCGGCAAGTTCGCCGAGGGCAGCCTCCGAGACGCCCAGAGCATCCTGGATCAGATGATCAACTTCACCGAGGGCGGGGAGAAGGAACTCACCGGGGATCTGGTCAGCTCCACCTGGGGGCTTGCTTCCTACGACGAACTGACGTCGATGCTGTGGGCCATGGTGACCTTCGACGACGAGGATCTGCTGGGCCGGATCGACGATCACCTGGCCGAGGGCAACGACCTGATGCTCCTGATCGGCGATCTGACCGAGATGATCCGTCACATGCTGATGGTCAAACGGGCCGAGAACGACGAATCCCTGGGCAGGGCCCTGCCGGACCACGTGCATCAGGAACTGGTCGACCTGGCCGGAGAACTGCGGACGACCGAACTGACCTGGATGTTTGAAGAATTGATCGAACTCCACGATCGCCTCCAGCGCCACAGCCGGTTCCAGCGCGAACTGGCCGAGGTCAGCCTGGTGCGGATCCTGCGGGGACGTCCGAAGTACAACCTGGCCGAAATCATCGACCGACTGGAGTCCCTGGAGGCCGACGGCGCTCCGCCCGCCGACGAGCAGCAACCGACCCGGACGGAAACCACCGACTCCGGTCGTCCGGATCCCCCCGGAGTGGAGGAAGACGGCGATTCTCCCTCCGATCGAGAGGAGTCCGAACCGGAGGAACCTCAACCGTCGCAGGCCGACCGGAACGAAGACCAGGAAGGGTCCGAACCGGATCCGGAGCGAAAATCAGAACCGGTGGGCGGGAACGAGAAGGAAGGGAACTGGGAACAAATTCTTCGGGGAATTCCTCAACCCACCCGGGCTTACCTGCAGGAAGCCCGGGAGGTGTCGCTCGGGGACGAGAGGCTGGAAATCGTGTTTGAACCGCAGTGGGAAAACCACGTGGATCAACTTCGGGAACCCGACCGGACCCGGACCATTCAGGACGCGATTGAGGAAGTGACGGATCGTCGACCGGACATTTCCATCGATCTGGCCGAGGGGGAACCGTCCTCCGGCGAGGAACCGGCTCCGGAGCCGCCGACGCCGTCCGCTGAAGACCGGAACCGGTCGGAGGAAGCGAACTCCTCGCCACTGCTGGATCGGGCGAAGGAAGTGTTTGACGTCCGGTCCGTCGAACGGATCGATTGACCGCCGGTTTCCAAGCTCAACCCACCGCGATACCATCGTACCGAAAGGAGTGATTGCCCATGAACATGCAGCAGATGCTGAAACAGGCACAGAAGATGCAGCAGAAGTTCCAGCAGGCCCAGGAGGAACTCAAGGACAAGGAGTTCACCGGGTCGTCCGGGGGCGGCGTCGTCGAGGCGACCGTGAACGGTCAGGGCCAGGTGCTGGACCTGTCCATCGACCCCGAGGTCGTGGATCCCGAGGATGTCGGAATGCTTCAGGACATGATCCTTACTGCCATTCAGAATGCCACCGAGGAAGCGGACCAGGCCCGGGAGGACGCGATGCCCGAGATGGGGCTGCCGGGAGGCGGCGACATGGGCGGGCTGGGAGACCTGCTTGGCTGAACCCGATCGGTCCCTCCCCTCCGACCGACGAATTCAGCGCGACACCGAAGTTCAGTCCGTGTTCGACGATGGGGAGTTCCATTCGGGTCGCTGGATTCACATCGTCCAGGGAGATAAAGACGACCGGCTCACCCGGATGGCGGTCATCTGTTCCGCCAAGACTGCCCCTCGAGCCGTGGACCGAAACCGGATCAAACGGCTCATGCGAGAGTCCTTCCGGCTCCACCGGCATCGACTCGAGGAAGGCTGGCCGCTGATTTTGCTCGCCACCCGCCGGGCCCATCCCGACCTCCAGCGACAGGATATCGACGATTGTCTCCTGAAGCTGGCCCGTGAGGCCGGGATCGTGAAGAACCCGGAGAACCGGGAACGGGGGGAATCCCCGACATGATCAAACGATTGTTAATGCTGCTGATTTCTGTTTACCAGCGGCTGATTTCCCCGGTCCTTCCCCGGAGCTGCCGGTTCCAGCCCACCTGTTCCGAGTACGCCCGGGAAGCCCTCGAGTCCCACGGAATCCTCCGGGGGCTCTACCTGGCGGTCCGCCGCCTCCTGACCTGCCACCCCTGGTCCCCGCGGCATCCCTGGGATCCGGTGCCGGAAGACCCCCCGTTCTAATCGATATCCTCCTGTCGAGTGGTTTGTTTATATACCGGGGAAGGGAATGAACTACCCAAAAAAAATTGAGTTCGTCGGTACTTCGAATGGACACTTCAGGCACGGTATCCTTATCCGAATCGGTCGCTTGTGATCGTCCTGGATCGATATTGAGCTGGATTTAGCTGGTTTCCTTTCAACGTTTGGGGAGTTGAGTGTTTGCCGTGAAAGTTTCGAACGCTCGCGGTGGGTTTGAACACATCCGCGACACCGTCCAGGGTCACCCCATGCTGAATCTTCTGGCCTATTGCTCCCGCTACTGGCTCCGGCTCGGGCTGGGAATTCTTTCCTCCATGGTGACCCGGGTGGCCCAGCTGATGCCGCCCATCCTGGTGGCCGCCGCCA
>CAYPTI010000178.1:0-3099 GCA_964413525.1 uncultured bacterium | reverse complement strand
CGCGGATCGGTACCGTTATGATGGGATCGTACTGTATGAGTTCCCCCTTTTCAGGTCCAGTTCACAACCCTTCCGGCCGCCAGTAACCCCGGCGAATTGGGGCATCCATGTCATGGGAGAAAAGAATTTCGAACTCCATGACGAACGTGTGTGGAGGCAGACAGCGGAAGCGTGTCTCGTTTGTTGATGACAACCGGCCGGGTCCGCCGTGGGTTTGGTTTCGAAGCCCTTCAAACATGGTAGGATTTTTGGATTTGAACCTAACGTCTTTCCGCTGGAGGGAACCACGTTGAAGGAACCCGTGATTGTCGAAGCCATGCGGACCCCGGTGGCCCGGTTCGACGGCCGGCTGAAGGACGTCCGGCCGGATCACCTGAGCGCCTATCTGTTCAGTGCCATGATTCAGACACTGGATCTCGATCCCGTCGAGATCGATGATCTGCTGTTCGGTTGTGTGGGACAGGTGGGGGAACAATCCCAGAACATCGCTCGGAACGCCTGGTTGTCCTCCGGGTTGCCCAAGGAAGTACCCTCTCTGACGTTAACCCGCCAGTGCGGGTCCAGTGAGACGGCGGTTCACCTGGCGGCCAACCAGATCGCGGCCGGCGTTAACGACGTGGTTCTGGCCGGGGGGGTTGAGAGCATGACCCGGGTTCCCCTGCGGTCCAACACGGAGGTCGCCGGCGATCCGTACGGGCCCTGGAAGCGACAGCGATTTCGCCAGGTCAATTTGGGCGAGGCGGCGGAACTCATCGCCGAACAGTGGGACCTCTCCCGGAGGGCCCTGGACGAATTCAGTTATCAATCCCACGTGCGGGCCGCCCGCGCGGCGGAGGAGGGACGGTTTGACCGTGAACTCCTGCCTGTTCCGGTTCAGTTTCTGACCCGGGATTCCGTTGAAACGGACGGAATGCTTCCCCTCCTCCGGCCGGAGGAGTCCGCATCCGAGAACGAGGAGTGGTTCCAACTTGATGACGGATTCCGATCCGAGCCGGATCTTGACAAGATGCTCGACCTGGACCCGGTGTTTCAGGAAGACGGCGTGGTCACGGCCGGCAACGCCTCCCAGATCAGCGACGGAGCCTCCCTGCTTCTGCTGATGTCCGGGGAGAAGGCCGACGCGCTGGGTTACGAACCGCGGGCCCGGATCCGGGCTCAGAAAGCCGTCGGGGTCGATCCGACCACCATGCTGACCGGACCCATCCCGGCCACCCGGCGGATCCTGGACGAGGCGGACCTCACCCTGGATGACATGGACCTGGTGGAGATCAACGAAGCCTTCGCCTCGGTTGTGCTTGCCTGGGAACGAGAACTGGAGCCCGACATGGAGAAGGTCAACGTCAACGGAGGCGCCATCGCCCTGGGACATCCCCTCGGGGCCACCGGCGGCAAACTGATGACGACGCTGCTGCACGAACTCGAACGCCGGGACGAACAACTGGGGCTGCAGACCATGTGCTGTGGTGGCGGTCTCGGCGTGGCCACCGTGATTGACCGGGACGTCTGAGCGGAGTTCGTTCCCTGCTCTATTTAGTATTTAGTGCCTGGCACGGAGGATGATGAGGTGATGGGTGAAACAGGGACTGAGGAAACCAGCCTGGTCCTGTACAACGGACGAATTCACACGATGGACGGCACCGGGAAGACTCCTGAGGCGGTGGCCTGCGTGGGGGATCGGATCGTCGCCGTGGGCACAACCGGTGACCTCGAGGAGAGGGTGCCCTCCCCCGATCGGAGCCTGAACCTGGAGGGGCGGACGGTGGTTCCCGGGTTCATCGACGCCCACGTTCACCTCGGTCAGCTGTCACTTGACCTTCAGAAGGTTCAGGTTCACGACGTGCACAGCCTGTCGGAACTGCAGGACGCCATCGCACGCGCGGCGGAGGAGACCCCGGCCGGGGAATGGATTCAGTCGGCCAGCGACTGGCACCAGAATCAACTGGAGGAGGAACGGTTCCCCACCCGCTGGGAACTGGATCGGGCGACGGACGATCACCCTGTGATCCTGTACCGGGGAGCCCACAACGCGGTGGTGAATTCCGAAGCCCTTCGTCGGGCCGGCATTGACGAGGACGCCGAGGACCCGGAAGGGGGCCACTTCCATCGGAACGAGGACGGGGAACTGACCGGCTGGCTGCAGGAGGACCCGGCCGTTGAACCGGTGGAGGAATTGCTTCCGGAACCCGATCCGGCCGAGTACCGGGAGGCGCTGGGTCGGGGCATTCAAAAGCTCCATTCCGTGGGGGTGACCAGCATCCGTGACGCTCAGGTCCGCCCCAGGGACCTCCGGGTCTACCAGCAACTACGAAGCCGGAACGAACTCACCATGCGCTCCACGCTGTGTCCGTTCATCGCCCCGGAGAACCCGGTCGAGGAGGAGCTGGACATGTGGGGGTCGGCGGGCATATCAACCGGCTGGGGGGACGAATGGCTCCGGCTGGGTCCCCTGAAGATGTTCGCGGACGGGGGCGTTGAGACGGCCATGCTGAAGGAGGAGTACGCCAACCAGCCGGGGTACCGAGGTCTGGCCGTCACCCCGGAGGAAACCGTGGATACCGTGCTCGAATGGGCCGGGCAGCACGACTGGGGCGTGGCCGTTCACGCGGTGGGCGACCGGGCCGTCGAACAGGTTCTGAACCGGTTTCGAGCCCATCGCTCCGCTTTCGATCGTTCCGGCCAACCCCTCTGTATGGAGCACGGAATTCTCATGCCGACGGAGAAGATTGCCGACTTGATGGAACTCGACGTCCGACTGACCGTGCAGACCGGTCACCTCTATACCCTGGGTTCGGCCTGGGTGGACTATTTCGGGGAGGAACGGGCCCACCGGTTGTACCCCCTCCGGTCCTTGATCGACCGGGGCGTCAAACCGGCCGGCGGCACCGACGCTCCGGTGACTCCCTACGATACGTTTGTCGCCATGGAGGTTGACGTGAGCCGCCGGACCAACACGGGAGAGGTTCTCGGCGACGACCAGGCGATCACCCCCCGCGAAGCCCTGATGATGCATACACGCTGGGCGGCCCGGGCCACGGGGGAACAATCGATCAAGGGAACCATCACGCCGGGCAAGCGAGCCGACCTGGCCGTCCTGTCCGA
>CAYPTI010000177.1:0-3136 GCA_964413525.1 uncultured bacterium | reverse complement strand
GACCCAAAACCATTCGGGCCCTGTCCATGGTGAGCGAGGTGGCCTGGGGCGCCCGGCCGAGTTACGAGGACCCGGTTCGGTATTCCTTCGCCCACGGGGGCAAGGACGGGCACCCGTATCCGGTCGATCGGGCTCGGTATCGGGAAACGATCCGCGTCCTTAACGATTGCATCCAATCGGCCGACCTGCAGCGGTCGGACCGGAGGAAAGCCTTAAAACGGCTGGCCGACCTCCGAGGCCCCTGACCCTACCGGTTACACGGTACGCCGGATTCTCCTGAGAGCGTGAATCGGTTCAAAGAACCCCGAAACGAGGGAGATTCAGACGGTGGGGGGTTGGTCGGGAAACTCCCACAAGGTGAGCCCGGTGGGATCGTCGTCGTACCGTTTGAGGGGAGGACCGTCCAGTTCATGAAGGAACGCTTCCCCGGCGAAGACCGGAGTCCCTTCAAAAACATGACCGGCGTACAGTTCCTCCTCCTCGTCCGAAAAGGTGGCGTGGAGGTGAACAAACCGCTCTCCCTCCAGGTACGAAACGTTGCCTGACGCCTGGAGCAGTTCCATTTCCCGATCGACGGTGTGCTGTTCGTACTCCTGTTCCCCCTGATGATAGAACCCCAGGGTCGCGGCCTGGACGGCCCCGACCACCGACACCTGGGCGGCGTCGATTTCTTCCCGATTGGCGTAGGCGGTGAGCTGTTCGATGAGGTCCTCCCCGTGGGTCAATCGGAGGACATGGGTTTCCGTCTGTCGGTATTTAGCCGCTTCCATGGTCCGCATCATCTCCCGAGGAGGCGATGGTTCCGGATTGATTCAGTCGGTCCTGCAGGGTCTCGATCCCCGCATCCCCCAGTTCATGGTCCCGGCCGTGCCCGCTATGTTCGATCAGGGAGAACAATTCACGCCGGAGCCGGTCCGGATCCGTCTCCGGATCCGCGGCCATCTCCCGAAGCTGTTCAAAATCCTGTTCGGCCACGAAGATCGCGGTGGGCTTTTCCTCGCCGTCAAACCGGATGTGGAAAAAATACCCCCGGTCCTCGTAGGGTTCGATCCGGATGCGATCGTTGTTCGAAGACATCCTATCCCCCCTTGTCGCGGGGAAATTCACGAAAATCGGCCCGGCATCGTCCCGCCGGAACCCGGTTCCCCCCGGCAACCTTTCGTCTCCGAGCGACTACCTTCACGCGGTCAACGGGACCGGAGCTCGCCTGGAAACGAACGTCCGTTCCCCACGGAGAAACCCTCGGAGGTTATTGACCGGGGGAAGGAGCCTGTCCCGGCTGAGGCTGAGGCATTGAGGCTTCGTCGGGAACTTCAACATGAACCGTCACGTCGGCTTCCTCCTCCAGTTCCTCGATCACGGACTGCATCCGTTCCTGCCGCTTTTGCTGTTCGAGGGACTGGACGATCTCGTCACGCGAGTCGGAAAAACTCGCATCCTCAGCCTCGATTCGATCCTCCACCTTGATGATGTGATATCCGTACTGAGTCTGGACGGGGTCTGAAATTTCTCCCGGTTCGAGGTTGAAGGCGACGTCGCTGAACTCGGGAACCATCTGGTCCCGGGAAAAAGTTCCCAGCTGACCGCCTTCTTCGGCCGACGGACCCTCAGAATGCTCTTCCGCCAGGCTCGCGAAGTCCTCACCGTCCGTGGCCTGATCGTGAAGTTCCTCGATCCGTTGCCGGGCTTCCGTGTCCGTCCGGTCCTCGCTGGTCTCAATGAGAATATGGCGCGCCTCAACCTGTTCAGACTGACCGTACTGATCCGAGTTTTCCTCAAAATGGGTCCGTGCCTCTTCCTCCGTCACCTCGATTTCGCCGACCTCTTCTTCAAGGAGTTTCTGGACCATCAGCTGCTCCCGGATCTGTTCTCGGACCGACTCCTCCGTTTCTCCCTGCTGTTCAAGCGCCTGTTGAACCGCCGTGTCGGAGGGGAATTGCTGAGTAATCTGCTGCCACGTCTGATCCACTTCCTCCGAAGTAACTTCGATCCCGCGGTCCTTGGCTGCCTGGGTCAGCACGAGTTGAGTCCTCAGCTGGTTCACCAGCTGGAGCTTGATTCGGTCCCGGTACATGTCCAGATCTTCGTCCGACGGTTCCCGCCCCTGCATCTGAGCCATCTGCTGACGGATCTGATCGAGTTGCTGATCCATCCGCTGATCGAATTCTTCCATCGTGATGACTTCGTCACCAACTTCGATGGCCGGTTCTTCGGCGTCGGCCACCGACGGTTGCGAACATCCAATGATCGCAACGGAAATCAATCCCACGGCAAACAGCGACACAAAACGACGAACCATAGTATGTCTCCCCTTACAATCCCGCAAAATATCCACTCTGTAATCAGAATTAGTGAAAGCATCAGCCTATCGTACCGGGAAGGCCACAAACAAGGGTCGGACCCTCTCCGGCCCCAGGCTGCCCCCTTCCCGTATCCGCGGTCACACCCAAAAAAATTCCTCAAGCAGGGGCCACAGCCTGGAGCGAAGAAATCGGTCCCGCTCCCGGAAGAAATCATAATGGTGGGGGATGGTGGAGATGCTTAAGCCTGAGGATTCCTTGTTTCCCGTGCCTGCCCCCTGGTCTGATGTTCACGGAGGAAACGATCCGGCCGGAGTCGAACCCAATGGAATGAACCGGAAGAACGATTCGGGTATGTCTCCGGGACCACGGAACCGGTCGGTGTGGTTTGTTTCACGCTTGACCGGTTCAATCGACGCGCATGGGAGAATGATCGTCGGCACCCTTCCCCCTCTCAGAGTTCCTTATGAAACCGTCGGCCCAACGCGTTCCAGCACGACGTCGATGCGTTCAAGACACCGTTCCGAACCCAACAGAGGCATCATTTCGTGGAACTCCGGCCCCTCCAGTCGGCCCGTCACGGCGATCCGCATCGGGAGGTAGAGCTCCCGTCCGGCGGCGTCGACCGCCTCGTCGGTCGCCGATATAACCCGTTTCGTCGCCTCCGAATCCAGGGCCTCGACCGGTTCGAGCCCCTCCCTGAACACCTCAATGACCCGCACGGACTCGGGATGCTCCCGAACCCAGTCGAGGGCTTCCCCGGAGGGTTCCATCGGCTCCAGAAAATACGTCTCGTAGAGCGGAGCAAAATCGGTCAGAAGTTCCAGTTGTTCCCG
>CAYPTI010000176.1:0-3178 GCA_964413525.1 uncultured bacterium | reverse complement strand
TGTCTCGAACGTCGTCCAGCACCCGGCGAGCCGTCCGCAGGTGGTCCCAGGCCTGTTTCTTGACCTGTTTTTGCTTTTCCGGGCTTGACTCCAGCCGCAGGATGTAGGCCGGGTTATAGGTGTTCACGCCTTCGATCCAGGGGCGTTCCGAAAGCGAGCCCTGGCGCCCCAGATGATCGGTCATCCGGGCCGATTGGGGAAGATCGTACAGGGACTGGAGGGCAAATTTGCCCATCGCCAGCACCACATCCGGGTTCACGAGGTCGAGCTGTCGGTGGAGGTTGGTCCGGCAGGAATCGACCGACGGTTTCCGGGGAGCTTCCCCGGTGCCATCGCAGAGCAGGGCGTTGGTCACGTAGCAGTCCCGCTCCCAGTCCAGGTCAATGGCCTCCAGCATGGTCTCCAGCAGGTCCCCGGCCGGCCCGCTGAACGGCTTGTCGGTCCGCTGATCCGCCGGAGCCGTGTAATCCCCCACGACCATCAACCCGGCGTCCCGATCACCGCGATAAATTACCGGGTTTCTGTCGTACTGACATCCCTCACAGTGGGGACCGACGACCTCCTCGTCCCGGAACCGCTCAAACTTCTTGCGCCGCTGCTCCTCGACCCACTCCCTGGGATCCTCCTGCTGAAACAGATCGAACGACATCGATCAGGCCCCGGCATCCGGATTGACGTACACGTCGCGGTACTGCCGGATGGCGTACTCCCGATCCGGCAGGGTCTCCTGAATGACCGGTTCCTCAACCGCTCCGTCCAGCCAGTCGGCCAGCCCGTCGACCGTCCGGACCCAGGAGGGCAAGTCCGAATGTTCCTCCAGCCAGTTCATCCGGGCCCAGAAGGGAGCAAAATGGAAGGCAAACGCGCTCTCGGTACGTCCTCCGCTGGCCCGAACGACCTCGCTCAGGTATTTAAGTTCGGGCATGATGTCCTCCCGGGCCTCCTGCAGCTGTTCCGGATCGGAGAGCCCGGAGTAATACGGGCCCAGGACCGTGGAGTCCCACTGTTTCATGGAAACCTTCTGTCGATACCGCAGCTTTCGATCGGACGCATACGCGTCCGTCCAACCCAGGTCCTCTATCAGGTAATCGTTGATAACCTGGGACTCGTAGAGGACAAAGTCATCCTCCACGAGCATGGGAACTTTGCCGGTCGGGCTCAACTGAACGAATTCATCCGGCTTGTCCCTCAGATCGATCTCCCGCAGATCGACGTCCTCATCCATTGTCCCCAGCACCGCACGGGTGCGTTGTGCGAAGGGTCAAATTTCGGCACTGTAGAGGGTGTATCGGGACACCAGGATCAACCTCCATGCTTATCCTGCCAGTGAGTTCAGGGATTGCTCGAATTGTTGCCGGAACCATTCGCCGTCCGAGGCCAACCGGTTCAGGTGTACGACCCGGCCGTCCCCTCCGTAGCGCTGCTTGAGGGATTGTTCGAGCTGACCGGACGGATCGAATTCCTCGTTGTGAAGATCCCCCGAGGAAGTCACGGTCAACAGGGGAAGCTCCGTTTCGTTTCGGACCACCGAAAACTGCAGGGTCTGGCTGCCGTCGGTCTCGGCCAGCGCAACCCAATCCTCTTCGGACGGAGGATGCAACCGACCCGCTTCCCAATCACGCTTGAGCCGTCCCAGCCACTCGGCGGCCTCCTCTCCGACCGAACCGGCCAGCTGCTCGAAAAACCGTGATTCGGCCATCGTCCTCCTCCTTCGGTCTCATGGGATGAGTCCCTGTAGCTTATCGTGACTCATCGGGGGTGACCACTCCACGAACGTCCGCCGGTCCGCTCCCCTCCCTGACCTGAGATCAGGACGACGACCCCCGGCTTCAACCCACCGACCAGTCCGGCAGGACCGGTCCCGGACCCTTTCGAACGGGATCCGGTGGGGTCGCAGCCGAATCCGAGATAGACTGGAAGAAACGTTGTCAGGAAAGGATGACGCTTGACCGGTGTCGATAAATCCCGCCCGGCTCGCCGTGGGTCTGATCGTCGTTCTCATCGCGGGCTACGGAGGGTACCACGCCCTCCAGGTCACGGGGAGCGGTCCGGATGAGCAGATTTTTCGTGAGGAGCCCGAACCCCACTACGTGAACCTCTGGACCGGACCGGACGGCCTGATGGTGCAGGTGCTGCTGGAGGGGTTTCCCCATCGTCCGTCTAACCTGACCGCCCGCTACCTGAGCGACGATGAATTGCTGAGCGAATCCCGGAACCCGAGCTATCAATCCAGCCTCGAGGACGGGCGGGAACACGTTTACCGACTTGACCTTCCCGACCGAACGGAACGGGTTGAAGTACGCTACTCCCTCCGGGGACAGGAAACCAGCCTCTCCCTTTCCCCGGACGGAACCCCCCTTTCAGCGTCCTCATCGGATTCCTGAGTCGGACCGAGAAACCACCACCGCGTCTCCGCCGATGATTCCAGCCGGGCCGCGATGGTTCCCTCTTCGGACTGTTCGACCTCGGTCCGCTCGCTCGTCTTAAAATATCCTCGAGACCCGCTTCAAACCTCAAGTTCGTCCGGGAGATCAACGGTAATTCGAACGGAATAAAACAGCTGTACTGTAAAATAGCTGACAATCCCCGGGCCCATGGGAAGGTTAAAAACACCACTGCTGAAAATTGGATCCGAGACAACGGTACCAGGGGAACCGGATCGCCGAGGGACCATCGCGTTCGCTTCGCTTCGGTTCCTATCCTTCCTTCAGTCGATTCGGTCCGTGAGTTCCCCGTAGGGGTCCCGGGCGTGAACAACCCGGCCGTCGACCAGGGTAAGGTCGGACTGGATCTCGGTCAGTTCGTCCTCGGGAACCGTGAAGTAATCGTCGGACAGAACCGCCAGGTCGGCCCTCATGCCTTCAGCGAGACGTCCCCGTTGCTCCTCCTCGAACGTAAACCAGGCACTCCCGGTCGTGAAGGCATCCAGCGCCCCGGCCCGGTCCATGGAGTGACGGGGATGTCGTTCCGGCCCGTCGTCGTAGGTCCGACCGGTGACGAACCACCACAGGGAAACCCAGGGATTGGGCGAGGCCACGGCGGTAGCATCCGTTCCGGCCCCGATCGGGATATCCCGGGCGCGCATGTCGTCGATGGGAGGAGCCCTCCGAACCGCCTCCTCCCCCCACAGTTCGGCGGAGTCGGTCGCCCGGTAGACGAGCCGGTTCTGGAGGGTGGC
>CAYPTI010000175.1:0-3183 GCA_964413525.1 uncultured bacterium | reverse complement strand
AGGTTCCCCCGACCGTAATGGGCGTGGGCCATGGCGGATCCCGTCCGGGCGGCAAGCGTGTTGAAATCCCGTTGTTCGGCCCGGCCGACGATTGTGTCCCCGAGCGCCAGATAACGGTCGAATGCCTCCTCGGACATGGGCTCGTCATGACGATCCTCGAACCAGTCCACCGCCCGGTCGAACCCCATCCTGGTGGACCGGATCCAGGTTTCGACCGCCCGGCGTTCGTCTCCGGTCCGGAACAGGAACTCCCCCTTGTGTTCCAGCAACCGACCCTCGCCGGGGAAGCTCTCCAGCGCCCGGTCGAGCGCCCGCAGAACGGGTCCCGGTTCCAGCCGGCCTTCCCGGAGCCGACGAAAATACTCGAGAGTCACGCGCCGGGAGATCGGATCGGTGTCACCGGAGAACTCCTCCCGGTACCGGCGGAGAATTGTAAGCTCACGCTCACCCCGGTTCCGGTACCGGGTCCAAACCCGGTATTTCGGTTCCCAGCCGGGGAACCCCTCCACCCGGACGGTGACGGTCTGCGACCGGGCCTGGTTGAGGTAATCTACATGCACCTCGTGGGTGCCCGGCTCCAGCAACTCATCCGTCACGGTCAGGGTACGTTCCATCGTTTCACCGGGTTCCAGCTCAACCGACCGATAACCCCCGTCCCGGTGGATCATCGTCCCGTCGATGACGGAAAGGACCGTAAGTTCCGACAGCTCCGGAAGCGTCAGCACGGTGTCCGACCGGTTGGTCAGCCGGGCGGCCAGCCGGATTGGTTGATCGACGTCGACGGTTCCGTTCACGGGCGTGGCCTGAAGCTCCAGCTTCCCGTCCAGACGATCGTAGGCCTCCCCGAACACCGCATACCCCGGGCCGGGAACCACCGGCAACCAGACCAGAAGGAGCCCCAGTCCAAGCAGCAGGAACCGAGTCATGGAATTCCCCGATTCGGCGTCCGATTCACTCTCGGACACCAAAAATACACCGTACTGTAACCGGACCGTCTATCTGGAGCCTATCGAACCTGCGGGGAAGCCCAAACCGGGGGCGGTTTGTTCGGAAACGAGAATTCGAAACCGATAGCGAGGAAGTGAGCTATCAGCGAGCCGTCCAGCCGGCCCCCTTGTACCCGACCAGTGTGCCGAGGCCGACCACCGCCAGCAGCGTCAGCATGCTCTTGACGATGCTGTCGAGCGGGGGCTGAATCGGTTGAACCGGGACGGTGGTCACGTGCCGGCCGAGGTATTCCCCCATGCCCGTGATGAACTGACGTTCCGGCTGAACCACTGATCCGTCGGGATCCTCGATGGTCAGGTTGAATTCCCGGGGCAAATGCTGGGTGAATAACCGGTACCGGCCCGGTTCCTCCACGTCGAAGGTGAAGGAGGTTCCGTCCGGGTTAAGTGCAAGGTTGAAACATTGCGGTTCGGACGGAACGGTGGAGCCGGCATCGACCGATTCACAGGATTCCATCCGGCTTCGTGCGGTTTCTTCCACGTGGTCGGTTCCGGCCGGAAGCAGCAGCCAGTTCATGGACGGATCCCCGCTCTGCTGGAACTGGATCCGGTGGGAGCCTTCCTCCAGTTCGACCACGAGTTCGGCTTCCCAGGGCGGGGTTCCCTCTTCCTCATGATCGGATTCCTCCGTTTCCTCTCCGTGAGCATGGTCGTGACCGTGACCGCCCGCCGCTCCGTAGCGTTCCGTCGGCCGGTAAAACCGGGTAACCAGGTAGTGGGGAGCCCCGTCGAACAGCTGGACCTGGATCGTTCCTTCCCCCTCCCTCAGCCAGGTCTGTTGACTCACCATCCCGAGGCCGCCTTCGGAGTGAACGAAATAAGACTCGGCCAGGTATTTCGACCCGTGGCCATGGGAGGATTCCTCCATCCCACCGTCCTCGTCCGCGTGATCGTGCTGGTCGTCGGTTCCGTGATCGTGCTCCTCATGCCCGGCTTCCTCTGCATGTTCATGTTCGTGTTCGTCGTCGGAGTTGGCTTCATTCGCGTGTGCGTGGTCCGAACCTTCCTCGTGCGCTTGGTCCTCATGAGCATGGACCGGTGACTCCTCCCAGACCCGGTACTCCACCCGCAGCATGTCGCCGACTTCCACCGGTTGAGGAAACATTTCAACCTCGTACTGATGCCGGTCGGAGACCGTCTCAACCCCGATCTGCTCCTCCAGAACGTGCGGATCCCAGTCCCCCTCACCGTGGGCCTGGACGGCAGCCGGTTGCGCCAGCGCGAAGCCGGCCGCTCCGAGGAGGGCGGCCAGGAACAGTCCGTTCACGGTCGAACCAACCCGGGTCCGACCGATGAAGAATCCCCCGATGCCCCCGAAGAGAAATAATCCCACCAGCAGGATGGCGAGGTTGACCTTTTCCTGGGGATTTTCCGACACGGGAAACCGGACCGTCTCCCGGGCGGTCCCCTCGGGTCCCCGGACGGCGGCTTTTACGCGGTAGGTCCCCCGGATCGGCAGGATCGCCTGGATCGTCTGACTGCCCTCCGGAAGATAAACCGTTCCGGACAACAGCTGGGTTCCCTCCACCGCCGGGAAGTCGGTCCGGAACCAGAAGGGCTGGGCGGGGGCGTAGACCCGGTAGGACAGTTCCACCTCCTCGGCCGCCTCCCCGTCGTGGGTGACGTTGAACATCAGTTCCACCGGATCGCTGTCGGGCACGATGTCCGCCGCCGCCGGATGGGTGGAAACGTCAATCGAGTAGGCGTCGGGGGTGGACTCCATCGGTGTTTCCGCATGGCCCCCGTCGTGCTCGTGGTCGTGCTCCTGGGCCACGGTGGGCGAGCCGATCCCTCCCACCAGCAGCAGAATTCCAATCAGTAGCATTCCAGCCGTTTGCAGTCGTTTATTCACGAGTTCATTCCTCCCGATGCCTGACGGCACCTGATGTTGTCGGGTTCGAAGGGTTTGACCATACGGACAATAACATCACCGGGTTCCTTCATTGAGAGCCCCCGGCGGTGAGAAGCTCCCCGAACCCGACCGACAGCTGAAACGCCACCAGTCGCTCCTCGTCAAGACTGCTGGAAAAGTCCGGGTCGTACTCCCGGCTGAGGTACTCGACCGATCCCGTCACTCCGGGATAAATTGAGGCGTCGAGGACCGCCCCCGCCACCGATTCCGGGTGATCCGTCCATTCGTCCGTCTGTTCGTATACGGCTGTCGCATCGACCGGCA
>CAYPTI010000174.1:0-3251 GCA_964413525.1 uncultured bacterium | reverse complement strand
TCGGACCGGGACATCAGCAGGCTCCCCACGATGCTCATCACCAGCACGTACCCGACGGCGAAGGCCGGGATCCCCTCCTGCAGGGTGGTGGTTGTCCCCGCGGTCGCAACGGTGGCGATGATCAGGGAAAATTCCCCCCGGGTCACCATGCCGCAGCCCACCCTCAGGGACCGAAGGGGAGAAAGTTCATAGACTCGGCCGCTGTAGTAACCGGAAAAGAGCTTGCTCACCGTGGTGAACAGGACGGCGGTCAGGAGAATGGCGGCCACCCCACCAAACAACAGCGGATCGGTGACCAGCCCGATCCAGAAGAAGAACACCGCGGCGAACACGTCCCGCACCGACGCCAGCAGGTTATCGAGTTTTTTTACGTGGTCGGTGCCGGAGAAGGCCATCCCGATGAACAGGGCGGCGACCGCCTCGCTGACTCCGACCGCCAGGGCGGCCCCGGCCACCAGCACCGTAATTCCGATCGATCGGAGGAGGGTCATTTCGCTGGACGAGTCGTTCAGAAACGCCTGGAACAGGGCCGTTCCGAAGCAGGCCAGAAGGAACAGCGCCAGCAGGAAGGTCATTCCGAAGCCGACCTCCATCAGCGCTCCGGTAAATCCCCCGGTGCCCCCGACCAGAGCGGCAGCGATGGCGAGGTAGACGGCGATCACCAGGTCCTCGTACAGGAGCGTCCCCAGCATCGGTTCGCTCTCGGGGTTGACGATCCATCCCAGGTCGAGGAGAGCCTTGGTGATGATGGCGCTGGAGGAAATGTAGACGATTCCGGCAACAAAGAAGGCCTCGATCCAGGTTCCGAAGAACCAGTAACCAATCAGGAACCCGATCGGAAAGTTAACCGCCAGATCCAGGGTGCCGGCCAGGGCGATTTGTTTGCGCTGTTCGAACAGTTTTTCAAAGCTGAATTTCAGCCCGAGGAAGAACAGCAGGAAAACGATCCCGAGTTCCGCCGCCAGGTAAATAAATTCCATCTCGTCGATGTGGGGAAGCGCCCCGATCCCGGGAACCGTCAGCCGTCCGGCCACGTACGGTCCGGCGACCATCCCGATCACGATGTAAAAGGGAATAACCGACTGTCCGAACCGGCGGGCGATGAATCCGGCCAGGGCGACCAGGCAGAACATCACCCCGATCTGGAGGAGCGCGGTCTCACCCACCCGTTACTCGGTTCCCGGGCCGCCGGCGAGTTCTTCCAGCTTCTGCTGAGCCTCGGACGGTCCGATGGCGATCAGCGTATCTCCCGCGTGAATGGTCTCGGAGCCTTCCGGTGCCACGATGGTGTCGCCCTCCCGCAGGATGGCGATGACGGCGGCTCCGGTCCGCTGGCGAAGGTCCAGGTTTTGAAAGGAACGGGAAACCATGGAGGAGGTTTCATCGACCTTGATCCACTCAAGCAGGACGTCGTCCTCAAGCAGGGTCTCCACGGTCTCCGATTGGACCGGTTGAAAGTAGGCACCCTCAAGGACGGTTCCCACGACCCGGGCCTCTCGATCGGTGAGGGAGGCGAGGAGTTCCCCGTCGCTGTCCTCCGACTCCTTCCGATAGATCTCCCGTTTTCCCGTGTTGTGAATCACGATGCACAGGGAGGATCCGTCCCCCAGCGGAACGTCAAATCGTTCGCCCACGCCGGGCAGGCTGGTTTCCTGAATGTCCATGTGTGCTCCTCCCGATTGTCGAGTTCGGTTCCGTCCGGGGTGTGAGCTTGCTCCGGCATGGATGGTCAATTCGCCCGGACCGGATCGGTTTCGATTATACCGTATGATACTCGTTCGAACTGTTCGGCATCAATTCGTCCGGATTTCTCTGGAAAAGCCTCACGGTAAGACATTTCGAAGCACCCTCACGGGAGGCAGTCGTTCCCCGGTTCATCCCATGGAAGGGCTACAAGCTTTCCTGAGCCCCTCTTAGACCGGTCCGGGATCGTCGACACCATACTGGAGTCAATGGTACACTTTAAACAGCAAATTGAATTCAACCTCTTCCGAGTGTGGCCCCGAACGTGTGGGGCGGTTCGTCCCCCAACCGCCTGGCCCCTTCGGCGGAGCTACTCAATCCCCGGGAGTGTCCCCGATGACCGAGTTTCCTGATTCGTTCGGCAGCAAAACCGCCCTCGACGTCAACGATCAGACCTACACGATGTTCGACATCACGGAGTTAGAGCGCCAGGGGTTAACTGATCTGGAGTCGTTACCCTTTTCCATCCGGGTGCTGCTGGAGAACCTGCTTCGAACCGAGGACGGCCGGGCCACAACCCCGGAGGACATCGAAAAGTTAGCCGGCTGGGACGCGAACAACGTCGCCGATCACGAGGTCGCTTTCATGCCCTCCCGGGTGATCATGCAGGACTTCACCGGCGTGCCGGCCGTGGTGGACTTCGCGGCCCTCCGGGACGCCATGGACGAACACAGTGGAGACCCTTCCGAGGTCAACCCGCTGGTGCCCTCGGACCTGGTGATCGATCACTCCGTCCAGGTGGACGAGTTTGGCACGCCCGGAGCGCTTGAAATCAATGAAAAAAGGGAATACGAACGGAACGAAGAGCGGTACGCTTTCCTGCGCTGGGGTCAGCAGTCCTTCGACGGTCTCCAGGTCGTTCCTCCCGACACCGGCATTGTCCATCAAGTGAACATCGAGTACTTCGCCAACGTGGTTCACGCCCGTGAACGGAACGGCGAAGTCGTCGCCGTTCCGGACACCCTCGTTGGAACCGATTCCCACACCACCATGGTGAACGCGCTGGGGGTCATGGGATGGGGGGTTGGAGGCATCGAGGCCGAGGCGGTCATGCTCGGCGAGCCGTACTACATGCTGACGCCGGAAGTCGTCGGGTTCGAGATGACCGGTTCCCTGCCGGAAGGGGCCACGGCCACCGACTTGGTCCTGACCGCCACCCAGATGTTGCGGGAGCACGGGGTGGTCAACAAGTTTGTGGAGTTCATCGGCGACGGTCTGCACCGGCTGACCCTGCCGGACCGGGCCACCCTCGCCAACATGGCCCCCGAGTACGGGGCCACCATGGGGTTCTTTCCCGTGGATCGGGAGACCCTCTCCTACCTGGAGCTGACCGGACGGGATCGGCAGCTCATCGATCGGGTTGAAGCGTACTGCAAGGAAAATCAGATGTTCCACACCAGGGACACGCCGCTGCCGGAGTACTCCAGCAAGCTGGAACTGGACCTCAGCGACGTGGAACCAAGCGTGGCCGGTCCGCTGCTGCCCCACGAGCGAATCTCGCTCTCCGG
>CAYPTI010000173.1:0-3282 GCA_964413525.1 uncultured bacterium | reverse complement strand
CACGTCTATTATCAGTACGTGATCAAGGTGCCCGAACGGGATCGCGTGTTGAAACAACTCCGGGAACGGGACATCGGGGCATCCGTCCATTACCCGACGCCCCTCCACCTCCAAAAAAGCCTCAGTGGACTGGGTCACCGTTCGGGTGATTTTCCGGCGGCCGAACAGGCGGCTGAATCCGTCCTGAGCCTGCCGGTTTTTTCCGAGCTCAGTGAGGATCAGATCTCGTACGTCATCAGTTCCACCCTGGATGCCGTCGATCAGGTTGCTCCGGACCGAGCCGCCACCGCCTCCTGATCCGTTTGGCCGACCCTTCCCGTTGACCGGAACCACTTCCGCCCGGTCCGGCTCGAAGTCCCGCTGAGGGTTCCGGGATTTCCGTGTACACTGATTTCGTTGACTGACTTCGGGGACTTTCCGGTCCCGTGACTCGTTTCTCCTTCCCCTCGAAATCCCCTTACGCGATCGCGGAACTGGGGTTCAACCACGGCGGTTCCCTGACCCGTGCGCGTCGGTTGATCGAGGCCGCCGCCGGGGCGGAGGCCGACGGCGTATCGGTCCCCCTCTACCGGACCGATCACCTGCTGTCCGGGGTCTACTGTGAGGACGAGGTGTCGATTTACCGTTCCCATCAGCTTTCCCGTGAGGACGTGATCGAGCTGGCCGGGGTGGCTGAGGAATGCGGCGTGGAGTTTGCCGCCACGGTGTACGATCCGGAGTTGCTTGAGTGGTACCGAACGGAACTTGCTCCCCCCTTCGTCGGCATTCACGCCGGGGACCTGACCTACCGGCGGTTGCTGGAAGCCTGTGCCCGGGGGACGGAGCCGATCCTGCTGTCCACCGCGGCCGCGACGATGGATGAGATCGAGACCGCCCTCCACTGGCTTGAGAATGCGGAGGTTGTGCTGTTTCACAGCACCGCTGATCGTCCGACTCCGGACGACCGGCTTCATCTGCGCCGGATTCGGTCCCTCCGGGAACGGTTCGGAGACCCGGTGGGGTACGCCGACCGAAGTCAATCCACCGAGGCCCCGCTCATCGCCGGCCGGCTGGGAGCTACGGTCTGGATGCGTCCCCTGACCCTTGATTCCGATCAGGAGAGTCCCCATCAGCCCGTTTCCCTTGAGCCGGACCGGTTCAAGGAGGTCGTCGATCGTTTTCAACCCATTCGGGAAAACGACCCGGAGACGATCGAAGCGGACCCGGACCGGATGCTCGGAGACCCTGACCCGGAACAAAGTGAGGTGGATCGGGATTTTCGTACCCGGTATCGCCGCAGCCTGATGGCCGATCGGACGCTGGCGGCCGGGGACCGGCTGAAGGCCGACATGGTGAGAGAATTGAGGCCGGGCAACGGGCTGCCGGCGGGACGGATTGAAGACTGTCTGGGGATGATGGTTCAGCGCCCGACCGATCCCCTCCACATGATCTCGTATTGAGCTGACACCGTACCGGACCGGGTGGTCTTCCGGTCCCCGGATTCCATCTCAGTCAGGATCAACCCGGGCCGATTCCGGTGCCGGCGGAGGTTCCACCGCCCCGGACGAACCGGTTTCCCCATATGATGCTTCGTTCCCTTCGGACGAGGTGGAGGGTTCCCCGTCGATGCCTTCGTCCCGCCGGACCGTCGAACCGGGGAGTGGGTCGTCCGATCCGAACAACCTTCCGACCCCGATTCCGCTGTGCTTCAGGATCTGGTTCGCAAAGTCGTCCGCCTCCGGGACCCAGTGGAACCGGAAGGGTTCCAGGTCCACGACCGGAGCGTGGATCTCGAGGGTCCGGCGGTCCATGAACGTGAGGAGACCGTCCCTGAGACGTATCCATTGAATATGCCGGAGCGGGACCACCACGTAGTCAACCTCAAGAATCCCCCCGCTTTTTACGATCAGGTCCCGTTCGGTCAGGTAAACCCGCCGGCGAAGCCTGTTCAGCAGAGGAACGGAGAACAGGATCAAAACGATGACGGCCGCAAAAATCCAGGGGTAATGGACGAACAACCGCTCCAGGGGCGCGGCCGAGGCCAGCCCCAGGAACCCGAGGACGAGGTTCGTAAAACTGACCGGTCGACGGGAGTCCACGATCTCCTGAGGTTCGGGAGGATCGGACCGACGAAACCGGCGCTCCGGGTGGAAAGACCGTTGATGATCATCCCTGGAACCGTCCGGAGCGGACGATTGCGGATCGGAGGAGCAGTCATCTTCGGAAGTGTTCCGACCGGTATCCGGGTCCGTGCTGTCGGGTGAGCGGACCATCGAAGGACTCCCTGGACGGGTCGGGGTGCCGGAGGATAGGACCCACCGGGCTTCGTCTCGCCGTTTTCTACCGGACTTTCGGTCCGTGAACGAACCGATGTCGTGCCGTCCGTATTCGTTGGGAGGGTACCCGGACGGAACGGAACCATGATACCGTGATTCACCCGAGCGGAAACCGGCGACGGGTTACAAACGATCGGCCGGATTCATTACCCTACGGGACTTGATGCATCGGCCAGACGGGAGCGGATGCCACCATGAATTACACGGACGGAATTCTGCACACGGATTTTTATCAACTCACCATGGCACAGGTGTATTTCCGGCGAGGATTGCATGAAACCCCTGCGCAGTTCGACCATTTTTTCCGGAGCTATCCCGATTACGGGGAGCATCAGGCCGGGTACTGTATTAACGCCGGTCTGGAGCCGCTCCTCGAGTGGATGGACGCGGTTTGGTTCGGGGAGGAGGAAATGAGCTACCTTCGAAACCAGACGGAGCCCTCGGGGAACCCCACCTTTGATGCCGAGTTCCTCGACTGGCTGGAGGGGGTGGGGTTTGAATCCCTGACGGTGGACGCGGTTCCCGAGGGTAGGGTGATCCATCCCAACACCCCGGTGACGGTGGTTCGCGGACCGCTGGCCGTGGCTCAACTGCTGGAATCGGCGCTGTTAAATTTTTTGAATTACCCGATTCTCGTGGCGACCAAGGCGGCCCGCATCAAGCAGAGCGGAAGGGGCAATCCTCTGCTGGAATTCGGGATGCGCCGGGCTCAGGGCAGGGGAGCCGAAGCCGGGGGCCGCGCCTCCCTCATCGGGGGCTGTGATTTTACCTCGAACACGGGGTTGTCGGCCGACCTCGGTTATCCCCCCAAAGGGACCCACGCTCACAGTCTGGTGCAGACTTTTATGGCCCGGGGACGGAGTGAGAAGGAGGCCTTTGAGGCCTTCGCGGAGGTGTACCCGGAAAACTGTATTTTGCTGGTGGACACGATCGACACCCTCAACAGCGGAGTCCCCAACGCCATTGA
>CAYPTI010000172.1:0-3325 GCA_964413525.1 uncultured bacterium | reverse complement strand
TGGCCGCCCGGGCCCAGCACGTGGCCGAGCGGATCCGGCCCGCCCTGCAGCGGGGGGAGGCGGTTATCTCGGACCGGTTTGCCGACGCCTCCCTGGTCTATCAGGGGCGGGCTCGGAAGGCCGACCTGGACTGGGTCCGACGGTTGAACGACTTCGCAACCCGGGAACTGGTCCCCGACCTCACGATCATTCTCGACGTACCCGTTCGCGAAGGACTGGATGACGCCCGAAAGGGATCCAAGACCCGCTGGAACACGAACCGGGGGGACCGACTGGAACGGGAGACCGACGAGTTTCACCGGTCGGTGCGCGAGGGCTACCGGGAGCTGGCCGAGGAAGAACCCGACCGCTGCGTTCTGCTGGAACGGACCGAGGACATCCCGGAATTGCAGGATCGGATCCGGACCGTTGTCAGGGAGCGACTTGATGTCGATGAACCGTCCTGAGGCTCTGCTCCAACGGTTTTGCCCGAATGTTTGGCGATCCGCGGTAAAAACAGGGACCGTGTGCATTCGTGGGTGACCTCCCGGATTTCCTGGCTCCCCTTCGGCGGGCGGTGGAAGCAGGCCGGCTGGCCCATGCCTACCTGCTCTACGGCGATCACCCGCACCGGTTGAGGGGACGTGTCGAGTCCATCCTTCAGGCCCTGGTCTGTCCGAAGCGAGGGGGGCTGGAGGCCTGCGAGGACTGTGAGGACTGCCATCAGATGAGCGTCGGGACCCACCCGGATCTGGTCCGGCTCGATGACGAGAATCCCGACACGTCGATCACGGTGGACGAAATCCGCGACGACGTGGTCCAGGCGGCCTCGTTGACACCGGTGCGGGGGGGCTATAAGTTCTTCTGGCTCCAGGATGTCCGTCGGCTCACGCCGGAGGCGGCCAACACCCTGCTGAAGGTGCTGGAGGAACCCCCCGGCGAGGCGGTTTTTCTTCTTACTGCTCGTTCCCGGTGGGACTGCCTGCCGACCATCCGATCCCGCTGTCACTGGCTTCGAATTCCGGCCCGTGAGCCGACCGAAGCGGGCGATCTTCGCCAGCGTCTTGAAGCCCTGTGGCCCGATCACGACTTCCCGGACGAAACCGTCCGGATCACCCGGGAACTGTTGAACAACGAACGCCGCTCCGACCGGATCGACTGGTCCACCCAGCTGGCCCGGGGATTTCTAACCGTCCTGCTGCTGATGCTGCACGAGGAGATCCGGGAGCAACCCCCGTCCGCCGGCGGCGAACGCCTGCGGACGAGCCACCTGCCCGCGATCCTGGACCGGTTTGGAGAACTGGATCGCGGGGTTCAGCCGCTGCTGGTGATCAATTCCCTGCTGGAAGAATTGTTTGTCCCGGAGGAGATGCCCGAATGGCCCGTCGCTTCCTGACCACGCCGATTTATTACGTCAACGCCGAACCCCACATCGGCCACGCCTACACCAATCTGGCCACCGACGCCCTGGCCCGGTTTTATCGGGCCGCCGGAGACGATGTGTACTTCCTCACCGGCACCGACGAACACGGCGAGAAGATCGAACGGACCGCCCGGGATCAGAACAAGACCCCCGAGGAACTGGTCGACGAGGTGGTCGAAACCTTCCGTCAGCTCTGGTCGGATCTGAACCTCAGCCACGACCGGTTCATCCGGACCACCGACGCCGAACACGAAGCCGGGGTCCAGCACGCCTTCCAGCAGCTGTACGACCAGGGGGACATCTACCTCGACACCTTCGAGGGTCCCTACTGCGTTCCCTGCGAGTCCTACTGGACCGAAAGCCAGCTTGAGGACGGTGAAAACTGTCCTTCCTGCGGCCGTCCGGTGGAGCACCTCAGCGAGGAGAGTTATTTTTTCAGAATTACCGACTACCTGGACGATCTGGAGGACTTCCTGGACGACAACCCCGGGTTCGTCCGCCCGCGGACCCGGCTCAACGAAGTTCGCAACATGGTGGAGACCAACGAGGGCGACCTCAGCGTCAGCCGGACCCGGTTCGACTGGGGCGTGCCGGTCCCCTTCGACGACGATCACGTGGTGTACGTCTGGTTCGACGCTCTGTTGAACTACCTCACCGGGATCGGGTATCCCGAGGAAGACTACAAAAAGTGGTGGCCGGCCGACGTCCACGTGATCGGCAAGGACATTCTCCGGTTTCACGCCGTCATCTGGCCCTGCATGCTCATGGCGTTGGACATCGAACCCCCCCGCCGGGTCCACGCCCACGGCTGGTGGACCCTGGAGGGAGAAAAGATTTCCAAGTCCACCGGCAACGTGGTGGACCCCCGGGAACTGGCCGACGAGTACGGTCGGGATCAGCTGCGGTACTTCCTCCTGCGGCAGATTCCCTTCGGGGACGACGGGGTGATGTCCGATCGGGCCATCGTGGAGACCATCAACAGCGACCTGGCCAACGACCTGGGGAACCTGGTCAGCCGGGTGCTCAACATGATCGATCAGTACCGGGAAGGGTCGGTTCCCGAGGTCAACCCGGCCGGCGAACTGGCCGGCGCGGCGAAGGACGCCCGAACTGCGTACCGGGAGCGGATGGAGGAGCTCGCCTTCGATCGAGCACTCAAATCCCTGCTTGAGTTCGTTCGCCACGTCAACGGCTGGTTGCAGGAACAGGCTCCCTGGGAGATGCACGGCGACGATGCTCGGGAGGACCAACTCGACGAGGTGCTCTACGAGCTGGCCGAGGCCCTCAACGAAATCGCCTATTTGTCCCGGGCCGTGATGCCCGAGTCGGCCGCCGAAATCTGGAACCGGCTGGATCACGATCCCGGCCAGACGCTGGCCGATCGCGAATGGGGCGAACTGTCCGGAGGTGAATCGATATCGGTGGGCTCAGCGCTGTTCCCCCGGATTCAGACGTCGGATTAATCGACACGCACGCTCACCTGTACGAGGAATACTACGGGGAGGATCTGGAGGAGGTGCTGGATGAACTCCGGGAGGACATGTTCCGGGTCCTGGTGGTCGGGGTGGACCGGGCCACCAGCGAAGAGGCCATCGAACTGTCCGAGCGGGAGGAATTCATCTACGCCGCCGTCGGCGTCCATCCGAACCGGGCGAAGAAATTATCCGACCGGGAACTCCAGTGGTACGAACAGGCGTTCATGAACGAAAAGGTCATCGCCGTGGGGGAAATCGGACTGGATTACTACCACGAGACCGTTCCCCGGGACGTCCAGCAGCACATGCTGAACCAGTTCGTGGGGCTGGCCCACGACTACCACGTTCCGATGGTGTTCCACGTCCGTCCCGAGGAGGGCAACGCCAACCAGCCGATCTTCGACGATCTGTTTCCGATCCTGGATCGCCACGGCGGACCGGAGCTGCT
>CAYPTI010000171.1:0-3342 GCA_964413525.1 uncultured bacterium | reverse complement strand
GAACCGATTCATGGATCAGATCACCCACCGAAGATAAGCCAGGGACACAACGGTCAGGCCAGTCAGAACGACACCGGTAAGCCAACCATGGGTCCAGGGAACCCCGTCCAGCAGCCGTTTCTTGAGGTACAATCCCCACCCGGCTCCGAGCGCCAGAACCGCGGGTACGGCGAACCAGAGGCGATACTCAACCACGAAAGTCGCAAACCCGAGTCCACCGAATCCGATCAGAGCCAGGACCGCCGGGATTGAGCAACAGGCAGTGGCCAGTACAGTTCCCCCGCCCACCAGACCCAGAGAGGAACCATCGCTGATGGCACAGGTCCCGCAATCTTCGGAAGCGGAAGTCGATCCTCCGGGGGACGTGTTTAACGACCTTGATGTCCTTTCTTTACCACTCATCCAAAGATCCCTTTCACCCCATAATCACCGGTCGAAGTCCTTTGATAAGCAATTCGAATCGTTCGCTGAATTCAACCGGGCTCAACCACGGGGAATCGATTGGAAGGGAACCATACATCCCTAGACCAACTACAGGGTCAAGGACGTTGTTTGGGGGTCCTGGGATCTTCACCGATGAATGATGGATTTCCTGGACCAATCCTGTAACGAAGGGGTTCCGGGAACAATGTTCCGTTAGACTCATGGCGCGGCAACACCAAGTTCGTTACACCGTAGGTTCGTTCGGTTCAGGAGAGGGAGAATAGTACTGATTCGTTTCCCGTCCTATGCAGCTGGGTTGAAAGAGACCAACGAAAAAATTAGTCAGTTGTCAGGGTCTCAATGATCGGACAGGGTTCTACCTCACCGACAGTTTCGCACTGCTCCAGCAGATTCGAAAGAACCCCCTCGACCCGCTTCAGATCATTAATCGTTTGCCGGATCTCCTTCAGTTTCTCCCGCGAGAATTCCATCACCGATTCGCAGTCGGTGTTCTCTCCCTGATCCAGTTGCTGGAGCGTTTCGATCTCGGAAAGAGTAAAGTCCAGTTGGCGGGCCCGCTTGATAAATTCAATTTCGCGGACGGTTTCCGGGGGGAATTGACGGTATCCGTTGTCCAGTCGGGGCGGTTCCTCAATCAGACCTTCCTGTTCGTAATACAGGACCGTCTGATAATCGACCCCGGCTTCCTCAGCCACCTGACCGGTCGTCAGAGCCATCTCGGTCACTCCTCGCTGGACGACGAAATGATATCATTCTCTCCCCATGTTTTCACAGCAGAAACCTCAAGAAATCCCGCTGATCTCGGTTCAAAAATCCCCCAAACAACGTTATAACCGGTACCAATTCACCAGGAAAGGGACCTCAATGGACAACCACAGTCACGACCACAAAATCGGTCCGGAACGGAGGTTCTGGAGCCGGAACGAAACCCTCGTCTCCCTGATCTCGGGCGGGCTGTTTTTCCTCGGACTACTGTTCGAGTTTTACCTGACCAACCCGACCCTTGAATTGGTTTTCTCGCTCCGGATCACGGTCGCCCACGTATTTCTTCTGTCCGCCATGGTGATCGGAAGCCTCTACACCGCCCGCCGGGGTGTTCGGGCCCTTCTATCCCTCAGCATGTCGGTCGATTTTCTGATCTCCACCGCCCTGATCGGGGCCCTGATCCTGGGAAAATTCGTGGAAGCGGCCGCCCTGGCCTTCCTGTACGGGGTAGCCGAGTTGATGGAAGATTACTCGATGATCAAGGCCCGCTCCTCCCTGCGGGAACTGCTGGAGCTGTCCCCCGAGGAAGCGACCGTCCGGCGGGACGGGGAGGAGCGTACGGTCCCCAGCCGGGACGTTGGCGAGGGAGAAACGGTTCTGGTTCGGCCCGGGGAAAAGGTCCCGCTGGACGGAACCGTGACGGACGGATCGTCCCGGGTGAATGAGGCTCCCGTTACCGGGGAATCCCGACCGGCCGAAAAGAACCCCGGCGATCCGGTCTACGCCGGCACCCTCAATCAGAACGGGTACCTCGAATTCACGGTTACCTCGACGTCCGACGAAACCACCCTGGCCCGAATCGTAAGCCTGATCGAGGAGGCCGAATCCAGCAAAGCACCGGCCCAGCGGTTCGTGGACCGGTTTACGGCCTGGTACACGCCCCTGGTGGTGCTGGGGGCTCTGTTCTTGGGTCTGGTGGTCCCCTTCGTCCCCGGCATCCCCGGAGATTTTGCCACCTGGTGGCTCCGGGCCATGGCGCTGCTGGTCATTGCCTGCCCCTGCGGACTCATCATATCCACCCCGGTCACCGTGGTCTCCGGAATCACCTCCGCCGCCCGCCACGGCACCCTGATCAAAGGGGGGAGACCGTTCGAGTTGATGGGTCGGATGGACGTGATTTGCTTCGACAAGACCGGGACGCTGACGGAGGGGAACCCCGCCGTGGAGGAGATCATCCCGCTTGCCGATGTGCCGGAACCGGAGTTGTTGAGGTTGGCGGCCGCGGTTGAGGCACGAAGCGAACACCACCTCGGCAAAGCCATCGTCAGGCAGGCGGAGGAACAAAACCTGACTCTCCCCGAAGCCTCCGACTTTGAATCAGTGACCGGGACCGGCGTCCGGGCGAGGGTAAACGGATCCCTGACGCAGGTCGGAAAACCCTCCCTGTTTGACGGTCCCGAACCGGACTCCTACCGCCGGTACGAACAACAGGGCAAAACGGTGGTCTGCGTGGGCAACGAACAAACCATCCTGGGCGTTATCGTGATCGGGGATCGGATACGGGAGGAGGCAAAACCAACCGTTCGCCGGCTCAAGGAACGGGGAATGCAGGTCGTCATGATCACCGGCGACAACGAGGGAACGGCCCGGGTGGTGGCCGAACAACTGGGGATCGATCATTACCACGCGGAACTTCTCCCGGAGGACAAAGTTGATGAGGTAAAAACCCTGCGCGAACGGCATGGTTCGATCGCCATGGTGGGCGACGGCGTGAACGACGCGCCCGCCCTTGCCGCGGCGGACGTGGGCATCGCCATGGGCGCTGCGGGCACCGACACGGCCCTGGAAACGGCCGACATCGCCCTGCTGGGCGATGACCTGTCCCGGTTGACCTACCTGATCCGGATTAGCCGGTCGGGCGAAGGCATCATCAAACAGAACATCACCGCGTCCATCGCGGTCAAACTCCTGCTCGGGATCGGGGTCATCCCTGGCTGGGTCACCCTGATCACCGCCGTCCTGGTCGGCGACATGGGGGTGAGCCTGGGCATCACGGCCAACGCCATGCGCCTGCGGCGGATCCGGGATGACGGTGGACCCCCGATTCGGTGAGTTCAGAATGCCGGGTCCCCCGTCCCTTCCTCGGGGAGTCAGGTCATTCGTTCGATCGTGGTTCAATCACGTCCGTCAGAT
>CAYPTI010000170.1:0-3347 GCA_964413525.1 uncultured bacterium | reverse complement strand
TGTCCCTCGGCGGAACTCCAGAAGGTGCTGGTTCCATCCAGAGTTCCTCGTTCAAGAGCGGGAACCTGTTCGGAGGGAGGCATGCCCACCGGCGTTGCTCCCATGGCCTCGAGGGTGGAATCCATCAATCCTCCGGCGCTCCGGATGGAAAGTCCCTCAAGGTCATCAAGCGAGTCAACTGGACGGTTTTTGGTAAAGATCTCGTATCGACCGGTCATAAAAATTCCAATTGGGATCAGGTCCTTGCTGGCCCATTCTTCACGCATCGGTCCCGGTTCGTGAAGCGCCCTCCAGATGGCCTGGGCTCCCACCATCGAGGAATGTTCGGGATCCAGCATAAAAGGCAGGACCGCCACCTGAGCGGCGATAAACTCCTCCGGGTAAAAATTGGCGATAACGATCGAAACATCGGCCACCTGATTCTGGACGCCTTCCAGGGCGTCGCCTCCCCCGACGAGCTGCCCGCCCGGGTAGGTTTCTACCGCAAGGCGTCCGTCGCTGTTCTCCTCCACCAGTTCCTTAAAGGTCTGAACTTGGACGCTTTCAGCGTAATGCGGATCGGGAAACAGGTGTCCCACCCGAAGGGTACGTTCAGCCTGTGCATTTCCCGTCGTGGGGACAACAAAAGCCAACAACAGGCAAACCGTGAGAATTCCACCGATCCAGAGCGAAAATACGGAGTCCGAACCATTACTTCGTTCAGCCAACATCAACACTCCTCTAAATGAAGTTTACCATTAATGGGTTCCTTTTTCTTGATTGCACAAAAAGTCAACCTAGTTTAGTAAAGTGATTGTTGATCGTCGGAATTGGCCTGTCAACGTTTCCCAGGGGTGTTCGGAAACCGGTCGAGACGTGAGGTCCCGTGCAGTTTTTTAGGTGAGATCAAGAAGATCGAAGGCGTTTTGATGGCCGATCCGTTCACGATCGCCCGGACCGATGGGTAAATCTTGAACAAACGAAGAGGCCTCGTCGAGAGCCTCATAAGGATAATCGCTGGAGAACAGGATCCGATCGGCCCCGATGGTCATATAGGTCCCCATGAACAACGGCACTGAAAAGGCCCCGCTGGTGGTCACATACACGTTGTCCTGAATATAGTCTGCCGGCGATTTGTTGAGCGAAACCTTATGGTCCGGATCCAGATCGTGCTTCTCGTAGCCAGCCTGAATTCGGTAGAGCCAGAAGGGAAGTCCCTCCCCGAGGTGGCCGACCATCACCGTTAACTCCGGAAACCGGTCGAAAACCCCTCCAAAGATCAACCGGAGAAGGTGAAGGGCCGTTTCGGATGCCCCGGCAAAACGGGTTCCGGCCAGCTCCCACCCGTACCCGAGAAACGGCGAAAGCATATCCCCGTGGGGCACGGTCGGATGAATGTAAATCGGTACCTCCAGCTCCGCCGCCCGTTCCAGCAGAGGGTTGAATCGTTCGTGGTCCAGGAATTGATCCCCCACGTGGGACTGAACCATCGCTCCGATGAACCCAAGTTCCTCCACCGCCCGGGTCAATTCGTCAGCCGACCCCTCCGGATCCAGGGGGGCCAGGCTTGCCCAGCCTCGAAAGCGCGTCGGATGCCGGGACACAATCTCGGCCAACCGGTCGTTGAATTGTTTCGCTCGCGACAGACCGACGCCGGGATCCATCTGGTCAAAGGCGGGTACCGTGAGGCTGAGTACCTGCACGTCAACCCCCGCCCGGTCCATCGCCTCGATGCGACCCTCTCCCACCTCCAGAAGCCGGGACTCAAGGGACCGTCCGTGGGAAACCCAGTAATCCGGCCGGGAGGGTTCGTACCAGCGACGCAGGGTGTTGTTTTCCTCCCGAACCTCCTCTCGCGGGGGGTTGTCCCGACTCCGGAGAAAGGTGACGTATTCATCGGTGTAAATATGACATTCAAAGTCAATCAATTTCATGACGTACCGGAATCCTTTCGTTGAAGTTCGCACCGGATTTTGGACAGCTTGCTCGGTCGCGTTCATTTCATTGTGTAAACACGATCTCCTCCGAAGGGGTTTGATTCCGGCGGCGCGGAACCAACGCAGGATAAGGTACCGGAGTCAGGAGGTGAAATCACCCTGGAGGTCAGTCACCGCTGACCGAAAAGGATGAACGCAAACCGTATTTACACACGGCTCGGAACCCAATCGTTGACTTAACCGTTTGCGGTTTGATGAACCCGACGAACTCTGAGATGCGAACGGTGAGTGACCGGTGGATCGGTTCGGTGACCGTCCGAACCTCTATCCAAGCTATCTTAGGCTGAACCCCCACCGTCCGAAAGCAACAGGAGAGGGAGGGCCTTGAGGAGCTCGGAAGGAATCGACCGCGAGACAGGCTCCTCAGGCACTCGTTGGATCGCATCGAGGCGCCATACGTGAGAAAATCAGCAGACTGAATCACATAGACGCCCCCGTCCGAATGGACTGTCATCGGTTCGGTTGGGATGGGGAGAGGAAAGAATGGTAGGCGCGGGCGGTTTCGAACCGCCGACCTCTACCGTGTCAAGGTAGCGCTCTACCCCTGAGCTACGCGCCTGCGGATGAGGGAAGGCATCAACCGAAGAACCTCGTATTATAGCCCTCGGCAAACGAACTGAACACCGGGTTATCCGGGACGGACCGCTCCAAAACCGGGCTTGGTGGGGCCGGTCCATTGTGTCTGCTGCTCATTCCCGGTTGACCGTTCCGACGGGATGGAAGCAAGAAACCTTACCGGATGTTACACTGTCGTTTCGAATACGGACCGAAAAATTCAACGGATGTCGAACCCGTATTCACCCGGTTCAGCGGGTCCATTAAACTAAACTCTCAAGATCATGACCCTTTCCAAGGAGCTGGTTGGACCATGGAATCGCGCTACTGGTTCTGGTCGCTCGTACTGGTCTACTCGGCGGTCTGTCTGTTCGCCGGGTTCTGGCTGGTGCCCAACTGGGCGGAGGCCATCCAGTCCGATCAGCAGCGCTACCAGTACCTGACCGAGAGCATCTGGTGCCCCATATGAGAAGGTGAGACGGTGGCCACCTCCCAGGCGGAGGTGTCCAACGAAATCCGTCACACCGTCCGTGAGATGGTGGAACAGGGTTCCAGCAACGAAGAAATTTACCAGCACATAGCAGAACAATACGGGGAAGGACAGATCGCGGTCCCGCGAACCGGCTGGAACGTGCCGATGTCCTTCGGGGTACCCTACCTGATGCTGGTGTTCTCCGGGTTTGTGGTCCTCTGGTGGGGACGTTCCTGGGTGCTCAAAGGAGAACGCGAACTCACCGACCGGGCTGCCTCCAGCGAACTCGACGAGGAGGACGAAGAGCGCCTGGATCGAATCCAGCGCGCGGCGGGGGACAGCCC
>CAYPTI010000169.1:0-3409 GCA_964413525.1 uncultured bacterium | reverse complement strand
CCGGGACGTTGATCCTTCGAGGTGCTGAAGTAAATCACCCAGGAGACGGCGATCAGGAAGGCGATGACGCCGATTAGTACGTTCTGGATCATCTTGATAACGGTCGCCGTGTCGAGGGCGTTCGGTCCGAGGAATTCTCCGGCGGCGGCGACGGCTCCGGTGGAATCAATCGTGCCTCCGAGCCAGGCGCCCCCGACGAAGTGATTCAACCCGATCCACTCCACGACCAGCGGCATACCCACCATCATGGCCACGGTGAAGATCAGCGTCATCCCCACGGCGAGGGTTAGCTCCTCCTTCTTCGCCCGGCAGGACTCGGCCGCCGCGATGGCGGCGCTCACCCCACAGACCGAGGTGGCGGCCGAAATGGTGACCGAAAACTCCGGACTCAGGTCGAGGTATTTCCATCCGAACCAGAACATGGTGAGCAGAACGATCGGAGTCACCGCCCAGGCGACGATGATACCGTACTGTCCGAGTCGAAGGATGCGCCAGAACACGATCCGGGCCCCCAGAAGGACCAGGCCGATTTTAATGTAGAGCTCCGACTGAACGGCCGGCTGCATCCAGGCGGGAACTGTGACAGTGTTGCTGATCACCAGTCCGATCATGAGGGCCCAGAGGGCATAGCCGAGCCCGTAGCGTTCCATGAACACGTGACTCTCGATGCCGAAACTCAACATCGCCAGCAGGAAGACGGCCGGGAAGGCGACGAGGAAAGCCCGTGGATCCTCGTCGAGGAAGATCATCGCTACGGCACACAGCACGCCGACGCTTACGAGCAGCACGATCATGGCTCCGTAGGGTTGGATGGATAGCCCAGCCCACTCATCCCAGCTCGAGAAATTCGGCACGTAGTTGACCCAGCCCACGAAGACGACGATCAGAAACACAAACCCCAGCCAGTTCGCCCACCAGCCCTCGCGATCCACCAGTTCCTTCAGACCGGTTGCCACGAAGGGCACCTCCCGGATGATCGTCGTAAGGAAAGGGATTTCTCCATCTGGATGAACCAAACGTAATATGTATAAGGTTATTTATGCTTTCAAGGCATTTACGTCGTTTGGGACGAACCGCCAAGACCTCATTTCAACCCAAGAAACAGTGCTTGACCCTACCCAAAACCGACTTGTGGATCCCAACAGGTTGCCGTACTTGGATTTTGTCGATGATTGAATGATTCTGACAAATCTTCCGTCCGAAAAGCAGGACCTCGCCCTGGCTCGAGGCTTGGGTTAGGTCCATTGTTTATGGGGAAATTTCCGGTTGTTTTTTATTCTTTCGTGTTTGAGACCTCTGCGGCCAACCTGACCAGGAGCGAACTCAAACAGGAGGTTCCAGGAACGCCATGGCTCGCATTTCCCTCATTGACCACGACGATCTTCCCCCGGATGATCGGGATCTGCTGGACGTGCTGTCGGATCCGGACGCCGTCCCGGACGAATACCGTCACCTCATCAGTTCCCCCACCCGAAACGTGTTTCGGACGATCGGCCATCTGCCGGCGGTCCTGCGGGCGTTTCGCGACCTCGGAGGAGCGCTGTGGGAAGAAACGGATCTGACCACCCGTCAACGGGAGCTCATCATCCTTGCTCTGGCCCGGGAGCACGACTCCCGGTACGTCTGGCACCAGCACGTGAGAATTGCCCTGTCGAACGGACTGACCAAGGAGGAACTGGAACGACTATCAACCTCCGATCGGGATGACTTCCCGGAGGAGGAACGACTTCTGATCCGGTATGCGTTGGCCTTCTCCGCCGGGGAGGTGGACGATCCCCTGCATGCCGAGGCCGCCGAAGTCTTCGAGGAGCGGACTCTTGTGGGAGTGGGGATGATCGCGGGATATTATCTCACGATCTTTCGGTTGATGGACGGGCTTGACGTGGAGACGGAGGAGCACTTCGTGGGCTGGGAGCTCGAACGATTGGTTGATCCCACAGCCGATCTCTGAACGGCGTCGGTGCTCGGGTTGCCCTCTCGGTTCCACTGAGCGGGTCCTTCGGATTTCAGCCGTTGAGGGGTGCCGCCGAACCGAGGAGGCATGGGGCCGTTTCAGCCGGAGGGAGGTGATGTGGATGGACACCCGAAGGACCGGGACCCGATCGGTTCCCGTTCAGGTTCCACCGCTGGAGGAGGATCCACAGACTCGGGTCGACGAGCCGGAACCTCAGTCGAGGGTGGACCGCATCATGGTCCGGTATTCCCGACCGGTCTCGACCGGAGAGTCCTGTGAGGAGGAACCGTATTGTGTCGGCGGGGCGTACCTACGGTCGCTGGGCTACCCGGGCGGTATGCCGTCGGCTCCGTTGCTGGCCCGTGCGTTCCAGATTCACGAAGGGATGGCCGAGAACGAGTCCCGGGTGGTGGCGAGCATGCTCATCAACCTGAACGACCAGGGGAACTTCGTCGGTGCCTGGCGTACCCTCCACAACGTCCTTGAGTGAGTGGAAAGGGATTAAGGACGATTCAGGCGATTTGCCGGTGGCGGGTTTTTTGTTCGTAAAATTCGCGGGCTTCTTTGGCGGCGTCGTTGAGCCGCATCACTTCCTGGGATACCAGCTGACCGTTCTGGTTCAGGTTCACGAGAGCCTCCTCCATAGCCCCCACATCCCCCACCTGGTAGACGTCCAGGCTATCCGTCCAGAGGACCGCGGTCGCCAGATCCTCGTCGAACTCCTTCAACTTCTCGGAGGCCTCACGAATTCTCTGCAGGGACACTCCGGCTTCCCGTAGCCGGGCGATGGTGAGAGCAATCTGGGTGTTTCGGAGGTTGAACCTCCGTCCGACCGATTTCGGGTTGTACAGCGACTCGGGCACCGGTTGAATTAGTCCGGTCCGAACCCAATGGTCGACAGTTGAGCGAGGTTCCTCAACCAGATCGACCAGTTCCGGAAACGTGATGCCTTCTCGATAGTAGTCATTCATCGGCAAACCTCACCCCCGAGGGTTCATTGGGATAGGTTTCGTATCACGCCTTCACTATAACCAAGGGTACAGCATACGTTCCGTGGCTCAACCGGAGGGGCAAGGGGCCGAGGGAATCGGGGGCACACAACAGGAACGGCGGATTGAAATTCAGGGAGCAGGGTTTAAGGTGGAAGCAAAGGCGGCAACAATAAATTGACCGGATGGAAGACGACCCGGCCCCGGTGCTGGAAACGAACGGGTGACCCGAGCGATGAACTGGGACAGCCAGCAGGCGCTTGCGTATCACGAACGAACCAAACATTCCCCCGAGAGCGTACGATCCGGTCGGCACCGGCTGGACTGGGAGAACAAACCCGACCCGTTTAAAACGTACCTTGGGGGAGACGAAGTGTCCCTCCCCGATCCCTCGCCGACCGGTGAACCGGCCATTCAGCACCTCGGAGCGGATACCGTTGCCGATGGTGGGGACCTGACCGCGGAG
>CAYPTI010000168.1:0-3435 GCA_964413525.1 uncultured bacterium | reverse complement strand
GACCCAGCAGGATGCTCACGATCCACAGCAGGATGGCGATGAGCCAGCCGATGATGGGAATTATCATCAAAACCGATGATACTACGGAGAGGACGATCATCAACACCAGCAATCCGCCAAACACGATGATGCTCTGCATTGCGTGGAACCGGACAAACTTGTTTTCGTCCTCGATCACGTAGAAGATAATCCCGGTAATTACCCCCAGCAGGTAGCTGAGCAATCCGGCCACGTTGGGCTCCAGACCCGTGCTGGTTCCGGTTGCGGAGCCGTTCCCGGCCGGTGCCGGATCGGGTTCCGGGTCTCGCCCTCCTCCGGAGGGTTCCGACTGTTCCGTTGAACCTTCCCGTTCTGACGGTTTATTCACTTCAATCACCCTTCATTTAATTTTCAAAGTACTGATTATGCAGATTATTTGATTCAAGGATACCGATCATACGTAACCTGTGGCTCGAACACAAAGCGTTTGGTGAAACATTTTTATGATTGTCCGTAATCGAATCCGAAAATCAAGCCCGAAGTCGACTCGGGGGAAGGTCACGCTGAGGTCCACCGGTCGTACCGGAGTCGCCCGGCAGGGACCTTCCGACCGGGGGTCATCCCCTCGTGTTATGATCGCTGGCTCCGATCGAACGGTTCCCGATGCAACGTATCGAGCCGGGGTTACGAGGGACCCACGAGCAACCAGAGGATCAGCCCGATCACGGGCAGAAGAAGGATCAGAACGATCCAGATCACCTTCGCCCCGGTGCCGGCCGAGCTTCCCACGGTCTTGACGATCGCATAAACACACAGGATCAGCCAGATCAATCCGAGAAGGCCGCCAACTTCAACACCCATAGGTCCGCCCCGCTCCCTTCCTCAATCGTTGCCTGAACTCGTACAATAAATTTATAATTTAGAAAGAACTGCTCGCTGAGGGTAATCATACGTTATCCCGGGGTGATACACAAAGCCCCCCGGTGAAATCGCGGAAACACGTCGATGACATGATGAATTCATCAAGCGACAACCACTAGGGTTGGTTCAACTCTAGGGTGGCCCGGACGAGGGCGCCGGGACGATCCTCCGGCACGTAATGGGAGGCGTCGTTCAACCGGATGACTTCCGCCTGCGGAAACCGTTGGTTCCATTGATCCAGGTACGGATTCCAGCCAAAGGCGGGGTCCTTCATTCCCCAGACCAGGTGAACCGGGACCGACCGGAGCTTCGTGAGGCGGTCTTCCGTCCGCCGGACCCAGTCGGAGGCCCGACGGATGGACCGGGGAAACGCCCAGGTGCCGCGCCGTCGTTCCGGTTGATCGAGCGGCCGGACGTACGCCTCTCGAATCTCCGGGGTCAACCGGTCACGGTGGTGGACGCCCAGGGGGATCATCCAGCGGGCGAACCCGTTGTGATTGAGGCAGAGGTATTTCCCGAGCGGACCGCCCCAGAGCCGGGAAAACAGCCCCATCCACCAATCCGGCTCCCAGCACCAGGTGTTGGCAAGCACCACGCCATCTACCCGCCCGGGGTATTGTACGGCCAGGGAGAGTCCGATCGGACCGCCCCAGTCGTGGCCCACAAGAACAAAGGACTCCAGATCGAGATCCCGGATCAGGGAATCGATCCGGCGGGCGTGCTCCTGAGGAGTCTGATTCTGTTCCGGAGGGAGATCGGACAGCCCGAAGCCGGGGTAGTCGGGAACGATGCACCGGTGGGTGGCCCGAAGCTCCGTAATGAGGCTCCGGTACAGGAAGGACCAGGTCGGGTTGCCGTGGAGCATCAGGACTGCGGGACCGCTTCCTTCGTCCAGGTAGTGCAGCCGGGACCCTGCCTGCTCATGCCAGTTCGATCGAAACGGATACAGGTCACGGGGAGGAGCAAACGTCATCCGAGTAGACCTCACGCTTCGCGGGAGCTAGAAAACCGGGCGGATTGAAGTCACGTTATAGCAATTTCCGTCGAAAAGAAAATTCACCGTCCGGACCGGTTGCATGAGACAACGGGTTATTTCAATCGGCCCTCGGGGTTGGCGTCGACGACTTCGTATCTCCCTCGACTCCCGTTTCATCAACGAATCGTCCTATCAACATATCAAGATATCTTGATATGTTGGGTTCAGGAGGGTCGCACGGGACGGGGGGTTCGACGGGATTCGGGTATGTTCGGGATTTGGACCGCACGGTGAGGTCTGTCAGGAGCTTTGAAGGACCGCCGTCAGCAGAACATCCCGCTCGCGCGGTCGGTTGTCACAGTCCACCAGGACCACCTGCTGCCAGGTACCGGTCTGCAGGGTCCCGTCCCGAAAAGGTACCGTGACCTCCGGACCCAGGAGGGCCGCCCGCAGGTGGGAGAACCCGTTTCCGTCCCCCCATTTTTTGTTGTGCTCGTAGGTTCCGTCCTCGGGAGCAAGTTCCTCCAGCGCGTCCCGGAGATCCCGAACACAGCCGGATTCGTACTCAATTGTGGTGACGCCGGCGGTGGAGCCCGGGACGAAGACAGAAAGCAGTCCGTCGCCCGTCATGTCCTCGAGGAACCGTTCGATCGGTTCGGTCAGGTCCACCACGTCGGAGAACCCTTCCGTCGACACCGTCAGCTTAGATTGAAGGCTCACCGGTCGCCTCCTTCTGAGAGGATGGATGATTCATGAACGGATCGCTCCGGTTTCGTACGGTACCGTACCGGGACGGTTCGTTACCAGAAATCGACCCCCGGAGCTCGCTCGGAAACCGGGTGCGGTCGGTGGCGGTCGAACCGGCCGATACCCTCGGGAAGGGCCTCAAATGAGGTATTCTTTACTCACGACCCGCCCGCCCTGTACTCTTATGGATCTGGAGATCACTAATCAGGAGGGTTAGGAATGGCGACCGAGCCGGATCAGGACGTGGAAATTCAGGAACAGACCCCGGAGAACCGGGACGTCGACGAGCCCATGAAGGGATGCGAGATCATCCGGGAGTCCCTGGTTCGCCAGGGGGTTGAGTATATTTTTGGGTACCCCGGCGGAGCCAGCATGGAAATTCATCAGGCGATCTCCCAGACCGACGACATCCAGATGATCCTGACCCGTCACGAGCAGGGGGCTTCGTTCTCCGCCCAGGGGTACGCCCGCACAACCGGGGAAGCCGGGGTCTGTCTGGCCACCTCGGGTCCCGGAGCCACCAACCTGATCACCGGCATTCAGGACGCCAAGATGGATTCCATCCCGATGGTGGCCATCACCGGTCAGGTGCCCGAGGACATCATCGGCATGGACGCCTTCCAGGAGACCGACATCATCGGGGCCACCATGCAGATGACCAAGCACAACTACCAGATCCGGGACATCGACGACATTCCGGCCATTGTTGACGAAGCCTTCCACATCGCCGAGTCCGGCCGCCAGGGTCCGGTGCTCATCGACGTGCCCAAGAACATCCAGCAGGGCTACACGGTGCCCGACTTTGACAAAAA
>CAYPTI010000167.1:0-3542 GCA_964413525.1 uncultured bacterium | reverse complement strand
GTTCCACGACACAAGAATCCCCGGATCAACGGATCGGGGAACCCGTACGGAATCAAGACGAATACAGAGGGTAGGCTGACGTTGCACCGCAAAAAAAGAAAATGGTGGAGGCGGCGGGAATCGAACCCGCGTCCGCAGACCTTCGTCAGATCGGTACTACATGCTTAGTCTGTTTTTGATCTTTGCGGTCAACAACCAACAGACAGGTTTGCTGGCCGCGCATCCGACCCTGTTGAGTCGTCTCGGAGGAGCCGGAAACTACCGAAACGACCTCCGCATACGGTCCCTGGGATCGGGGCTCGCGAAGAAAGCGCCCGGCAGGGTGCCTCGCGGTCAGCGAGACAGACGGCTATGTTAGGCCGCCATGGCTAAATCGTTCTCGCCAGTTAAGCGAGTACCTAACCCGGTGATAACGGGAAGGGATAGGCTTGTCCCGGCATGCCCCGTTCTTCCTCCGGCCTACGTCGAAGCCGATCGCCCCCATCATTTGGTTGGAAAAGATCCGTGGTTCGCTTCGCCTCGTTCACCCATCATAGTACCAACCGGAACGGTGGTTTGTCTATTCCGTCCGATTCCCCCATCCCCGGTTGGTTACCGGATTTGAGCGTCGTATTGCTGGCGGAGCCGGCGCTTGGTTTCCTGTTCCTTAATTTTTTCCCGCCGGTCGTGCTTCTTGAGTCCCTTCCCGAGCCCCAACTCCAGCTTCGCCCAGCCCCGCTGAAGGTACAGTTCCGTGGGAACCAGCGAATACCCCTCCCGGGAGAGTTTCCCCACCAGGGTTTTGATCTGGGGTTTCTTCAACAACAACCGACGCTTCCGGTCCGGTTCGTGCTGCTGGTTCTCCGGTGCGTTCTCGTACGGTCCGATGTACAACCCGATGACGAAGGCTTCCCCGTTCTGGATCACGGCGAAGGCCTCGTCGATCTTGGCCCGCCCGTCCCGGACGGCCTTGATCTCCGTGCCCTCCAGTTCGATGCCGGCGTGGTAGAACTCGTCGAACTCGTACTCGTGAAACGCCTTACGATTCTTCGCCAGCGTTTTCCCCATCGGTATCCCTCAAACTCGATCCAAGGATCTCAAGCAGTTCAAAATCAAGCTCACGCCGGGGGATGTCGACCTTCGCCACCCGGACCTTCACCCGGTCCCCGATCTGAAGCACCGTGCCGGAATCCTTCCCGGTCAGGGTCTGATCCTCCTCGTTGTACACGTAATAATCGTCCATGTTGGCGACGTGAATCAACCCCTCAAGGGTGTTGGGAAGCTGGACGAAGCAGCCAAATTCCAGGGTCGCCGAGACGTACCCGACCAGTTCCTCCCCGACCTGATCCTGCATGAAATGAAGCAGATTCACGTTCACGGATTCCCGTTCGGCATCGGTGGCGTTCTGTTCCCGATCCGACAGGTGCGTGGCCAGTTCCGGAAGCTCCCCGCGAAGGGCGTTTTGTTCCTCCTGGGGAACCCGGTCCCGGGTCAATTTTCGCTTCAGGATCCGGTGGACCATGAGGTCCGGATACCGCCGGATCGGAGAGGTGAAGTGAGCGTAGCAGTTGGAGGCGAGCCCGAAATGACCCACGTTTTCCGGCGAGTAACGGGCTTTCTGCAGGGACCGCAGAAGATTCCAGGCCACGACCTGCTCCTCGGGACGATCCCGCGAGGCGTGGAGGATCTCCTGAAACTGACGCGGGTGAAGCTCGTCCTCTTCCGACACCTGAAGGTCGTATCCCAGCCCTTCCAGAAACCGGGCCAGACTCTTCACGTCATCGGTCTCGGGGGGTTCGTGGATGCGGTACAGCACCGGCAGATCGTTGGCGGTGAGGTATTCGGCCACCGCTTCGTTGGCCGCGATCATGAACTCCTCGATGGCCTGGTGGGAAACCGTGTGCTCCACCGGGATCACCTCGTCCACCTCGCCGTCCTGGAACTTCAGCCGAACCTCCGGAAGATCGAAATCGAGGCTGCCCCGGTCGAGCCGTTGTTTCCGGAGCGCCTGGGAGAGTTCCACCATCCGATCGATGGAGCCCTGGACGTCCTCGACCGCGTCGGACGTTCCCTCCCCCTCCAGGTAGGCGTCCACCTGATCGTACGACAGGCAGTGATCGACCTGGATAACGCTCTGGTGAAATTCCGTGTCCACGACCTCAAGGTTGTCGTTGATGATCATGAACACCGTCAGCGCCAGCCGGGGACCCTCGTCGTCCAGGCTCCCGATCCCGTTGGAGAACTCAACCGGAAACATCGGGACCACTTCGTTCGCCAGGTACACGCTGGTCCCGCGTTCCCGGGCTTCCCGGTCCAGGGCGGAATCCGGCTCGATGTAATGGCTGACGTCGGTGATGTGAACCCCGACCTTGTGGTTGCCGCTCCGGGTCCGGCTGATGGAAACGGCGTCGTCGAGGTCCTTGGCGTCCCCCGGATCGATGGTGAGGACCTCAAGGTCCCGCAGATCAAGCCGGTCCTCCATCTCGTCGGGTCGGACCCGGTCGGGAAGGTTGCGGGCCTCCTGCCTGACGTCCCCGGGAAAGTCCGAATCCAGCTCGTATTTGCGCAGGATCAGTTCCCGTTCGACTTCCGGATCGCCGGCTTCCCCCAGCACGTCCACGAGCACCCCGCGAAGCGGTTCGTATTCCTCGATCTCCACTTCGACCAGGTAGTTGTCCTTCACCTCGGGGTTGTTCGCCTGGTGGGGAATCCGGACCGACCGGCTCAACCCCACCGACACCGGCAACACCACGGTTTTGTTGTCGTCTTCGTCGATCTGGACCCGTCCAATAAACCGATCGGTCCTCCGCTCGAGAACCTCCACCACCCGGGCTTCCTCGTTCTTGCCCTTCTTCTGGGACGGGTGCAGCTCGACCCGGACCCGGTCGCCGCTCATCGCCCCCCCGAGGCGACCGGGCGGGATAAACAGATCATCTTTGCTCTCGTCATCCTCGTGGATGAAGAACCCGAACCCTCGTTCGTGGCGATCCACGGTTCCTTCAAGTGTTTTGGCCATCGGTTCTCACCTCGTCTGAAACTTCCATGAGTTTGGCTTCCGCTTCCGCTAACAATTCGCCGGCCTGGAAACAGCGAGCCTCTCCGCTGTACAGCCGGCCGCGCAACGATTCGCTCCGACCCTGAAACGCAATGGGTTGATCGATGGTCCCGGGTTCCCGAAATCGCACGGTCAGTTCCACGCTCACCACGGGGACTCCCCGGTAGACCCGGTGGTTCACCATGGTCTCGTCCAGAATGGTGCTGAGAATTCCCCCGTGAACGACGTCCTTCCAGCCCTGGAAGCGTTTCCCGGGCACGAAGGTGGTACGCAACCACCCATCCTCGTCTTCCTCCCAGCTCAGGTGGAGGCCGTCGGGGTTCCGGTCTCCACAGACGAAACAATGCCGGTCGTCGATCAACGATTCAGACTCGGAACTCATAATCGTACCCCGTCTCCTGAACCCATTCCTCATTCGTGCGTCCGCGTTCCATGATGGCCGGCCTGGATAGGAGGAAAGTTAGTGTCCGTCCGGAGTCCTCGAAACGACAGCAGAAACCACGGTACA
>CAYPTI010000166.1:0-3571 GCA_964413525.1 uncultured bacterium | reverse complement strand
CGTAGATCAGCCAGCCCGCGATCAACCCGGCAACTCCCCCCTGAACGAGCACCTTTGTGACGGCCCGGAGACCGCCGTTCTTGGTCCCCATCTGAAGCCAGTCGTCGACCGCTCCGAGGAGCCCCATGGTTACCAGAACGATCAGGGACATCAGGACGAACCGGTTGTCCAGATCCGCCCAGAGGATGATGGACAAAAACATCGTGACCACGATCAGGACCCCGCCCATCGAAGGCGTACCCTCCTTGTGATCGTGAAAATCGAGGTACTCGCGATGCTCCCGGAGGGTCAGCTTGTAGCGCCGGAGGATCGGGATGAACCAGCGCCCCAGAAACCAGCACAGCACCAGGCTGGTGATGGCGGCGTAGGCGGTCCGGGCGGTGATGAACCGGAAGACCCGGATCCAGGAATACCAGGCCTCCGGATCGAACAGCCACTCGTACACCCAGACCATCAAGGCGAATCAATCCCTTCGTCCAACCACCGGTGAAGTCCCACGGAATGGGAGGCCTTCACGAGAACGGAACCGGATCCGAAGGACGACAGCTCGGGTAAATCCTCCGGGGTGTCCACCAGGTTGACCGGGTGGTCCCCGGTTCCGGAACGAACCGCCTCCCCGTACTCCCCCACGAACCAGATCGTATCGACGGTTCGATCGGCCAGGCTTCTGCCGAGTTCATAATGGAATTGCTCGGCTTGCTCCCCCAGTTCCTTCATCGTTCCCAGGACCGCCGTTCGGGGTCCCGGGAGGGCTTCCAGCCGATCCAGGGCCTTCTCCATGGACTGGGGGTTGGCGTTGTAGCTTCCGTCGAGGATGCGCAGTCCCCTGAATTCAACCACCCGGCCGCGACCTTTCAGCGGTTCGAACCCGGCAAGAGCCCGGGCTCCCGGGGCCGGGTCCTTCCCAAGCACCCCGACCGCCGCCAGGGCCAGAATGGCGTCTTCCTGGAAGGGGGACTCCAGCCCCGGATCCGGAATATCCCAGCGATGAACGAGATTTCCCGATCGTTCGCACAGCAATTCCAGTTCATGTTGATTGATCCGTTTGGCCGCGACCTCGATCGGACGGCCGGCAACTTCAATCAATATCGGTTTGCATTCGATGGAGGCGGGAATCAGTGCCTTATCGGCCTCGACGGCGGCCAGCAGTTTCCCCTTCTCCCGGGCGACCCGTTCCCGGGATTCCATGCCCTCCACGTGGGACGGACCGATGGTGGTCACCACTCCCACCGTGGGTTGCAGAATTTCGATCAACCGATCAATTTCTCCGAGTTGGTTGATGCCCGCCTCGGCGACCAGCGGCGACCGGTGACCCCGGTTGAGGATCGTTATAGGCAAGCCGAGTTGATTGTTTTGATTGCCCTCGGTCACCCCGGGCTGTTCCCCGAGGGCCTCCAGGGCCCGGCGAATCATCTCCCGGGTGGTGGTTTTGCCGCTGCTTCCTGTGATTCCAACCACGGGTCCGTCGATCCGGGTCCTCCGGTAAGCGGCGGCCAGATCCCCGAGGGTCCGTTCGGCAACCTCCACGACCCACTGAGGCAGAGCATGATCTTGATTCTCCTCGACCAGAGCCGCCACGGCTCCGGCTTCGGCCGCGTCTTCGACGAATCGCTGCCCGTGGGTGTGCTCTCCGGGGAGGCCGACAAACAGGTCCCCCGGTCCACATTCCCGGCTGTCGATCCGGACCCCGGTAACGGTCTCCGGCGGGCTCGACGTCCAGTCTCCCTCGAGTCCACCGGACAATTCGGCCAGGGGGATCCTTCCTCCGTTCGGGTCATCCGTCGTCACGGCTGTTCAGGACCTCCCGTACGACCACGGCGTCATCGAACGGAACCGTGATGTCGGCGAATTCTATTCCGGTCTCATGCCCCTTGCCCGCCACCACGATCACATCGTCATCCTCGGCCCATTCCACGGCCTCACGGATGGCCTGCCCCCGGTCCGGCTGGACCTGGTACTTCGAGCCCTCGAACCCCTCCAGGATGTCGTCGATGATCCGCTCGGGATCTTCGGAGCGCGGGTTGTCGGAGGTCACGACGGCATAATCCGCCTCGGTTTCCACCGCTCGGCCCATCCGGGGTCGCTTGGTCCGATCCCGGTCGCCCCCGGCTCCGAACACGCAGATCAATCGCCCGTCGACCAGCGTTCGCAGCCCGCCGAGGACGTTCCGGAGGGCGTCGGGGGTGTGGGCGTAATCCACAATGACGTCGGGCGGTCCTTCGATCCGTTCACACCGTCCCGGCACCTGACGGCTGGACCGGATCCCCCGCCGGATGGCTTCCGGCTCAACCCCCAGCTGATCGGCGACCGCGGCCGCCAGGGCCATGTTCCAGATGTTGTAGGAACCGGTGAGTCGGGATTCCAGTTCAAGCTGGCCGTCCCGAGGAATCCGGAGGATCAGCGAACTCCCCTCCAGATCGGAGTCGTGATCCGCAACCACGTAGGTTGCTTCGTCCCCCGGTTCACCGAGCCCCGCCACATGGTCCATCCGGGCGAGCCGCTTCCCGTACTCGTCGAGGCGGGCGACTCCCTCCTCGACCTGTTCAAACAGCTTGCTTTTGGCCTCGAAATACTCCTCCATGGAGGCGTGATAATCGAGGTGATCCTGGGTCAGGTTGGTGAACGCCCCCGAGTCAAACCGAAGTCCGTCGACCCGTCCCTGATCCAGGGCGTGGGAGGAGACCTCCAGAACGGCCGCCGACGCCCCCTGCCGCCGGGCCTCCGAGAGCCCCCGGTACAGTTCAACCCTCGACGGAGTCGTCCGATCGTACTCCCAGCTCGTTTCCCGAAATTCATGAACCACGGTCCCAAACACGGCCGTGGGATGCCCGGCCTCCTCCAGCACCGTGGCGATCAACCGGGTGGTCGTGGTCTTCCCGTTGGTCCCCGTGACCCCGACGAGGGTCAGCTCCTCCGACGGATCCCCGTAAAACCGTTTCAACAGGGGGGTGAGCAATTCTTCCGGCCGATCGGTTCTGATCAGGGGAAGGTCGGATGGGGGTTCCTGTATCCGTCCGGGATCCACCAGGCCGGCCGTCGCCCCGGCTTCCGCGGCCTGCTGCAGGAACCGGTGACCGTCGGTGGATCCCCCGCTTCGAGCTACAAACAGGTCCCCCGGGCGGAGATCTCGGGTGTCGGTATGAATTCCTGATACCGCAGGGGGCGACTCGGGGAGGGTCACCGGCAGGTCGTTAAACAGTTCCTTGGCGTTCACGGAATCCCGGCTGTGCTCAGCTCCGGAGTTCAGGGGCTTGAGGCGTCGGTACGGGGATCGAAGGGAAGCTCCACCCGCCGGGTCTGCTTCACCTCCACGACCTGTGAATCCAGACCAGGTCGCATGCCGAGTTCATGAACCGCCAGGTGACTGATCCGATCGAGGCTCTGGAGCCGGGCCACTTTCGTCTCTTCGGTCCGGATCCGGTCCCGGATTTCCATCCGTTCCTGCTGGAGCTGAGCCACCTGATGTTCCATTCTGGACACCCGGGACTGCTGCCAGACAACCTGAAAGGCCAGCAATCCTCCGAGCGTAATGGCGAGCAGCGAAAACAGGACCGTACGCGGCGACCACGAG
>CAYPTI010000165.1:0-3573 GCA_964413525.1 uncultured bacterium | reverse complement strand
TGGAGGTTCTGCCGGGAGACCCCCAGCCGGCGGGCGGCTTCGGACTGGTTGCCGTCGGTTTTCTCGAGGGTTTGCTGGATGATTTCCCGTTCGATGCGTTTCAGGGCCTCGGGCAGGGAGTCACCGTACCGTGACCAGTCGAGTGGTTGTTCCCGGTCGAGCGAACCCGGACGATCGACGATCTCGGAGGGAAGGTCCCCGGCGCCCAACTGATCCGAATCGCTGATCAGGTCGGTCCGTTCCAGGACGTTGCGGAGCTCCCGAACGTTGCCCGGCCAGGGATGCTGCTTCAGAAGGTCCAGTGCCTCGTCGGTGAACGGTTTGGGATCCAGTCCCACCCGGGGACGAAAATACTCGATCAACTCCGGGATGTCCTCCGGGTGGTCGCGCAGAGGAGGGGCCTCGATCCGGGCGACGTTCAGCCGGTAGTACAGATCCGATCGGATGGAGGATTCGTCCCCGTCGGCCGGTTGGGCCGCCGTGGCGAGAAATCGGACATCCACGCGACGGGGATGGTCGGTGCCCAGCTTGGTGACTTCGCCCTCCTCAAGGACCCGGAGGAGCTTGGCCTGGAGGGACGGATCCAGTTCGTTCAGATCGTCCAGCAGCAGGCTTCCCCCGTCGGCCAGTTCGATGAACCCTTTGCGGGCGGACTCGGCTCCCGGAAACGCCCCGGGGACGTGGCCAAACAGGTTGCTTTCGATCGTGGTCCCCGACAGCGCCGCACAGTTTACCGTGATGAAGGGAGCCTCGCTCCGGTCACTTTGTTCGTGAAGCCGGTGGGCGATGGTTTCCTTCCCGGTCCCGGTTTCGCCCGTGATCAGCACGTTGACCGGCTCGGATGCATAGCGGTCAATTTCCTCCCGCAGGGAGTCCATCACGGAGGACGAACCGACCAGTCGTTCTCCCCCCGGATCGTTCCGGCGGTACGCTTCCAGCTTCCGGCGCTGCTCAAGGTCCTCTTCCATCCGTTCACAGACCAGCCGGACGCGATCCATGTTGAGTGGCTTTTCAAGGTAATCCCGAGCCCCCTGTTTCATGGCCTCCACGGCGGAGTCGATCGAACCGTATCCCGTCATGACCACGACCGGAAACCCGGGACGAAGCTCCAGGATTCGTTCCAGAACCTCAATTCCGGTCGTTTCGTTGAGGTAGAGGTCGGTGAACAGGCCGTCAATCCGGTCCTCCCGGATCCATTCGTACACTTCACCGGGTTCCTCGGAGACCAGCGCCTCCGGCTCCAGGTTTTCGGCCGTGGACCGGGCGAACTCCCGATCGTCATCCAGGATGCCGAGGATCACGATGAATCCTCCCGGGGTTGTCCGGGAACGGTCCGAGTGGATTCGGACCCTCCCGGACGGGGCAGGATCAGGGTCACGGTGGTTCCTTCGTCCGGCCGGGTCCGGACCGAACAGCGGCCCCGGTGGGCCTCGACGATCCGCCGGGTAATGTAAAACCCCAGCCCCATGCCGTCGGACCGTCGGAGTCGTCCCCCGGAGGACAATCGTTCCGCCTGCTCGCGGGCCATGCCGCCGGACTGATCGTGAACCGTGATGACCGTCTCGGGTCCCTCCCGGTTCAGGAACACCTCGACGACCTGGTCGACGCTCTCACGGGCCTGAAGACTGTTCTGAATGAGGTTTTTCAGGGCCAGTTCGAGTCCGTCCGGGTCGGCGTAGATCCAGTCCGTACCAACGGCGAACCGGAGTCCCCGACTGGTTCGAAACCGTCCGGCGAGGGTTCGAACAAGCCGAACCACGTTGAGCCAGCGGCTCCGGGGCTCGTCCTCAAAAATCCGCCGGATCAGGTCGACCGTGCTCCGGAGGGTTTGAAGATCCCGGTTTGCCTCCGTAGGCAGATCGTCGATCCGGTTCAACCGCTGATCCAGCCGGCTCAGGGGCCGGTTGATCTCGTGCACCAGCGGGCCGATCAGGTCGTCCACGGGTTGAGGGTCCCGGGCCGGTTCCGTGGCGCCGCTCGGACGCTCGACGTCCGGTTGATCGGGGAGGTTCCGCCAGCACCGGAACCAGGCGAGACCCACCACCACGGCCAGCCCCGCCTGAACGGCGATCCACAGGGAAAGGGAAACGTTGAAATCACTCAGGAAAAACGGAGTGGTCGACTGGATAAGAAACGCAATCACAACGACCAGGGAAAATCCGTACCAGATTCCCATGGTTCGCCGCATGATCCTCACTCCTCGTCCTGGTTCGTCAAAACCATCTCCGGCCGGGTAACCATCGGAGTTCACACCGGTATCTGGATTATAGTCAGCACATTGCGCCCGGACAGGGGGGCGTTATTCCATCCCCTTCAGGGTCGGCCAGGGGGAGGTCCGTGGACGAACGAGGTTGACCAGCGCTTCGGCCACGGGAGATCGAACCAGTCGCTGCAGGGGGGAGGCGCCGATCAGGAGGGCCAGCCGGTGAATGACGGACCACCGTCGCTGCCGCCGGTGAAGCGGGTTTTCAATTTCTTGTTGGTATCGGTGAACGAGGACCTCCGGGATCGGGTCGGCCGGGGGATGGTCCGAGAGGGTTCGCAACCAGGTTGCTTCCCGGAAGGCCATCGCCAGACCCTCCCCGGTGAGCGGCATGGCGAACCCCAGGGCGTCCCCGATCGCCACGTGCCGGGGTCCGATGGGCCGGGTATGGTGCTGCCAGAATCCTCCCTTGGACCGGTGTGGACGGGGCGTCGAGGCGGGCAACCGGGACGTGACGGCCGGTGGAAGCGCCCGCCGAATGCGCTCGTATATTCCTTCGGCCGACGACCCTGACCGGGGGGCACTCACGGCGGACAGCGTCAGTCGGTCGTCGGCCGTGGGAGCCAGCCCGGCATACCCGCCGGGAAACAGAACCATCATCAGATGGGGCGGAAACGGTTCATCCGATTCCAACGTCCATTCCCGGCCCATCAGATCAGCTCCGGTCGACGATTGGTTGCGATCCGAGATCCGGCGATGGCCGGAGGCGTCGATGAGCAGTCGGGTTCGCAGGCTGTCCCCCGACCGCAGGGTGAGGCTCCACCCGCCGTCGATCCGGGTCGCCTCCCGGACGTAGTCCGTTCGGTACCGGCCGATTCCCTCCAGCTGGTTCAGCAGCACCGAGTGCAGGGTCGAACGGGGCAGGATCCAGGTTCCGTTCGGTGGCGGTTCGTACCGCGCCACCGGAGATTGTCCGATCACGAGCTGAACCCGGTTCAGGTTCACCGCCCGCTTCCGGACGGCCCGGTACACGGCGGGATACCGGGCCAGCATCCGGCAGGCGACCTGGGTTAACACCCCGCCGCAGGCGGAGGCCCGGGCCGGTCGGTCCGGGTCGATCAGGAGGGGATCGAGATGTCGAAAGTTATGGGCCGCCGTCAACCCGGCCGGTCCGCCGCCGACGATGACCACTGCTTCGTCAACGTTCTCCACGCGGTCGTCCTCCGTTCACCCTTCGTCTTTCGTCAGGCTTCATGGATCAGCTGACAGCGAAACGGAAACCGGGTCCGCACCTCGTAGGGAAGGTCGTAATCCGTCAGCAACCGGCGCCACCAGCGGACCGACCGCGACGCCCGGACCGATACTCCGGC
>CAYPTI010000164.1:0-3585 GCA_964413525.1 uncultured bacterium | reverse complement strand
CGGGAACACGACCTGAAAATCTGTCTCTCCGTGGGCTTGCTGGACGAGGACCAGGCCCGGCGGCTGGCGGAGGCCGGCGTCGACATCATCAACCACAACCTGAACACCAGCAAACGGTACTACCCGGAGATCTGCACCACCCATACCTTTGAGGACCGTCGGCGGACCCTGGAAAACGTCCGGCGGGCCGGGATGACCACCTGCAGCGGTGGGATCGTTGGCCAGGGGGAGGACCCCGAAGATTTGGTCGAACTGGCCCTGTCACTCAAACAGGAGGATCCCACCATCGTGCCCGTGAACTTCTTAATTCCCATGCCCGGGACCCCGCTCGAAAACGAAGGTCAGCTTACCCCGGAATATTGTCTAAAAGCCCTGAGCATGTTCCGGCTGGTCCTGCCGGAGGCGGATCTGACCATTTCAGCCGGTCGGGAGTGGCACCTGGGAAGTCAACTGCGTCAGGCCCTCCGGGTGGGAACGTCGATGTTCATCGGCGGCTACCTGACCACCAAGGGCGAGAAGGTACAGCATGACCGGAGCCGGCTGGAAGAAGCCGGGTACGAAGTCGTGGTGGACTGACGGAACCGAAGGCTAGGAACGGTCGGGACGGGGAGCTTCGGGGTACTCCCGTTCAAACATGTCCATGCTTTCGTGGAGGATTTCCAGCGCCCGGGTCCGTCCGTAAAATTCGTCCAGGTTGACCTTCTTGTCCTCAAGCTGCTTGTAGTCGGCAAAAAACTGCCTGATTTCACGTAGTTTGTGATCCGGCAATTCACTCAGGTTCCGGTAGGAACTGTACTGCGGATCGCGGGTCGCCACGGCGATGATCTTGTGATCGACCCCCTTTTCATCCTCCATCTCCAGGCCGCCCAGCGGGGAAAATTGAGCAACCGTCAGGGGGAGCAGCGGTTCCTGGCAGAGCAGCAGGACGTCCATCGGGTCGCCGTCGTCGGCCAGGGTCCGGGGGACCAGGCCGTAGTTCTCGGGGTAGTGAACCGAACTGTACAGCACCCGATCGAGGAAGAGAACGTCGAACATCTTGCTGTACTCGTACTTGATTTTCTCGCCCCGGGGGATTTCAATCACGCAGTGAAATTCGTCTTCCCCCGTGGATTCGGCCGGGATGCGCTTCCAGTAGGAGAAGTTCGCGGTCAATTCGATCACTCCTTTCGAGCGATTGGATTTGTGCGGGAACCGACGGTGATCGGGTTCGGTTCGGATTGCCAGCCGGGTCGCTCCAACCCGTTTTTTCACGGGCACTCATTGCGTTGGCTGGCTCCGGTCAGACCGGTGGATTGCCGGGAGGTCGTTCGTCCTGCAGGGGCAGACGACGAACCCCCAGTTTCAGGGATTCGACGATTCGATCCCGGGTTTCGTCCGGCGTGATGACGTCGTCCAGGTACCCTCGCCGGGCGGCCTCCCAGGGGTTACCGAACTGATCGCGAAGCTGGCTGATTTTTTCGTTCCGGGCCTTTCTCGGGTCTTCGGAGGAGCGAATCTCGTCCCCGTGGATGACCTCCACGGCGCTTTCGGGTCCCATGACGGCGATCTCCGCCATGGGCCAGGCGTAGTTGAAGTCGGCCCCCAGGTGCTTGGAAGCCATGACGCAGTAGGCTCCCCCGTAGGATTTTCGGAGGATCACGGTGATCAGGGGGACGTCTGCTTCGGCGTAGGCGTAAAGGAATTTGGCTCCGTGCCGGATGATTCCCCCGGCCTCCTGGTCCTTGCCGGGGAGGAACCCCGGAACGTCTTCCAATGTGATGATGGGAAGGTTGAAGCTGTTGCACAGTCGGACGAACCGGGCTCCTTTGTCGGACGCGTCGATGTCCAGGGTTCCGGCGTTGTACTTCGGCTGGTTGGCCACCACCCCGACGCAGATCCCGTCCAGTCGGGCGAAGCCGATCACGAGGTTTCGAGCGAACTGCGGCTGGAGTTCAAAGAAAGAATCCCCGTCCACCAGGGCGGTAATGACCTCCCGGACGTCGTACGGTTTGGTCTTGTCTTCCGGGACAATTTCCTCCAGCGGACGATCCGTGGAAGGAGGACGGGGTTCCCGGCGGTCCGGTCGTTCTCCATGGTGATCCGGGAGATAGGACAGGGCCTTCACGGCGAGGTCGAGGGTTTTCTGCTCGGATTCTCCGACCCCGTGAGCGACCCCGGAACGATGGCGGTGAACGTCCGACCCGCCGAGGTCCCGATGGCTGAGTTCTTCGCCGGTGACGGTCCGGACCACGTCGGGACCCGTGACGTACATAAAACTGCTTTCCTCCACCATGAAGAGCAGATCGCTGATCGCCGGCGAATAGACGGCCCCGCCGGCGCACGGACCCATGATGAGGGAGAGCTGAGGAATCCGGCCGGAGTACTCGGTGTTGCGGCGAAAGATCTCCGCGTAGGAAGCGAGGCTTCGAACTCCATCCTGAATGCGGGCCCCTCCCGAGTCGTTCAGCCCGATCAGGGGAATCCTGTGCTTGTAGGCCAGGTCCATCAGCTTGGCTATTTTCCGGCCGTGTTCCTCGGAGAGACTGCCGCCCATGACGGTAAAATCCTGGCTGAAACACGCCACCCGGCGGCCGTTGATGGTCCCGATTCCGCAGAGGACTCCGTCCCCGGGCACGTGACGTTTGGTCTCGTCAAATTCGTAGGAACGCCGTTCGACCAGCCGGTCGATGGGCCGGAAGGAATCGGCGTCGAACAGGTATTTTATTCGCTCACGGGCGGTTTTTTTGTCCCGTTCATGCTGAGCCCGGATGTTCTCCTTTCCGCCCCCAATCCGATTCAATTCCCGCAGGCGCTGCAGGGTTTCCTTCGGCCGTTCATCCCGGTTGACTCCCCGGTCAGGTTCGTCCTCCGAACCACGGGGCTCACCCGGCTCCCCATCATCCGGTGACTTCTGGTTTCGCTCGATGAGCTGATTGGCCTGTTCGAGGATCTCTTGAGCCCGGCTTCGGTCGATGTTTTCGATTCCGACGAGATCCTCCAGCGGCGCGGTGGCAAGTTCTTCCACGGAGCGGTAGCCGGCCGATTTGAGTGCGTCGAGGGTTGATTCGTCGAGGGCCTTAAATTTGGCTAGGGGCAGAGAGTCCTTGGACATCGGGTACCCTCCTGAGTACATTCATAGTCCAACGTCTGCGGTCGGTTCAATCCCTGCTTCTCCGGGTAGGATGATACGCGTGCGTGAGCAGACTTCTACCCTGTCGTTCCCCCGTTTGGGAGGGTTTGCTGACCGTTTAGAATGGGTACCTCATTCCCGTGAAGACACGAGGAGGATCCTGTGATGGCCGAGATTGGCCTTGAAGACAGCCGGTACGAGGAAAAACCCCTACGGGTGTTTCCCATCCGGTGGCGGCCGATTGAGGAACTGCAACCTCACGAAGACGTGAATCCGGAGGAAATGCGGGCGTTGCTGGACAGCCTTAAGTCCATGGGCATTTTTTTTAAGCCTCTGCTGGTTGACCGGGACAGCGGCACCCTCCTGGACGGGACTCACCGCTGGGCCGGTTTGCGGGAACTCGGGGCCGGCCATGCTCCGACCGTCAACCTTGATTATCCCAACGACGAGGAAATTCAACTCTTCACCTGGTACCC
>CAYPTI010000163.1:1671-3622 GCA_964413525.1 uncultured bacterium | reverse complement strand
CCGACCTGGCCGTGGACCATCCACCCCGGGGAATGATTCTGGAAAGCGGGTTTCCGGATGCCGCCTCGGTGGCCCGAGAGATTCTCCCCGTCCCGGGTCTACGGTGGTTGTTGAGCGTCGATCTGGACACCCTCCGGAACGTTCAGGAGGCGTCCGATCGGGGAATTCGACCTCCAATTCTGGTGGTTCACGGCACCGAGGACCGGGTCATTCCGATTGAACTGGGACGGAGGTTGCTTGAGGGCCTCCCCGGCGATCCCGAGGCCTGGTTCGTCCGGGGAGCGGGACACAACGATCTTCCCGCGGTGGCCGGATATCGCTACCGGCAGCGATTGCAAACATTCTTGCTGGAACTCGAACAGGCCTCGTCCGAGCCGGAGGGTTCCCTGAAGGAGTCGACTTCCGACGGGTGATCGGATCCCGGTTCCCCTCCGGGTGACGAATAACCGACTCCTCCCTTCCAATCCTATCCGTACCCGGACAGAAAAGGGTCAAGGGACCCAAACGGTGTTCGTCCGTCACGGTTGCGGCCCGGTCGTTCAGCGAAGATAATTTCCGGTTGTGATAGACTGGTTACATCCTGGCCAAAATGCCGGTTTTCGGGGAGGACTCCCATGGAACCAGGCGCGATCGTTCTGGTGGCTGTGGTCTTTGTCATCAGCATCAGCGTTCATGAATCCGCCCACGCTTACGAAGCCTGGCGCCGGGGGGACTCGACCGCCAAACGGCAGGGGAGGATCTCCCTGAACCCCCTCGATCATGTCGATCTGATGGGAACGATCATCGTTCCCGGGGTCATGATATTGTTTGGGTTGCCCCCCTTCGGCTGGGCCAAACCGGTCCCGGTCAACCCCATGAACCTGCGCGATGGCCGCCGCGACCGGGCCTTTGTGGCGGGAGCCGGCCCGGGGGCCAACTTCCTTCTCGCCGGGATCAGCGTTGTTTTGTGCATTCTTCTGGCACCGCTCCTGGTCCGGGTGGAGATTCCCCTCATGGAGCCGCTGGCCATCTTCCTCCTCGCCAACACCACCATTAACGTAATTCTGGGCGTGTTTAACTTAATTCCGGTCCCTCCGCTGGACGGCAGCGGCGTGTTACAGTACTTTCTGTCTCCCGGGGCGGCCCGGTGGCTGGAAGTCAACCAGCGCTGGCTGTTCCTTGGATTGCTGGTTATTCTTTTCTTTCCCCTGACCCGGGGTCTGCTGGGAGCAATCTTTCAGAACTTCATCTACGGGTCCTACATGATCATGTATTTCTTCATCTCCCTGCTCTGGGACCAGACGGTGGCCTACGAACTCTTTTCGTTGAGTCTCTTTTGAGGTGGTAGCGTGATCTCCATCGGACCGCAGCGGTACGTCTCGGCTCACGGGGCCCTCCAGAACCTGGGCGACCGACTGGAACCCTTCGGGGAGCGGGCCCTCGTCGTCGGCAACAAGACCGCCCTTGAACGGTACGAAGCCACCATCCGGTCCAGCCTGAAGGAAGCCATGATCGGCAGCAGCATCGAGGTTTCCCTGGGGGAGAGCTGCCTGCCGGAAATTGAACGGATTGCCGAGGAGGGCCGAAAACAGGAGTCGGACATGGTGGTCGGACTGGGGGCCGGCAAAACGCTGGACGTCGTGAAGTACGCCGCTCAAATGCTGTCACAGTACTGCGTTACCGTCCCCACCGTTGCCAGTTCCACCGCCTCCTACACCAACCAGGTGTACCTCTACAGCGAGGACGGCGAATTTCTTAAACGAGAATCCCTCGACACCTGTCCCGACCTGATGCTGATGGACTACGCGATCTGTGGACTCGCCGATCCGCGGCACCTGATCGCCGGCATGGGTACGGCCCTTGCTCAGACGTTTCCCAGGAAATTGACCCGGTCCGAACTTGAGGTGAGTCAACCGCGGAACATTGCTTTCGACCTCAGCCGGTCCCTTCGGGATGGGTTGTTTGAACGGGG
>CAYPTI010000163.1:0-1571 GCA_964413525.1 uncultured bacterium | reverse complement strand
TACCGGTAACCTACGACGATCTGGGGTTGCCCTCCAACCAGCGGGATACCATCCTGACCGATGCGGTCGAGAAGTCCCTTGACCTGTATTACGACGTCCAGCAAGACGACCGGAGCCGCCGGTCGGTAGAGGAAGTCGTTGAGTTACTCAACCGGGTTGACCGGAAGGGAATGCTTCACCGGCAGTCCGGTTAAGTCAGGGGGCCGTATGGTTCCGGTTCACCCACCCGATTCGACCGTTTTCCCGTTCAACCTGAAGCCAATCGCCCACCGTGTCGATAACCGTCACGTCGAGCTGGTCCTCCGGAACGGGCTCTCCACGGTATTCCGTCCCGGGACCCGGACGAAGTTCCGCCCCGGCAGCGAGTTCGGTCCGCTCCCACGATGACGGGTCCGTCGCCCAGATTGGTTCCACGAGATTTCCGTGAATCCAGCCGGTCTCTCCGGCCGTGGTCTCAACCCGGAACCAATCATCCTCGCGGGCCAGAAGGATGAGCCGTTCCTCCTGACGGACCCTCCTCAACCGGCCAAATTGGGTCCCGGGTCCGCCCCGGAAGTTGGCGTAATCCGATGTCACCCGCACCTGGTTCCGACCGTCAAATCGTGCGGGCAGTTGTTCCCTATAACTGTCGGCAAGGGGCGGAAGTTGTTCCACAAACCGCCGGGCAACGGGTCGGGGTATGTTGAGCCGGCGAATCTCCTGATCCGGGATCCAGCCGATGGTGCCGTTCCGGGCCCGGGCCAGAAACCAGTCTTCCCAGTGGTCTATCCGTTCGAACAGAGCCCGTCCGGTAACCTCCCGGATTGCTTCGTCCTGCTCGGAAGGACCCCTCCGAAGTCGAACGGATACACCTTCGTCAATGCCGAGCATTTCCTCCCGTTCCCCGTCATACCGCTCAAACTCCTCCCAATCCGTGAACCCGAGTTCCTGAACGTTTAGTTCGGGGGCCGTGTCCGGTTCGTCAACCACCTGTTCGGCCGGTTCGGAGTCGGGGGAGGGGATGGATTCCGGCGGATCCAGGGTTGCCCACAGGTAGGAACCGCCAAGGGCCACGAAAAAAACAAGGACTCCGGCGGTCATCATGACGGCGAGCGGCCGATTGGGCATCAGGTTTGGACTCCCGGGCTAGGATGACTACTCTACCTAGTATACGAGTGAACTCACGAACCACGAATGGAAGGCGGTGTGACCGTGCAGTTATCGGGCGAAACAATCGTCGACGACCATCTTTCCGGAGTAATTCACGAGGAAACGCAGGTTGAACCCAACCGGGTCTCGCTCACGGCAGCGGGGGTGTACCGAATCGAGACGCCCGGTCAGCTTGATTTCGGCGGCGGGGAGCTCCAGGTCTCGGACCGGGAGCCCATTCCGCCCGAAAAACGGGACTCCGACGACGACTACGGGTGGTGGGAACTGGCCGCCGGAACCTATCTCCTGCAGCTTAACGAGACGGTTCAACTTTCCGCCGGTCTGGTCGGTCACCTGAGCCCGCACGATCACCTGACCTGGGGCGGAGCCAGCCACTCCACCCTGGAACTGGACGAGGACGACAGCGACGTCCGTCTGGTGGT
>CAYPTI010000162.1:0-3671 GCA_964413525.1 uncultured bacterium | reverse complement strand
GCCGAAAAATCAATCATCCCCAGCGGGATGGCCACGAGGTAGCCCACCACGATCCCGATCAGGACGCTGGCAATTCGCAAAAATCCCCCGACAAACTGATTCAATACGATGGTTATCAGGAAAACCAGCCCGGCGACCCCCAGGTTCAGAAACGATCCGTAGTTCTCCGCCCCCACCCCGCCGGCGGCGTAGTCCATCCCCACCGGGATCAGCGACAGCCCGATCAGCATCACCACGACCCCGCTGACCAGCGGGGGAAAGTAGGGCCGGACCCGATCCAGGTAATACCCGATGATCCCTTCCACGGGGGCCGCCGCCAGACAGGCCCCGAACACCACCGCCAGCCCGTACTCGGTTCCGATGCCGATCAGCGGACTCAAAAAGGCAAAACTGGTCCCCATCACGATCGGCGCCTTGGCGCCGAAGGGTCCGATCGGGTAGGCCTGCACGATCGTAGCCACCCCGGCGATGATCAGGGCCATCTGAACCAAAAAAGTCGTCTCCCCCGTCGCCAGCCCGAGGGCCCCCGCAATGATCAACGGCGGCGCCACGTTGCCCAGGAACATCGCCAGCACGTGCTGGACTCCCAGCGGAATGGCTTCCCCCAGCGGGGGTTTCTCCTCGATGTCGTACACCGCTAACGATTCCATGTTTTGACCGTATTCATCGGGCTGGGCCATGGCGACGAACCTCCGGGGACGGTTTGTTTATTCATAATCAGCATAAAAGATGCTACCCAAGCAAAAGGATGACGAACCGGTTTGTCAAGAAATTAATTAAACATCCCGGTCTTCCCGGGTTCCGGGATCAGCCGGATCCCGCTCACCGCGGGAACGATGGTCCGGAGCCCTCCACGGTGCCACCTGATAGGAGGTCGGACCGGTCCGTAAATGGCGCGGGACCGCCTTCGACGCCCGGCTTGAGACGAACCTGTTTCGAACCCTCAAGACCAGGGCCCGGAATGGGGGGGAGAAGAAAGATTCAGGAGGCGACCGAGGCCCCGGAGGGGGAACCCTCGTCGGACCGATTGCGGGTTGGTTCCCGAACGTCGGCCGGACGGTAGCGGTCCTGAACCGGGGGTTCCACCGGGGAGTGTTCACGAAAGTATTGTTCCAGCAAATTCCGCAGGAGCACACCGGTATGGTCCTCCCGGTTGGTTCCCCGGCGAAAGACGTTGTATTCATCTCCTCCACCGGCGAGGAAATTAGAGGTCGCCACCCGGTAGATTTGGTCGGGCTCCAGGGGATCCCCGTTGAATCGCACGTCCCGGACCCGTTCCCCCCGCTCGGCCTCCGGGTCCGCGGAGACCTCGATTCCGCTGAGCTGGATGCGGGAATCGGGATACCGCAGGGAATCCTCGAGGATGGCACGAATTTGTTCCCCGGTGAGATCCACGGTAACCAGGTGGTTGCCGAAGGGGAGCACCCGGTGAACGTGTCGAAGGGTGACCTCCCCACCGGGAAGGTTGTCCCGGATCCCTCCGGCGTTCTGGAAGGCCACGTCCGCGTCCCCGGCCTCACGCATGACGTCGGTGATGAGGTTCCCGAGCGGGGAGGACGTCTCCCGAGCCCGTGTAATCGGACGGGAGGTGCGGCCGATGACCTCGTTGAGCTGCTTCCGGACGTCGTCCAGCAGCGGTTCCAGAATCCGGTCCACCCCGGGATCGGGTTGGTACCGGTAATCGTACAGGGTGACCGGCCCCCCGGAATACCGCTGAATCTCCCGGTCGGGGCTTGAGAGCGTAAGATCGAGCCGGCCCACGGAGGTCAGGTTGCCCCCCGCCTGCGCGATAATGGTGTTGTTCCGCCGTTCGGGTTCGTCCAGTCGCGTGTGCGTGTGACCGCCTACAATAACGTCGATCCCCTCCACCTTCTCCGCCAGCTGACGGTCCCGTTCAAGGCCCACGTGAGTGATCCCCACGATCAGGTCGGGATCCTGTCGTCGGAGGTGTTCGACTGCTTCCCGGGCGGATTGAACTTCGTCTTTGAAAATCAGCCCTTCCACGTTTTCTGCCAGGGCGATGCCGGGGGTGTCGTCGTAAATCAGCCCGAACAGTCCAATTCGGAGCCCGTCCCGCTGAACCACGGTCCAGGGTTCCGTGCCGGGAAAGGGGACCGTTTCACCGTTCTGCTCGTAGCTCAGGTTGGCGACAAGGACCTCGGCTTCCAGTTCCTCCAGTCGCTGGATGAGGGTGTCGAGGCCGTGATCCACGTCGTGGTTGCCCAGCGTCGTGTAATCGAGTTCAACGGCGTTGAACCCCTCGATCATCGGGATTCCGTCCAGACGATCCGATTCGGGCGTGCCCGAGAACCAGTCTCCGGCGTCGAGGTACAGGACGGGTCGGTCGTGATGATGGGCGCGCTCTCGCTCCTCCTTCAGAAAGGTGCCCAGCCGGGCCATCCCGCCGGCCATCGGCGGATCGTCGGTGTCCAGCCAGCGGGCCTCCGTCTCCACCACCTGGCCGTGGATGTCGTTGGTATGGATGATGGTCAGTGGACGTTCACCGCGGAGGTCCGGGGGCTCTTCCTCGACGGCCCGCTGCTCCTGTGCCACCGGTTTCGGATCGGGAGGACCGGATTCCGAGCGCCAGAGCAGGACGAATGCCGCCCCCAGAAGCAGCACCAGCAGACCGAAAAACACCAGTTTGGGGCGGGCAAGTTGGTTCAGGGCATTTCCTCCGGTTTCCGTGGGAAGGGAGCAAGACCATAGCTCCGATGAGGACCGCCATCAACGGGGCTTCGAGTAGACCGTGGGCAAAACGGCGGGTTCCCGATATCATAACGGTTTCACTCAACCGCCGGGTCCGGAAGGATAGGGACCCCATCAACGTCGAACGGGGCGGGGCGCCCGGTGTGTGAACGAGGTGCTGACCCGATCAGGGTCGGTTGGTTGGTCCGATTCGGAGGGGTGGCCGAGTCCGGTTGAAGGCGCACGATTGGAAATCGTGTGTGCCCCCAGCGGGTACCGAGGGTTCGAATCCCTCCCCCTCCGCCATTTATTCTTGTTCTCCGGTTGAATCCATCTTCATGTTTGTAAACAGCCTCCGTGCATCGGACTTTCGACCCAACTCCCTTCGCCTTTCGTTGCATCCCTCGGCCAACAATGCGTATTCTCCAGAATGAGTTGGCGGGGTGAGCGGCCTTTCTGGAATCGGTTCAACTGGTGCTTCCAGCGAGGGTCGAAGCTTCCATTCGATGATCGTGGGTCAACGGTTGGGGCAAGCCTCGAACCGTCCTCCCTCCGCCGGGCCACAGTCAGGAAAGACATCCCGTACCGGGGAACGAATTCACCATGTCTTCCTTCCGTGAGAGCATGGACGAACCGGATCTGCAGCGTGCTTCGAAATTGATCTTTGCTCTCGATCGTCCCCGGTCCCTTCACTCCCTGCCGTCGGCGGAACGGACCCGGCTCCAGCGGGAACACTTCCGTCAATGCCGGTCCCTTCTGTCCGAGGTCAGCGATCACATCGCAGGAGTAAAAATTAACTACCCCCTTGTCTTAACCCTGGGTCCGGGCCTGACGTCCGATCTGCTCGATTCCTTTGACGGCCCGGCGATCGCCGACTTCAAGGTCGCGGACACCGCCAACACCTCGCGATGGATAACCACCCATGCGCTCGACATGGGGTTCGACGCCGTCATCGCCCACCCCTTCGTGGGGTTTGAGGGCGG
>CAYPTI010000161.1:0-3756 GCA_964413525.1 uncultured bacterium | reverse complement strand
GATTCAGCGGCCGCTTCCAGCTCCTCGCGGTCAAAATGCTGACCGCAGCAGTCGATCCCCTGAAATCCGGCCGCCGGTTCGATCCGGGTGCCGCAGCAGGGCGTGATCAACTCGTCGGTGCTCATGGCGAAAACCTCCCTTCATCCAACCTGTCGTTCGGATTCTACATCACCGTCCAATGACGTGACGTTCCCGGTGTCCAAAATCCGGGGATGGTCCGGAGGGGAATCCCTTCCCCGGTTGGTCCATGCGGATCAAAGTTACGCCGGTTCCCCGGTTTCCAGCAGTTTGATTAACAGATCGTTGAGCCGGTTCAATTCCTCCCGATCCAGATGATCGAGCTGTTGTTCGTGAAGCGAGACCAGTTCCTCGTCGATTCGTTCACACGTCCGGGTTCCCTTCGAGGTTAACCCGACCAGCACCACTCGCCGGTCCTCGCGGGACAACTCCCGGTCGATTAAGTCCTTGTCCTCCATGCGTTTGAACAACCGGGTGACGTCAGGGGAGCGAATAATCAGGTGCCGGGCGACCTCCGAACTCGGCACTTGACCCCTGACGTACAGAATCCGCAACACGTTGTACTGCCGGTGGGTCACCCCGTGTTGTTCGCACAGGTTCACAATTTCCCGGGAGAGCTGCTGACGGGCCCGTACAATGTTCAAATAAACATGCTCCTCCAGCAGATCCCGGCCTCGCTGGTCCGATTCAGTCGACAATTTTTGCTCTTGATTCGTTCCCATGAACTCATCCCCATTTACTTGTTGTAACAACTTTATGTTGAAACGTTTAAGTTGTCAACGGACGGAGGTTTATGAGAGGACTCGCTCGATGATTGAGGAATCAACGGGGAGTTCAGACCGGACGAATAAGGCCTCGATCCGGGACCGGGTTGCCACAGTCTCCGATCCTTCAAACCCGGCCTTCCGGCGAGTATCCTTGCCAGTGGGTTCGTACCGGGTTCCTCCGTCGAACGGAAGGATCGACGGATTGATCGGATCGAACTGAACCCCGTTTGCCGAATCCGTTCGCACGACAAGACAGACACAACAACGGCTTTGAACCACCCGAACCAGACGGAACGGGCCTGGCCCGGGCCGGAGGAGGAAAATCATGACCGGAAAAAACATTCGGCTCGAACGAATCATGGACCGGGACCGGCGGCGGGCGGTCATCGTGCCGATGGACCACGGGGTGACGGTGGGTCCCATCGAGGGCATCCAGGACATGCGTGAGATGGTGGATTTCGTCACCGAGGGCGGGGCCGACGCCGTCCTGGGTCATATGGGGCTACCGTTACACGGCCACCGCCAGTACGGGGAGGACGTCGGGCTGGTGCTTCACCTGTCGGGGAGCACCGTCTGGGGCCCGGACCCCAACGCCAAAGTGCTGGTGAACAGCGTCGAACAGGTCACCAAAATGGGCGCCGACGCCGTCAGCGTCCACGTCAACATCGGAGCCCTTGAGGAGGCCGAGATGCTCCGGGACCTCGGGGAAGTTTCCCAGCAGGCCATGGAATGGGGCCTCCCCCTGCTGGCCATGATGTACACCCGGGGTCCCGAAATACAGGACGAACAGGACGTCGAGTACGTCAAGCACGCCGCCCGGATCGCCGCCGAACTGGGCGCCGACCTGGTCAAGGTTCCGTACACCGGCAGCCGGGAAAGCTTCCGGCAGGTGGTCGAGGGCTGTCCAATCCCGGTGCTGATCGCGGGCGGGGAGAAAATGGACACCGACGAGGACATCCTCAAGATGGTTGAGGACGCCATGTCGGTGGGAGGATCCGGGGTTTCCATCGGCCGCAACGTCTTCCAGCACGAATCCCCTCAGACCATGTTGAAGGCCATCGCCCGGATCGTCCACGCCGATGCGTCGGCCGGTGAGGCACTCGATCTATTTTCTTGACGGACCGTCCGGAGTCTCTGATTTTTGAGCGTGAGTAGTCCGGAAGACGACTCCCGGGATTCCCTCCGCGATATTGTTGAGGATCTGAAAGAGATTCAATCCGAAGCCGGGGACCGTGAACTGCGGGAGGAACTGGAGGAAACCATCGAACAGGTCCGGGACCTGGACCTGACCCCCACCGTGTTCGGGCAGGTGATCCGAAAATACACCGGCCGCGACATCGGGGAAGCCATCGTCGGAGCGGTGATCTTCAGCCTGCCGTTGCTGGTGGAGGACGGCGTCTTCGACATCGCCGAGTTCTTCCTGCAGCATACCCTCTTCGGGGTTCCCTATCTGCTCGTTCTCAACGGTCTGTTTGTGATCACGATTCCCCTCGCGATCCTCTACTGGGCCGACTTCCAGCAGGTCGTACCCAGCCGACCCGTGTTCGGCCTTATCCCCCGCCGCCTGCTGGGCGTCGTCGTGATCTCCTTCCTCACGGCGACCGGATTGATGGCGCTCTGGGGACGGCTTGGAAGCGGGGAGGAGCCCGTCGTCATGCTGGCCCGGATCTCCATCGTGATGACCGCCGGAGCCCTGGGAGCCTCCCTGGGGGACATCCTCCCCGGCCAGAGCGTGGGCCCCGACATCTCCGAAACCCTGGAAAACGTAGCCGACCGGATGGGGCTGGATTAAGATCCGTTTCGGTAGGCCAGCAGTCCACCTGCGAAGAAGATCAACGACGAATAATAAACCCACAACCCCAGGGCCAGGACCCCGGCCGAGGCGCCGTAAAACCCCATCCAGCTCCCCCCGATCAGAACCCGCCACAGGATTTCCCGCCCCAAGGTAAACAGGGCCGCTGAAACCAAAGCTCCCTCTACAAGCGGTCTCCAGGGGGTCCGTCCGGCGGGAAGGTACTGATACAGCAACGAAAACAGCAGCACGCAGACGACGAAAATCATTCCGTGGTTCACGGCCCAGCCGATCCAGCCCGGTCGGACGGGCAGCAGTCCGTGAACCCCGGCGGTGACCACCCCGCTCAGGACCATCGTTCCGGCAAGCAACAGGCCGGCCAGGACCATCAAGCCGACCACCTTCAGTCGGTCCGTAACAAGGTGCTTCCACCGCCACTCGGGCTGGTCAAGGGTCATTCCCCGCAGGGTGGTGAGCGTTTCCTGAAGCTGAAGCATGGACCCCAGGGTCACGAAGACGAGAATACCAAGAGTCAGAACGGATACCACTCCGACCATCCGGGTGCTTGATTGTTCGACGAACTGCCGGGTGATCGTCTGCCCCTCCTCCCCCAGCAACGGTTCCAGAAGAGTCAGCGCATCAAGGACGGCTTCCCCGGACCCCAGCAGGTTCAGGACGGAAACCAGAAGGATCAAAACGGCGGGAAAGGCCAGCAGGACAAAAAAGGAGAGGGCCGCCGCCTCGGTGGTCAGCCGGGCTGACAGCAGGCGATTGACGACCGCGTCCATCGTTTCCAGAACCCGGTTCATTTCATCATCCGATCCTCCGGCGACGATCCCTGATGATTCGGGCCCGTTCGAATTCCTCCGTCACGATACCGATTCGTATTATACGACCCGCCTGCACCACGCAACCATCAACCGGATCGGGCGATGAGTTCCGGATGGGCTGTGAGGGTTTGAGCCGGTGGGGGTTAAGGGGGAGGACCGATCAGAGAAACCGGTCGGCGGAAAACACCATGACCCGGAGGTGTTCGTGGGAAGAGCGAATTCGGTTCCGCCGGTTGATCTCCAGGGTAGCCACCGCGGTAATGGTTTGCTCCAGGTCGATCTGCCGGACCTCGTTTACATTCACGGGCGGGTCCGGGCGCTCCTCGGAGGCCTCCGGTTCGGAACACCC
>CAYPTI010000160.1:0-3778 GCA_964413525.1 uncultured bacterium | reverse complement strand
ATGTTCCGGACGGACCTCCGGGACGTGGTCGACAAGGCCCGCGAACACACCCGGGAGACCGAGGACGTCGAGGACGTCGAAGAACCGGCCGAGGACGTCGTGGAACAGGAGGAGTCCGAGGCCCCCGCGTAGATTCCCGTTTTCGAACCGAGCCGGGTTTGTTCCATTGTAACTTTCCCTCAGGGACGTATAATATCGGTTCGCTTGATTCCGTGACGAGTCGGGTCCGGGGAACGGTTGTCAAAGCCAATCAGGCCCTCGTGATCCTCCGGGGCCCGGAGCGTAACCACCGAATAAATCAACGAATATTTGTCCGCGGCCGGGCTCCGGTCGCGGGAAACCAGGGAGTTGGATGACTGTGCCAACGATCAACCAGCTGGTTCGCAAGGGACGCGAACAGCAGACGAAGAAACATACCACCCCGGCGCTTCAGGGAAGTCCCCAGCGGCGGGGGGTCCTGACCCGCGTTTACACGACGACCCCGAAGAAGCCGAACTCCGCCCTCCGGAAGGTGGCCCGGGTTCGACTGACTACGGGGTACGAGGTGACCGCGTACATTCCCGGGGAGGGCCACAACCTCCAGGAACACAACATCGTCCTGGTTCGCGGTGGCCGGGTGAAGGACCTCCCGGGGATTCGCTACACGATCGTCCGGGGAACGCTCGACACCTCCGGCGTGGACGAACGCCGGCAGGCCCGGTCGAAATACGGAACCAAAAAACCAGACGAGGAGTAACCAACCATGCCGCGAAAAGGACCTGTGCTCGACCGTAAGGAAGTCGACCCGGACCCGGTCTACGACAGCAAAGTGGTCAGCAAAATGATCAACAAAGTGATGACGGACGGGAAACGAACCGTGGCTGAACGGATCGTCTACGGGGCCCTCGACACCATCGAGGAGCGGACCGGAGAGGATCCCATGATCATCTTCAACAACGCCGTGGACAACGTCCGGCCCCGGCTTGAAGTTCGACCCCGCCGGGTGGGGGGAGCGACCTTCCAGGTCCCCATGGAGGTCGATCAGTCCCGGAGCCTGGCTCTGTCCCTGCGCTGGATCGTCGAGGCCGCTCAGGCCCGCCGCGAATACGACATGCTGGACCGGCTTGCCAACGAACTGCTGGACGCCTCCAACTACGGGGGCGCGGCCTTTGACAAGCGGGAAAACATCCATCGAATGGCGGAAGCCAACCGCGCCTTCGCTCACTATCGCTGGTAACGTCCCGATCCGGCCCGCATCAGTCAACGGAAGCCGAGCAACGATTGCATCTTAACCTGATCGTACGGAGTGTTTGATCGTGGAAGAACGTAAGGTAGCGCTTGAAAACACACGGAACATTGGCCTGGCGGCTCACATCGACGCCGGGAAAACCACCACCACCGAACGGATCCTTTACTACACGGGCAAGATCCACCAGATGGGGGAGGTCCACGACGGCGCTGCCGAGATGGACTTCATGGATCAGGAGAAGGAACGCGGGATCACCATCCAGTCCGCCGCCACGACCTGCTACTGGAAGGACCACCGGATCAACATCATCGACACCCCGGGGCACGTTGACTTCACGATCGAGGTCGAGCGGAGCCTCCGGGTGCTCGACGGCATGATCGGGGTGTTCTGTGCGGTCGGGGGTGTGGAACCGCAGTCCGAGACCGTCTGGCGACAGGCCGACAAGTACAACGTTCCGCGGGTCGCGTTTGTGAACAAAATGGACCGCGTTGGAGCGGATTTCTACGGCTGTGTTGAGCAGATGCGGGAGCGGCTGGGAGCCAACGCCGTACCGCTTCAGATCCCGGTGGGACGGGAGGAGAATTTTGAGGGCTGCGTCGACCTGATCACGATGGACTACCTGGTCTGGGAAGAGGACACCATGGGGGCCGAATTCGAGCGCCGGGAGGTTCCCGAGGACGTTCGGGAGGAGGCCCAGGAGCGACGGGCCGAAATGATCGAAGCGGTGGTGGAATACGACGACGAAGTCCTGATGAAATACCTGGATGACGAGGAGCTGACTCCGGACGATATCCGCCGGGCCATCCGGGCGGGGGTACTTGAGGTCGATCTGTTGCCGGTGTTCGTGGGGTCGGCCCTGAAGAACACCGGGGTCCAGCCCCTCATCGACTCCGTGATTCATTACCTCCCCTCGCCGCCCGAGGTTCCCCCGATCGAGGGGACCAACCCGGAGACGGGAGAGACCGAGACCCGCCCGGCCGACGACGACAAACCCTTTGCGGCGATTGCGTTTAAGATCGTCACCGACCCCTACGTTGGAAAGATGACGTTCTTCCGCTGTTACAGCGGCCAGCTCGAGAAGGGAACCTACGTTCTCAACCCGAGGACCGACGAGAACGAACGGGTGAGCCGGATCCTCCAGATGCATGCCGACGACCGGGAGGAACGGGACACCATCCACGCCGGGGACATCGCCGCCGCCGTGGGTCTGGACGACACCAAGACCGGGGACACGATCTGCGATCCGGACCACCCGATCGTGCTGGAGGAGATGGAGTTCCCCGAACCCGTGATCAGCGTCGCCATCGAGCCCAAGAGCCAGGCGGAGCAGGAAAAGCTGTTCAATTCGCTCCGAAAACTGGCCGAGGAAGACCCGACCTTCACCATGGAGATCGACGAGGAGACCGGCCAGACCATCATCAGCGGCATGGGGGAACTCCACCTGGAGGTCATCGTCGACCGGCTGATGCGGGAGTTCAAGGTCGAGGCCAACGTCGGGGAACCCCAGGTTGCCTACAAGGAAACCATCCGCCAGGGGGCTGACGTTGAGACGGAATACATCAAGCAGTCCGGGGGGCGCGGCCAGTACGGCCACGTCAAGATCGAATTTCAACCCCTCGACCGCGGCGAAGGGTTCGAATTTGAGGACGAGATCACCGGGGGTGCCATCCCGAAGGACTTCATTCCCGCCGTTGAGGACGGGATTGAAGAAGCCATGCAGAACGGCCCCCTCGGGGGATACCCGGTGGTGGATCTAAAAGCCATTTTATATGATGGAAGCCATCATGAAGTTGACAGCAGCGAGACCGCTTTTAAAATTGCGGGTTCGCGAGCGTTCAAGAAGGGATTTCAGCAGGCCAACCCGGTGCTGCTGGAGCCGATCATGTCGGTGGAGGTCGTGGCCCCGGAGGATTATTCCGGTGACGTCATCGGCGATCTGAACTCCCGCCGCGGCCAGGTCCGGGGGATGGACAAACGGGGGAACAACCAGGTGGTTCGCGCCTATGTTCCCCTGTCGGAGATGTTTGGGTATTCTACGGACCTTCGTTCCCTCACTCAGGGGCGAGGGGATTACACCATGGAGTTTGAACGGTACGATGAGGTGCCGGACAACATCGCTGACGAACTGATCGAAAAGGAAACGGTTAAGGCGTAACAACTACTTTTTCGGAAAGACGAATGGAGGGTTTGAATCATGGCGGAAAAAGAGAAGTTTGAGCGAACCAAACCGCACATGAACGTAGGAACCATCGGTCACGTTGACCACGGGAAAACCACCCTGACGGCGGCCATTGCACGGTACCTGTCCGATCAGGGTCTGGCCGACAACATGAACTTTGAAGACATTGACAACGCCCCCGAGGAACAGGAGCGAGGCATTACCATCGCTTCCTCCCACGTGGAGTACGAGACCGAAAACCGTCACTACGCTCATGTGGACTGCCCCGGCCACGCCGACTACGTGAAGAACATGATCACCGGGGCCGCCCAGATGAACGGCGCGATCCTGGTGGTCAGCGCGGCCGACGGCGCCATGCCTCAGACCCGCGA
>CAYPTI010000159.1:0-3833 GCA_964413525.1 uncultured bacterium | reverse complement strand
AATACACCGTGGAGGGCGCCCGGGAGAAACTGGAGACCTGGGAGGAGCAGCCCGACGGGGGGAAGGTCGCTCAAACCATCGAACAACTCTGCGAGGACGGTCTCAGTGAAATCCGGGCCTACCTTGATACCGTTTCGAACGGGTCCTGAGGGGATTCGGTAGTTCTCTTCAACCGACGTCCGTCAGTCGGTTTGTGTTTCGATCCGTGGTGCTGGTGATGAAATCGAAACTGTGCTTTACTATCCGGTTTGTTCTGTTCGGAGCAATCCCCGTGGCCCTCGGGTCAGCCTCCACTTGTTGATATCATTCTTATCGAATTGAGCGGTGTGCGGGACGTGGCGCAGCTTGGTTAGCGCGCGCGCCTGGGGGGCGCGAGGCCGCCGGTTCAAATCCGGCCGTCCCGACCATTTTTCGTTCTCCTTCCATCCGTTCAACCCCCCCTCAACTCCCGGACCAGCGTCTCCTGTTTTTTCCTCCTTCTGTGTCCGATTACCCGATGAACCGGCGGGTTGGTCGGGTACCGCCGCCCAAGGTCATTTTGTTATGATTATCATCGATTGTCGACCGCTAATTACGTGAGACAGATACCTTCGTCCGTTCGAAGCACCCCGAACGGTGGGTTCAACGTCGTTTGTTTTTCCGGATTGCTTACACACATTGTTTCCGGTTGAGGATGTGGGTACGAAGTGAATTCGAATGACGATCATCCCCGGAACCCGTATTTAACCGTTGACGGGATCCTGATCCGCGATCGGGAGATCCTCGTCGTCGAGAGAGCGAATGAACCTGCCGGCACGGCTCTCCCCGGTGGGTTCGTGGAATACGGGGAATCCACCCGGGACGCCGTCCTGCGGGAAGTCCGCGAGGAGACCGGGATCACCTTCCGCACCCCGCGCTTGTTCAACGTCTATTCCGCTCCCGACCGCGATCCCCGCCACCATACCGTCACCGTCTGTTACTGGGGATCCTTCGACGGCGAACCGGTTTCGGGCGGCGATGCGGCCGATGTATTCCGGATCGGACTGGATGAAGAATGGCCGGAATTTGCCTTTGACCACGGTCGAATCCTGGTGGATTTTGTCCGGTTTTTCGATCAGGGATGGAGCCCCCTGACCGATGGATCCCAATCGTGAACTTTGCCGCCGTCATCATGGCCGGAGGAACGGGAAGCCGGTTCTGGCCGGTCTCCCGCCGTCGGAATCCCAAGCAGCTTGTGTCGCTCGGGTCGGAGCCGAGCATGCTCCGTCAGACCCTGGACCGGGTGAAGGCCGTTACTCCTCCCGAGCGAATCCTGGTGGTCACGGCCCGTGAACACGCTGCCAACGTGATGAACGAATGTGTCGATCTTCCGGAACGAAACGTGTTCGCCGAACCGGAGGGACGGGACACCGCGGCCGCGGCCGGGTTTGCTTCCTACTGGGTCCGCCGCCGGTTCGGTGACGATGCCGTGATGGGACTGTTCCCGGCCGATCACCGGATCCAGCCGGTGGAATCCTTTGCCGAGGCGATCACCGCGGGCGCCCGGGCTGCCCGAACCGTGAACGGCCTGGTAACGTTTGGAATCGAACCGGACCATCCGGCTACGGGCTACGGGTACATTCAGTGCTCCGATACGTCCCGGTCCGTGGATGGTCAACGGGTTCACCGGGTTAAACGGTTTCACGAAAAACCGGGGGAAGACCGGGCTTGCTCCTACCTGGAGGATGAAACGTTCCTCTGGAACAGCGGGATGTTCGTCTGGCCGGCAAGTCTCTTCGTCGACGAACTGGAGAAGCACATGCCTTCGCTGAAGCGGGAACTGGACGGGTTGTTTGCGGACTGGAGCGAATCGGGAGACCGGGACCTCGCGGCGGAGGAACGGTACCCGGGGCTTCCCCAAACGTCGGTTGATTACGGAATCCTCGAACAATCCTCGAACGCCTGGACCCTTCCGGTTGATTTTGACTGGAACGACCTGGGAACCTGGGATGCACTCAGGGACGTTTTCGAACCGGATGAGGACGATAACGTGAGCCTCGGAGATGTGGTGAGTCTGGACACAGAGGGGTCCGTCCTGGTGGCCCGGGACGGCGTTACCGTTGCCGCCCTGGGCGTCAGCGATCTCGTTGTGGTGTCGACCGAGGACGCGGTTCTGGTCTGCAAGCTGGACCGGTCGGAAGATGTGAAGAGGCTGGTTCAGGAGTTGCGGGACCGGAACCGGGACGATCTTCTTTGACCGCGCATCGGCTTTCCCGGTGGACTTAACCATCGTCACCTCCCCCACCGGAGGTCACCTGATTCCGGCGGTGCTGGTGGGACAAGGAGCGAAGGACCGGGGTCACCGGGTTCAAATTTGGTCCAGCGAACGGGTGGATCCCGACTGGTTGCCGTCCTTTAACGGTTCCTTCCGGACGCTCTCCGCTCATCCGTGGGCGGGCCAGGGACCGGTAGGCCGGTTGTCCAGCCTCGCAACGGTTATACGGGGATGGCTTGAATCCCGCCGAGCTCTGCTAACCACGGACGCCGTGCTCGGGTTCGGAGGGTTCGCCTCCGTTCCGATCCTGCTTGCCGCCTGGGAGCGGGGAATTCCAATCTTTCTCCACGAACAGAACCGTATCCCCGGACGGGTAACCCGCCTGTTTGAACCCTTTGCCCGGGAGGTGTTTTTTGGCTTTCCACCCGAGGACCGGTTTTCGGCGAGAGCGACGGTGATCGGCACTCCGATCCGGGAGGCCGAGGAGAAGGTGGATTCCTGGTTTGAGAATCAACCGCTTCTGGTTGTGGTCGGGGGATCCCAGGGAGCCCGCTCGTTAACCGATCGACTGAACCGGGTGGCCGATCGGTTGCTGGCGGAGGGCTGGTACGTTTACCTGCTTCATGGAAAACACGGGTCTTCGCTGTCAGATCTTGGTGCTCGACATCCGGATCGGTTCCGCTCGGAGCGGTTCCACGCCGACCTGCCCTCCGTCCTCCGGAGAGCCCGGGTGGTCTGGAGCCGGGCGGGCGCCGGAACCCTGTCGGAACTGATCCGGTACGACCGGCCGGCAGTCTTATTTCCTTATCCGCACGCGGCCGACGACCACCAGCGCCACAACGCTGAATTTGTCGCCCGGATTGGTCCGGCCCGGGTGGCGGACGAAGACCTTTCCGACCGTGAGCTGATCGACTGGACACGGACCCTGGCCCGGAACCGGAGGAACTACTCCTGGAGCCCCGGACCCGACCGACCTGAAGACGACATTGTGGGGATGATCGAACAGTGCGTCGACTGGTAGTTCTATTACTCCTGATGGTTCTGATTCCGAGTACGGGGCTGGCGCAGCCTGAATCCTTTTATACGGCTCTTGACCTCAGGGACATCGGGGACACCGAAGGGGCTCTGGCCGCGTTCCGGGACGCCCACCGAACTTCCCCCGCCGATTCGGACGTCGTACGACACCTGGGAAGGATGCTGTTCGAACACCGGCCGGAGGAATACCGGAAATTTGTGCTGCAGGACCTCCGAACTCAACAGGGTCCCGGGGAGGTCCTGAACCTGGTACGGAGTCACCCCCGATCGGGACTCGTCGAGCGGTTTCTTGAGCTGGAAGCGGAATCCGAGCACCCGGGGGTGGTTCTCTGGCGGGCGGAACGCCGGCTGGACCGCGGGGAGAAGGACCGTGCACGGGAGGACTTAATACGGTTGATCGATACCGATCTCACCTCGGTTGATCGCAAACTCCGCCTGGCCTGGTTGCTCGGGGAACTGGGAAAGGCCGCTCCGGCTGTCCGGCTCCTCAGTGACCTTCGCCGGGAACACCCCGAACACCCGCTCGTACACCTTGGGATCGCCTGCTGGGGTCCCCGGGATGACG
>CAYPTI010000158.1:2255-3834 GCA_964413525.1 uncultured bacterium | reverse complement strand
CCGGACATGACCTCGTCCACCAGCAGAAGCGCCCCGTGTTCGTTGCACATCCGCTGCAGTTCCGGGAGGTACTCGTCCGGCGGAACCAGGATCCCGTTGGATCCGACCACCGGTTCGACGCAAACGAGGCCCACCGTGTCTCCTTCGAGATAGAGCATCTCTTCAATGTACTCAAGGCTTTCCATCGGATCGTCGAACGTCGAGCGGTACCCGTAGGGGTCCGGTGCCTTGATGAAGCCGGGAACCGTCGGTTCGGCCTTTAACCGCCTCGGATCCCCGGTGAGGCCCATGGATCCGTAGGTCCCTCCGTGGTAGGACCGGTAGCGGGAGATTACCTTGTGTTTGCCGGTGACGAACCGGGCGATCTTGAGGGCGGCCTCGTTGGCTTCGGTCCCACTGGTGGAATAGAAGGTTTTGCTCAGCGAACCCGGGGTGAGTTCCTTCAGCCGTTTGGAGAGGCGGGCCCGTGCTTCCGTCGCGTACGGGGGAGCGGCGTAGGGAATTTTGTCCAGCTGGTCCTTGATCGCGTCCTTGACGGTGGTGTTGTCGTGGCCGAGGTTGGAGCACATGAGCTGACCGCTCATGTCGAGCAGCTCCCGACCGGAAGCGGTTTCGACGTAGCAACCCTCCCCGCCGACGATTTCGGTGGGTTCCCAGTCCGATTGCCAGCCCCAGGTTTTGAAGGTGTGATTGCGATCCATTTGTTCGATTTCGTTCATGGAGCAGAACCTCCTTGGAAAGGTGAACCAGCGGTCGACGGTTGGTCAATCGATTGACGGCGCCCACGCGGACTTGAAAATAAATGTACAGGGATTCTGTGTCGATTCAACCGATTGTCCGAAGGATGTGTTTCCCTCAGTGGCTGAAGGAAGGGGTAAGAAATTGAATTAATGAGAACCGGCAGGAGCCGGCTTCACCTGGATTCGTTTCAGGGCTTCCCGGTACACCCGCCAGGCTCTTCTCGCGTCGGTTAACGCCTGGTGGGCCGGACCCAGATCGATCCCGAAAAACTCACATAAATTCTCCAGGGACGGGGCGGGGATCAGCCCGAGTTGAACGAAGGTGCTTCCGATGACGGCGGTATCGATGGAATATTTCCGGAGCCGGAGGATCCCCAGGCCGTTGCGTCGGAACGCCTGACGGAGGAAGGTGATGTCAAACTGCAGGTTATGTCCCCCGATGGGTTGGTCCGCAATGATGGATTTGATCTCGCGGAAGGCCTCCGTCCGATCGTCGAACGGTTCGTCAAAATTGTCCGGCCAGCCGGTAATTTCCATGGCCTCCTGCTGGAATTCCTCCCGATCGGCCTCAAATTTCCATTCCCACGAGTCCAGTTCCCGGTTCCCGCGCACCTTGATGATGCCCACCGAGATAATCCGGTGGTTGATGGGGTTGGTCCCGGTAGTCTCCGTGTCGAGAAAGTAGGTGGGTTCCTCCCGTTCCTTGCCGTCCGGAAGGATCAGTTCGGTTTGAACCGCTGATGCCGAGGTCTGTTCACCGGTTGTGGGACCACTCACGATGCGCACCTCCAAACGGGCACAAGAACGTAACATACCTGTCGAAACAAATCATCAGGGTG
>CAYPTI010000158.1:0-2155 GCA_964413525.1 uncultured bacterium | reverse complement strand
ACCTCCAAACGGGCACAAGAACGTAACATACCTGTCGAAACAAATCATCAGGGTGGGAAACGAAGGCGCACCGGGTGGAGGGAGTTAGAACGTCGGCTGCTTGAGGACCTCCAGGAGTTCGGCCGTGCCGCGGTGGGTGTCCCGATCAAAGGAGCGGACCCGGACTTCAACCATGCAGTGGGAGTGTTCGGGTTGTCCCTCGGGGAGGTACAGGACGGTGTCCCCGAGTCGGACAAACGCCTCCTGACGCTTGTCGTCAAACCCGCTCACGGTGGCGGCAAACGTGTCTCCGGGTTCCAAGCGGGGGAGGGAGGTCCGGAAATGCCAGCCGTCGAAAAACGCTGACAGGCCTTGATTCATACGCGTTCGACCTCCTCGCTGCGTCGATCGGAAGTGTACTCCCGACCGAACCCGGTCCAGGCGGCAAAAACAAACACGAGCACCAGCAACCAGCCGTGAAAGACGAAGGGAGCCACTTCCGCCGGTTGGACCACCATTTCGGGGGTGAACCAATCGTAGGTCTCGGTCAGTCGGGAAATTTCGACAACCCCCAGCAGGACTCCGCCCGACCAGGGAAAGATGTAGCCCAGGGCGGCCGTGTTGGCGTCCAGGATGTTCGCCCGACGATACCCGTTGAGGTTGAACCGTTTCCCGAGCCGGGAAATGAAGGGAGCGATGGCAATTTCCGCTGCGGTGTTGATTGTGATCAGGGCGTTGATCAAAGCGCTGCTTCCGACCATGGTCAGCTCGCCTCGACGAACGTTGGTCGCCAGGACCCGCAGACTCCACTCCTGGATCACCTCAAACCCCTTGCCCCGGATCATGATCCGGGAGCCGGAGACAATTAACAGGGTCAGAATGCTAATCGCGAAGAACCCCACCGCCCCGGTATAGAGGCTGCCGCCCACCCCGACCCCGGCCTCACCGGTCGGTGCGACGATGGGCAACCAGTACAGGCTTTCAGCCCAGTCAAGATCGCCCGGTATACGGAACACAAGAATGTCCCGCACGGCTGCCAGTCCAAACACCAGGTTAAAGCCAATGGCCGCGATCAGGCCCCAGGAGATGGCTTCCACGATGTGGCGACCTCGAACCGCGGCCACGATCACGATGCTCATCGAGACCAGGTGAATTAACCCGGCCGGTTCGCTGGCTTCCAGGAACAGGCTCTGGGCCTCCCCGGTCACGTCGTACCCTCCGCGGGCCGCCCCGAACAGAACAAACAGAACCACGGTTCCGGTCGCCGCGATGATGGCGTACTTGAATCGACTCGCAACCACGCCTCCGATGTCTGCTTCCTGGGTCACCGCGCTGACGATGGTGGTGTCGCTGACGGGGGCAAGGTTGTCGCCGAAAATAGCCCCCGAAAGGATGGCGCCAAACAGAAGCACGGGGTCGGCGCCAACCAGCACTCCGGTGGGGAAAAACAGGGTGGCGAAGGCGACCACGGTTCCGAACCCGGTCCCGATGCCGGTGGCCAGCAACGCGGCCAGCAGAAAGGTGATCATTGGGAACAGCGTGGCCCCCACCCCGGTGGAATCAGCCAGCCAGACCAGGCCTTCGACGAACTGACCCGCCTGCAGGGTATGGGCAAACATACCGGCCCACAGCCAGCAGACGATCGCCGTGGCGGCCACGTTGTCGGCCATGCCGTTGATGACCGTTTTGGCGTACGGGGTCCAGCTTTCGCGGCTGAACAACATACCGAGGATGATGCCGGCCAGCATCCCGACGACCAGTCCCGATTCGTCACCCACGCGGAGGACGGCGGTCTGAACGATGGCCCAGACCACAAAGAACAGAATCGGAAACAGGCTCATCAGCGGGCCGCCGTAGAAGGTGAGCTCCTCCGACCCGGTCGAGGTCATTTCGGGTTGTTCGTTCATGGAACGGATTCCTTCCGGTGGGCTAGGAGATGCTCCCAGGGCGACGGTTCACGATGACATCCGCCGTCGGCGCCGGGTGCGATAATACAGACGATATTGATTAAAGCAATCGTAATATCGATCGGATTGAAAGTCCGGAAAACTCCAGGGGAAGGGTTCAAAAGCTCCCTCACCGTACCGGAGTTGCATATCGGCGAACACTCCGTCGCCTAAATAAATTTTCTGTCCCTCGTGTTTGAAGGAACCCAGCACCAGCAATTCGTAGGTTA
>CAYPTI010000157.1:0-3852 GCA_964413525.1 uncultured bacterium | reverse complement strand
GAACTGGACCCGTACACCAAATTGGGCGGTCAGATCGTGGCGGCCACCGTCCTCGTCCTTCACGGACTTTCGCTGACCCTGTTTGTGGGCCAGAACCTGCTCACCATGGCGCTGACCGTGGGCTGGATCGTCCTGCTGACCAATTCGTTCAATCTGCTGGACAACATGAACGGACTCTGCACCGGAGTGGGTGCCATAGCCTCCGGGATGCTGGGGTTGGTCGCCGCCTATCAGAGTCAGTGGAACCTGGTGCTTCTGGTTCTGCTGTTTTCCGCCGTCCTTCTCGGGTTTTTGCCGTTTAACGCCGGGCGGGCCACCATTTTCCTGGGCGACGCCGGGAGCGGGTTTATCGGGTTTTTGCTCGGTACGCTCTCGCTGATGACCACGTATGCCTCGGAGGCCCCGCTGGAAAAATTACCGGTGATCGTTCCGCTGATCATTTTTTCGGTTCCCTTCTACGATACGTTTACGGTGATCCTGTTCCGGCTTCGTCACGGACACCCGATCATGAAGGGGGACAACCGGCATTTCTCTCATCGGTTAACCCGGCTTGGCATGAGTGAAGGTTCGGCCGTAGGCCTGATCTGTCTTTTGACCCTCAGCACGGGACTCATCGGATCCATGCTCCCGCGTGTGGAGTTGATCCCCGCGCTGGTCATCGTTCTTCATACCGTTCTGATCCTGGCGGTCATTCTGGTGCTGGAGGGGGCCTCGATGCAACGAGCCGACGAATCCACTGATTCCCGGTAGATGAACCGATCGGGTTGCAGTATGATTTCTCGGTGGCCTACAGTTTTTCCGAGTTGGCCCCCCGACATCATTGATTTCCTTGTATCGATTCACTTCGCCCGCACGTCCTCGTTGTTTTCAGGCATGGACGGCATGAGCCCGCAGGAAACCGACAATCACCTTCAGAATCAGGTGGACGAAGCGCGAGGGGAACGTGATTACCTGATGGACCGGTGGCCGGAGGGATGACATCTTGAACGCATCCGACTGGTTGAGGAGCCACACGTTTTACCACGAGGACTTCAAACCGCTTGACCGGCTTGTGGAGTTAAAACGTGAGCAGGACCTCACCATCAACGTGAGTCTGCCGACCTTGAACGAGGAGGACACGATCGCGAAGGAAATCCTTCTTCTCTCCACTGAACTAATGGAGAAGTACCCCCTCGTCGATGAGATCGCGGTGGTCGACAGCGGATCCCGGGACCGAACCCGGGAAATCGCCCGGGAGTACGGGGCTTCCGTCTTTCTGGCCAGCGAGCACCTTCAGGAGGAAGGTATCCATCAGGGCAAGGGAGAAAATCTCTGGAAGAGCCTCTACCTGCTGGACGGTGACATCATCGTCTACGTTGATGCCGACATCCGAAATATTCATCCCAAATTTGTGTACGGACTCGTGGGGCCCCTGCTGGAGGACGAGGACCTGGGTTACGTCAAGGCGTTTTATGAACGACCCATTGAAATGGGGGATCAGCAGAGGGACACGGGAGGAGGACGGGTAACCGAGATCCTGATCCGGCCCCTCTTCAACCTGCTGTACCCCGAACTTGCCGGATTCCTTCAGCCCCTGTCGGGGGAATACGCCGGCCGGCGAGAGGTGCTGGAACAACTGCCGTTTTTTATCGGCTACGGCGTTGAGACGGGATTGTTGATTGACATTCTTGAAACCTTCGGGCTTGAGTCCATGGCCCAGGTGGACCTGGATCGCCGGGTCCATGAAAATCAGGACGTCAAGTCCCTGGGTCGGATGGCGTTCGGGATTTTGCAGACCTTCCTGGGGCGGGCGGATCAGGCGGAACGGATCAAACTCACCCGCGAGCTGGCTCCGGTCCTTCGCCAGATCGTGGCCGAACGGGACCGCTATGAATTTGACCGCGAGGAACGGGAAGAACTGGAGCGTCCGCCCATGATCACCCTCGATGAATATCGGGAAAAGCACAATCGGGACCTCCCGGACGACCCGGGCGTTGCGTGATGTTTATTTCCCACCCACGCCAACCACGGCTTCGTGGTGGCGGCTTCCCCGTGAATCGTCGGGGTCCGTTCCTATCGTGAAGCTCACCCTGGTCCGACACGGGCAGACGAGCTGGAACCGGCAATCACGAATTCAGGGGTGGATCGACGTCGGGCTTACCGAGCCCGGTCGACGGAAGGCACGGGACCTTGCCGATCAGTTGTCCGTTTCGGCCGTCGATCGGCTGGTAAGCAGCCCTCTTCGTCGGGCTCGTGAAACCGCCGATATTATTTGTCAGAACAGTTCGCTGGGGGAGGTGCGGACTGACGCCTGTTTCCGGGAACTCGATCAGGGATACTGGAACGGGCTCCGGGGAGACACCGTCCGCCGACTCGACGGGGAGCGGTACCGGGCCTGGCAACGGGATCCGCTGGAGAATCCGCCTCCGGGAGGGGAGACCCTGTCGACGCTGAAAGCTCGCATCCGGAACGGGCTTTCCTCGCTGAAGAATCCGGAGGGAACGGTTCACCTGGTGGCCCATAAAGTCGTGAATTCGATGATCATGCACCTGGCCGGCGACCGGACGCTCAATTCGGTTCTGGAGGATCTGCCCGACAACCTGGCGGTCCGGCAAATTGAGCTGAATCCGTCGAGGTTTTCGTCCTGAGTCCGTCCGAACAACCGCAGGCTGAGCGATCCGTGGTCCCGCTCCACTACGGTTGGACCACGGGAGTTCTCCGTCCGGCAACGTAGCTGGATTGCTTTGACATGTGAGTCCGATCCGTGGTTTAATTTTCGTTTCTGATCGGCTGTTAATCATCCGTAACTTTGTCCCGGGATCGGGAAGCTCCCCGGTTGAAATTTTCTGTTCCTACTTCCGTCGTGTCGAATCCGTTCGCCGTCCCCGGTACCGTTGCTGGAGGCATTGACCGATGAAAACCCTGTTGCTGGCCGCCGGGTACGGAACCCGGCTCTACCCGCTTACGAAGGACACGCCCAAACCGCTCCTTCAGGTGGGTGATCAACCGATGCTCGACCATATCTGTGACAAGCTCGAGGGAGTCGACGAACTGGACGAAGTCCTCGTGGTCACCAACGACAAATTTTATCCTTCCTTCCTGGACTGGAAGGATGAGCAGCAGCGACCCTGGCCGATCAGCGTGTTGAACGACGGAACCACCGAGGACGGCGAGAAACGGGGGGCCATCGGGGACGTTCATTTCGCCGTCCGGGAGCGGGAGATCGCCGACGATCTGATGGTCCTGGCGGGCGATAACCTGTTTGACTTCGAACTCACCGAGATGGTCGGAACCTTCCGGGACCGGGGAGAAAACGTCATCGGAACCCTGCGGTTTGAGGACGAGTCCAAACTTCCAAAGTACGGGATCGTCGACGTCGACGGGAAGGGAACCGTGGTTGATTTTGTCGAAAAACCGGAGGACCCCCCGTCCAGCCTGGTTGCCATGGGAATGTACCTGTTCCCGGGGGATCGACTCTCCCTGCTCGACGACTACCTGGACCAGGGGGGGAACCCCGACGAGCCGGGCTGGTACGTCACCTGGCTGGTCGAAAACGACCGGGTCGTCGCCCATCAGTTCGAAGGAACCTGGTTTGACATCGGGGACCGGGATTCGCTTCAGAAAGCCGACCGATACGTAACCGAAAACAACCTTTAATTGTCTGCCACAATCCATGCACGGGAGTTGACCGACCATGACCACCGCTGTACAGGCTGACATCGCGAGCCCCGACCGGGCCGACGAAGGAGAGGAACAGATTCGCTGGGCCGGACGGGAGATGAAGGTGCTCGAACAAATACGGGATCGGTTCCGGGAGGAGAAACCGCTGGACGGGGTCCGGATCTCCGGCTGCCTGCACATCACGACGGAGAC
>CAYPTI010000156.1:2041-3882 GCA_964413525.1 uncultured bacterium | reverse complement strand
ACTTACACCTTCCGGGTCTTATTTAGAATCCCGTATAGAGGGGCTTATATGAGACTGAAGTCCGCGGTTGACGGTCGATAGGCCAGACCGGGGGCTACGGGTCCGGAATCAGACGATTGTTCGGCTAGTGGTCTTCCCCGGTCTGCCGAAGGTAGGCGACGATCAAAACCCCCAGGATCCAGATGCCGAGCAAGGACATCAGTCCGGCCGGCATCAGCTCTCCGGTCCGGGTAAAAGTGGGGGCGAACTGAATCAGCAGGACCACGGTGGCCACGAGGCTGACCCAGAATCCCCAGGTCGCCTCCGTCAGCAGGCCGTACCCGCCGGCGAGCAGGAGGACGCCGAAAACGCCCCCGGCGACGAGAGAGATGACGCTTCCGGCGGTGACAAACCCCATCACGCCCCCGAGGATGGTGATAACTCCATAAATTCCAACCTGATAACCCGATGCTTTCATCGTAGTCTCCGTCCCTTCAAAAAAGTCTGTTCTCGGAAGTATCGTTGATCGGTAATTGTTGCATACAAACCGGGGGGGAAAACCACACCGTCTCTCAGAACTTAGTCTGGTTCAGAAACCCCTGATAGGAGTACTCCGCCTCCCCCTCCAGGTAGCCCTGGTCGGTTTCGATACGCAGGGCGCCGCCCGGCTGGTTGACCGTGATCCAGCCCGCGCCGCGACCGAGTTCCACCCAGGCCCGGGCAATGGCCACGCACCCGGTGCCGCAGGAGGTGGTCTCCCCGACCCCGCGCTCGTGGACCCGCATGTGGACCGCGTCCGGGTCCGTGCTGTCCGGCCGGACAAACTCGGCGTTGATCCCGCCCGAGTCGGCAAAATCCGGGTGGACCTGGATTTCCTCGCCCAGCTCATCCAGCGGCAGGTCGTCCGGTGAATCCGGCAGGGAATCGTTTTCCTCCAGCAAAAACACGGCGTGGGGGTTGCCCACGTCCACCCGGTGGTAGGTCAGGGTTCGGTCGGACAGCTCCACCGTCCGCTTCCCCTCATAAAGACCGCCCTCCGACAGGGTCAACCGGACCTGAGCCGTGGGGGGTTCCCGGTACTCGACCCGGGCCTGCACCCGCCCGTCGAGAGGCAGGTTAATGGTGCACTCACCGGTCCCCGGCCGCTGCAGTCCGTGCTGGTAGTAGGCGGCGCAGCGCAGTCCGTTGCCGCAGGATTCGGCCTCGGAACCGTCGGCGTTCACGATCCGCATGGTCAGATCGGACTCCTCGTCCGGTAGCAAAAAAAGCACTCCGTCGGCTCCGACGGAAAACCCCCGGTCGCAGACGAGCCGGGCAAACTCGGCCCGCCGGTCCGGGTCGATCCGGGACCGGTCTCGTTCGTCGATCACCACGTAGTCGTTTCCAAGCCCGTGCATCTTGGTAAAAGGAATCATGGTCACCTCTCCGTTTCCGCCTCATGCCCATTCAGCCTGCGGCTGAACTCCGAGGGGAGAAGATTCCCTGCGGGAACCTTCACGAAAGCCGTTCGGACACGATTGATACCCAGGAAATTCGATTCAACAAAGCCGTCTGCAAACCGTAGTACATTTGAGGAAACCGCGATTCTTCGGTCCGTGTGACACCTGATTATCCCGTCCGAAGGTCCAGGTCGGCCAGCCGTTCACCGGCCTCGCGGGTCCGCTCCACCGACTGGATGAGGGCGAACCGGACGAACTCCTCGCCGTGTTCGGGCACCTGAGCCAGGGCGCTTCCGGGGGTGGTGTTGACCCCCGCCTCCTCGAGCAGGGTCCCGGTGACGGAGACGCTGTCGGAGCCTTCCGGGACCCGGGCCCAGACGTAGAAGGTCCCCTCCGCGTAAATCTCTCGAAAATTGGCCTCCT
>CAYPTI010000156.1:0-1941 GCA_964413525.1 uncultured bacterium | reverse complement strand
CAGAGCAGGATGTCGTGTTCACGACAGAATTCGATGGCCTCCCGGTAGTACGTTTCCGGGATGATTTTGGTCGTCGGGTTGTTGGGGCTGTTCAGCCACAGCAAAACGGCCCGCCGGGCGTCGTCCGGATCGATCGCCCCGAGGTCGGGGAGGAAGTCGTTGGACGGCCGAAGCGGCATGTAGACCGGGTCGGCTCCCCGCTGGAGGGCGCCCGTCGTGTAGGGCGGATACCCCGGGTCCGGGATCAGCACCACGTCCCCCGGATCGACGAAGGCCATGGGAAGGGAAAACACCGATTGCTTCGATCCCAGGGTGGCGGTGATCTCCGAGGCCGGATCCAGCTGGACCTCGAACCGGTGTTCGAACCAGTCGGCCACCGCCTGCCGGAAGAAGTCCTGGCCGTCGTAACTGGGGTAGCCCTGTTCCGGACGGGTGAGCGCCTCGACCGCAGCGGCCTCCCGGGCCACCGACGGCGTCGGATCGGTGGGGTCGCCGACCCCGAAATCAACGATGTAGTCGGAGCCGAATTTTTCCACGGCCCGGTTCTTGGCTTTGTCGACTTCGGCGAAGGCGTAGCCGCCGATGCTCTGGAGATAGGAACTTTCCTCCGGCTGGAAGCTCATGGGAGTCGTCCTTTCCAGAATTCAAACCCAGGGATTAAGGGTAGTCCGTTCGGTTGATGTGGAAGCCCACGATTATAACCCACCAGCCGGAAAATCAACGGAACAAATTCCCGACCGGAGCTTTGTTCCACGAGGTCTTTTCCGACATAATGATGGAGACTAATTCGATCATCCTCTATCAGGGACCGTCCAACATGACGCTCGAACAGCCGAAACGGAAGACCAAGATCCTGGCCACCGTGGGTCCGGCTTCGTCGGACGAAGAGACCCTGAGCCTGATGATCCGTAACGGAGTCAACGGGTTCCGGTTTAACTTCAGCCACGGCGGAATTGAGGAACACACCTCCACCCTGGAGAGGGTCCGCCGGGTGGCCCGGGAGATGGATCAGACCGTCTGCTGCCTGGCCGACCTCCAGGGACCCAAGATCCGGATCGGGGAACTGGAGGAAGAATCCTTCCTGCTGAACAAGGGGGAGGAGATCGCCCTCTACCCTGCCTCCGGCGAAAAACCGGACGTGGATTACCTCCGACTCCCGATCACTCATGACGCCCTGCTTCAGGACCTGACCCCGGGCATGGAAATTTACTTCAGCGACGGTCAGATCAAGATCATCGTGGTCGACGAGGCCCAGGACCACCTCCTGGGCAGAGTCCGGACCGGCGGAACGATCTGGAGCCGCAAGGGGGTCAACATCCCGGAGGCCGACCTGAGCGTGGAGGCAATGACGGACAAGGATCACGGGGACCTGGCGGGGATCGTCGAGGCCGATTTCGACATGGTGGCCCTGTCGTTCGTCCGGCGGGCCCGGGACCTCGAACCGGCCCGGCAGGCCCTCGACGAGCTGGACCGGTCCCTTGACCTGATCGCCAAGGTGGAGTCCAGCCGGGCGCTGGAGAACCTCGACGACATCATCTCCCAATGCGAAGGAATCATGGTGGCCCGGGGTGATCTCGGGGCGGAGATCGGGGCCGAACGGGTGCCCTTCCACCAGAAGCAGATCATCGCCCGGGCACGCTCCCAGGGCAAGCTCGTGATCACGGCCACCCAGATGCTGGAGTCGATGATCAACAACCCCGTTCCCACCCGGGCCGAGGTGTCGGACTGCGCCAACGCGGTGCTGGACGGGTCCGACGTCCTGATGCTGTCGGGGGAAACCGCCGTGGGGGATTACCCGGTGGAATCAGTGGAAACCATGGCCCGGATCTGTCGGGCCACCGAGGCTGACTTCCACGAGCAACTGATCGAACTGTCCACCGACTCGGCCCGGGACCCCGAGAACCGGGTCGCCGCCTCGATCAGCAACTCGGCCACCCGGTG
>CAYPTI010000155.1:0-3912 GCA_964413525.1 uncultured bacterium | reverse complement strand
ACAAGCGGTCCGGTTTCGTTTATGCTTTCCCGCGTGTTCGGGTTCGACTTCGCCGTCCGAACCGGACGGGTTACCCTTTGCCTGGGAGGTTGTCGTGGTGGACAAATTTATTTTCGTGACCGGGGGCGTGATGTCGGGTCTCGGGAAGGGCATCACCTCGGCCTCCACCGGCCGGCTGTTGAAGAACGCCGGCCTCGACGTCACCGCCGTCAAGATCGACCCGTACCTGAACGTGGACGCCGGGACGATGAACCCCTTCGAACACGGCGAGGTTTTCGTGCTCAAGGACGGCACCGAAGTCGACCTGGACCTGGGTAACTACGAGCGGTTCCTGGACATCGATCTCAGCGGCAACCACAACGTCACCACGGGGAAGGTCTTCCAGACCGTGATCGAGCGGGAGCGCGCCGGTGACTACCTCGGTCAGACCGTTCAGTACATTCCCCAGATCACCGACGAGATCAAACGGCGGTTGAACGAATCCGCCGAGGGCCACGACGTCTGCATCGTGGAGCTGGGCGGCACCATCGGGGACATCGAAAGCATGGCCTTCCTGGAAGCGGTCCGGCAGATGCACTCCAGCCGGGACGAGGAGGACATCATGCTGATCCACGTCTCCCTGGTGCCCCTCACCCACAACGGTGAACAGAAGACCAAACCCACCCAGCACAGCGTCCAGAACCTGCGGGAGATCGGACTGCAGCCCGACGTCATCGTCGGTCGATGTGAGGAGTACCTGGAACCGTCCACCCGGGAAAAAATCAGTCTTTTCTGTGACGTGCCCGAGGAAGCCGTGATCAGCGCCCCGGACGTCGACGACATCTACCACGTGCCTCTCACCCTGGAGGAACAGGGACTCGACGACCTGATCGTCGACCTCATGGATCTGAGCCGCGACGGTCGGGATACCGGGTGGCGGGACATTGTGACCCGGGAACCGGAAAAAGAATGTCAGATCGCCCTGGCCGGCAAATACAACTTCGAGGACGCCTACCTCTCAATTTACGAAGCGCTCAAACACGTCGGGTACGACCTGGAGACGGACGTGGAGGTCCTCTGGGTGGACTGTGACAAGTGGGAGTCCCTTCACCAAGAACGGCTCCGCGAGGCCAACGGGGTCATCGTGCCGGGCGGGTTCGGGGAACGGGGCACCGCCGGCAAACTGGAGACGATTCAATTCGCCCGGGAGGAAGGGATTCCGTTCCTGGGGATCTGTTTCGGGTTTCAGCTGGCCGTGGTGGAATTCGCCCGCAACGTGCTCGGCCTGGAGGGAGCTCATTCGGCGGAACTCCACGGCGACACCCCGGATCCCGTCATTGCCCTGCTCCCGGACCAGTACGACATCGACGACATGGGCGGCACCATGCGGCTCGGGTCCTACGTCACCTCGGTGGAGGAAGGGACCCTGGCCCACCGGCTGTATGGCGAACCGAGGATCCAGGAACGGCACCGCCACCGATTCGAGGTCAACCCCAACTACATCGACCGGCTGGAAGAAGCCGGCCTGCGGTTCAGCGGACGGGACCACAACCGGATGGAAATTCTCGAACTGCCGGACCATCCCTTCTTCCTCGGAACCCAGTTCCACCCGGAATTCACCTCCCGCCCCACCCGTCCCAGCCCGCCCTTCCAGGGATTTGTTAAAGCGGCGTTACAGCACGCCGGACAGCCCTCCCTCGCCCAGTAGTATTCCACAGCCTGCTCCGATTGGCTTCCCGTCGCTGTGTATAAACATAGTCTTCGCCCATCATGGTCGAGTTCCCCGGTGAAGTCCGCCTTCCCCCTCATCCGCCCTTCGGGCACCTTCTCCCTCCAGGGGAGAAGGTATAAAAGTCATGTAGATGATCGGGGCACCTTCGGACTCACCCTGTTGAGGGTTCGACCTTGCGGCCAGCAAAACTGTCACGTTCCACTGCGGAGGAGCGCCCCCTCCAAGAGAAAAGACATTAAGGTCATGTGGATGATCCGCGCCTTTTCGGACTCAATCTGTCGAGGATTTGACCTCGCGATCAGCAAAACGATTGCGTTCCTCTTCGGCAGAACGCCCTGGCCGGGAGGAAAACGAACACCGGGTTGTATTCTAAAGGAACTCCTCCGGACTCACTCCCGAACGGACTCGACCTGCTGACCAGTAATTTGACGGATCCAATCGCAAAGGAGCGCCACCCTCGGGAACAAGTTCCGATGAGGATCAAACGGACGAGACCCTTTCTTCACGTGACTTGATGACGGAAGAACGTAAAAATTGGATGTAGGATTTTCAACCGAATGCTGATTCGGAACCAGGGATGAAGGAAAAAGTGAATGGTAAACGAGTTTTATGAGCGGATTTCCATTCATAGAGAGGAACCATCGAGATCTGAGGGGTTCAAGCGAGGAAATATAGCCCGGTCGACCGGGTTCCTCCCCCGTATTGGGGGAGGAACCGGCGAACGGGACCTGATTCTACGTTGTGACGATGACGGAATGCTTCGTTACTCGGTCGTCGGGACTAAAACCGGTAACCGAGTCCGAGAAGTAGTTGAGTTCGTTCGGCATCAATCTCAGTCCCACCGCCGAAATCAAAGCCGTCGGATTCTCCGTAGGAAACCGACCCGTCGAAGAACAACCGCTCGGTCAGGTGAGACAGAAACCCGGCCTCGACCGACCAGAGGAAGTTCGTGTCGTCTTCGCTATCGCCACCCGACTCAAGGTCAATGTTCAGCAACCCCGCGTTGACGCCGACGTACGGAGACGACGCCTGGGAGGGGGTGAACAGGTATCCGGCAGCCCCGGTCAATTCGAGGTACGTTAGCTCAATTTCGCTTGCAACCTCATCATACGCATAGCCCAACGTGCCGCCGAGGTAGACGTTCCGGGTGAACAGGCTTCGGACCCGGCCGAAGGCGCTGGCGGAGTCAAAATCGATACTTTCTCCGTCCGCGGACCATTCCTCGGACGTATATCCAGCCGAGGTGCGGGCGTCGATCAGCAGATCGCCCTGTTCAAACCGAGCTTCGGCGTCAGGAACCGGTCCAAAACTCATCATGACTACGGTTAACGAAACAACAACTGCGGTCAAAATCATGCTTCGCATGGAAATCCCTCCAAAAATGGGTAGACAGACGTGCTACAAAGGGTGAAATCGATGAAACGTATGAGTTGTGATTGATTGAACCGAATTGAGGGGGGAACGGCTTGATTCGGGGTCGGATCCGCGTTCAAGGCGGTTTCCGGCCGGGTTGAATGCTTCCACCCGCAGAGACGGTACGTAATGTCAGCCGGGTCGGTCACCTCCAGAACCACGAATGTTTTTCTGTGCTTCTCCTCTATCGGTCGGGTTCTGAGGCCCGAATCAGCGCCGATTGTGTAAGAACGATATTTCTGTTAATAAATCGTAGTTCACTAAATAACGTACCCTTATACTTTACATTACCCCGGACCGAAGTCAAGAAGAATCGAAAAAATTGTTGAATCGGAGGACGTTTGTCCGGGAAGGAAACCGCCTCAACGGACCGTTCTTCCCCGTTGGAGACAGTCGGGTCCGTCAGCTACCGGACGGTCGGAATACGATTTCGGGGCCGTACTTGACCTGAACCGGACCCGGTTGAGCGTGAACGAAGATAGAAAGGGAAAAGGAAACGACGGGTTAGAAGACGGGACCCGTGGACCGTACCTCCGGGTGGTGGTTGAGGTTGGAATCGGTCTCTCTCGCGTGCCGGAAGACAAAACCTAAAACGAACGATCGCACGAACAACGAACGGTTGAATTCCGCCGAACCGTTTAGGGAATGCTGACGGAATCCCTCTCATCCAATTGGGTCATCTTGACTTCGGAGTCGGTGATTGGATGCTCACGGGTGTCCTCCTGACGCTGGTTGAACACGTTGTCCTGGATCCACTCGCCGGCGTTCTCCAGGTCCTCCCCGGCGCC
>CAYPTI010000154.1:0-4011 GCA_964413525.1 uncultured bacterium | reverse complement strand
TTACATTCACGGGCGGGTCCGGGCGCTCCTCGGAGGCCTCCGGTTCGGAACACCCCACCGCCCCGAACATCAGAAGAATCATCACACCGATCCAGGCGGTACGCATCAGGCTCGGTTCATTCTCCCGTCCGGAGGGCCTGGACCCGCTGTTCGAAAAAGCGGCCGGTGGCCTGTTCGAGGTTCAGGTAATCGAGCTGAAGCTGGTACCGGCCGTTGGCCAGCCGATTTTCGGTCTCCTGCAGGGTGGTGGAAGCCTCCACGACGTCGAGCGAGGACACCAGACCCTCTTCAAACTGACGGAAAACCTGCCGGTAATTTTCCTCCGCGGACTGATGCTGACGTTCCAGGGAACGAAGGACCGTTCGCTGGGTTTCGATCCGTCGCCGGGCGTCCCGGACGTCGGTTCGGACAATTCGTCTCTGCCGTTCCAGTTCAATCTGAGCCTGATCGAGCTGGGAATGGGCGGCGTTCAACTGGGCCTGCCGCAGGCCCCCGTCGTACAGATCGAAGGTGGCTATCACCCCGACGTTCCAGGTCCGGCCGTCGGGGGCGGTGACGCTTTCCTCCTGAACATTGTAGTTTCCGTCCAGGTTCAGGGACGGCCAAAAATCAGCCTCCTCCGATTCAACTCCCGCCCTCGTGGCCTCCACCTGCCGTTTGAACAGCTTCAAGTCTCGCCGGGATTCCATGGCCCGGTCGATCAGCCTGTCGAGGTCCTCCTCGGGCGGTTCCAGTCCGGGAAGCGAAGCCGGGGAGCCGTCCAGGGTGTCCCGTCCGATCTCCAGAGCGAGCTGATCCCGAAGCAGCGCCCGATCGTTGCGGGCCTGTTCCAGCTGCCGTTCGGCCTCGGCTACCCGAACCTCCGCCTGCAGCACGGCCGTTCGGGTCACGTTTCCGACCTCAAGGAGCGTCTGGGCCCGGTCGAGAAACCGCTGTTCCCTGTCCAGCGCGGTCCGGGCGATCTCGATCTGCCGCTCGGCGTTCAACAGCCGGATGTACAGCGAGGCCACGTTGAACAGGATCTGTTCCTCGTTGCGGTCCCGACGGAATTCCTCCGCCTGAATCTGTTCCCGGGCCCGGGTCTGTTCCGCGAACAGCTTCCCCGCCTGATACAGGGGCTGGGAAAGGTTCACCCCCGCCTGCCACTCGTTTGGCTCGGTAAAGGTCTGTCCACCAAGGGTTACCTCCTGCTGACGGGTGTACTCCCCGGTGGCCTGGATGTCGGGCCACAACTGGGACTCGGCCTGATCCAGGTTGTAGCGGGCCTGACTGACGGCTTCCCGCTGCTGAAGCAGATCCGGATTTTCATCCAGGGCCTGCTCCATGACGGCCTGCAGGGTGAAGGTATCCGACGAGTCCTGGGCCTCGGCCGTCTGAATCGTACCCGTGAGTCCCATGGATATCAGTAGGACAACCCCGAGGACGACGGGTCGTCCATCCCGAACAAAAGTTCTGAAGTTCACCGAACATCAACCTCCCGGTCTCGCTGAAGTGCTCCGTTCAGAAACAGGTTTCGGATCAGGGCAAACCGATCCCGGTCCAGTTCGCGTCCGTCCAGCACCACGCGCCGAAGTTCCGTGGTGGTAAATTCATGAAAGAATTCAGCCAGTTCGTCCGGCTCAAAATCCGAGCGAAAAACCCCCTCGGATATGCCGCGGTCGAACCAGCCGGCGAGCTGGTTCACGATGATGGATCGCTCGCGGGCGATGCGCCGTGAGAAGGACGGTTCGGCGGGCAGTCCCTCCCCCAGGACAACCTCGACCAGTTCCCGGGATTCCTCGAACAGGTCAAGGTACTGTTCCTGAATTCGGATTAATTGATCGAAGTCGGTTTCTTCCTCAAGCACGGTATCAATCTTTTCCCTCATCCGTCGAAACCCTTCAATGACCGTGCTGGTGAACAGGTCCAGCTTGTCGTCAAAATACCGGTACACGGATCCCTTCCCTACCTGAGCCCGTTCGGCGATGGAACTGACGTTGGTGTTGTGGAAGCCCGTGCGGGAGAACTCCTGCTCGGCCGCCTCAAGAATTTGAGTCTTCAAACGATCCCTTCTCATTGACAGAAATTTTCGGACTGACCGGTCAGTCCGACTCATGAACCGATATCGTACGCCCACGGCTTCAACCCGTCAACCAGACGTTTCCCCTTTAACATGGGAGGTTCAGACCGTCAGGGGTCTGACTCCTTCGTTCAGGATGACCCACAAATTCCGCTCAGGAGGAATCGTCCACTGGCCGGCGAACCCGGCCCATTCGACTCTCGGAATGACGCCGTTGAACGGGAACGATCATCGATCGCGAGAGGAAACTAAAAATTCCACCAGAATCCCACGATCAATCGATAATCTTCTTCCAGCTGATCGCCGGGCAGATTCTGTACGGCGGGATATTGAACGGCCAGCTCCGCGATCATCCGGTGCCGGGCGTAAACCAGCCCCGGGGTGACGTAGAGGGTTGTGCCCCCGGTTTCGTCCAGTCTGCTTCCGTTCCGATGATGTTCGTCCTCCCACTCAAAGTTCAGTTCCAGCATGGTCAGGATCTCGTGCAGTTCGCCTCGCGTTTCCCAGGCGATTACCGGGGTTTTGCGGGCCAGGTCGGCCTCAACCCGGTTCCCCCGTTCGTAATCGATCCCGTCGACGGACGCCTCCGTCGTGTAACGAAATTGAACGTTCCCGAAGTAATGGGGCTTCCCCGCCCGGGCGTGGCGAAAGGCCCAGCCGGCGATCCCGTCCCAGGAGCCCGATCCGAGAGTCCGGGCGGGGGGGAACCCCGCTTCCGTGTCGCTGCCGGTGGGAACTTTGATCCCCAGGATGGGCGAAGAGGTGAACGAGTACCCCGGACCGTGGATCTGATGCCAGTGGCGGCGAACCATGATCTCCACGTCCCCGAGGCCGCTGGCGTCAACCGTTTCACCGTTTTCTTCCCAGGTGCGGTCATGAACGGGAACGTTGACAAACACCGCCGTACGCGGGTTGATGCCGTAAATCAGGTTGAACAGGAACCCGGCGTCGGTCAGTTCCCGGTCCTGGTCCGTCGGGTCATCCGCCGCTTCCGTGTAGCTTCCCTGCCCCCGGAGGATGATCTGCCCCTCCGCGGTCTCCATCGAGGTCGGAAAGGTAATCGGCTGCGCCTGAACGTCCACGGGAACAATCAGGTGAATAAGGAGAATGAGAACGAAACCTGAAAGTAACCGAACACGCTGCTGAGACATTTACAGACCTCCTACGACCGGTTTCCAGATCTGAATTCGATCGTTGAAATAATCGACCACGTACACCCGCTCGGCTCCCACGACGACCTCCGTGGGATGACGCATCTGTCCGGGTCCGTCGCCGGGTTCCCCGAAGGCGGTCAAAAACGTCCCGTCCGGAGAAAACACCTGGACCCGGTGATTTCCGAAATCGGTCACGAACACCCGTTCCCCGCCGGAACCCACGTCCAGTCCGTAGGCTCCTCGGAACCAACCCCGGAACGATCCGGGAACGTTCAGGCCAAACAACCCGCCCCAGACGTCGACCCGGGACCCGTCCGGGCCGTACCGTTTCACCCGATCGTTGAACGAATCCGACACGTAAAACGACCCGTCCGGGGCCACCGCCACGTCGGTGGGATAATTAAAGTAACCGTAATGGAAAAACCCGACCGTGCCGGTGTGTCCCCACTGCCGGAGCTGGTTCCCGTCGGTTGAAAGCTTCTGAACCCGCTGGCCTTCAAATTCCACCACGTACAGGTTGCCCTCCCGGTCGACGTCCATCCCCGCGGGCTGATCGAATTCCCCGGGACCCTCTCCCTGCTCACCAAGGGATCGTCGGTGGTCTCCCCGGGGCGAGAAGACCTGAATTCGATGATTGAGAGCATCGGCCACGTAGAGGTCTCCATCCGGCCCCGCCGCCATCCGAAGCGGCCGGCGGAATTGTCCCGGACCATTGCCGATGGACCCCCCCGAGCCAAGCAGGGTCCCCTCCCGATCAAACACGACCATCCGGTTGTTATCGGTGTCGGTCACGTAAAC
>CAYPTI010000153.1:0-4021 GCA_964413525.1 uncultured bacterium | reverse complement strand
ATGATGGGGATGACGGCCGGGTTGTCCCGGGACGAGGTGACCGATTACGCCAACCGGCGTGAACCCGAGCCCCTGGTTCCCTGGGATCGAGTCTACGGGGTGCGGGAACGGGTCGACTACAAGGGGGAGGTCTTGACCCCGCTTCAGGAACAGGACGTCGTCGAGGCTTGTGAATCGTTGAATGAGCAATCGGTGGAGGCTGTGGCCGTCTGTCTTCTCTGGTCGTTCAAACACCCGGCTCACGAACACAGGGTTCGGGAGATTGTTCAGGACATCCTACCCGGGGCTTATGTTTCGCTCTCAAGCGAGCTGGTTCCGCGGCTCGGCGAATACGAACGGACGGCGACCACACTGGCCAACGCCTACCTCGGCCCCGTGATCTCCCGTTACACCGACACGCTGGAACAGCGGCTGGAGGAGGAAGGCTACGGTTCTCAAATTTTGCTGCTGGATTCGACCGGGGGGATGATGACCCCTGAATCCGCGGGAGACCAACCCGTCCGGCTGCTGATGTCGGGGCCCGCCGGCGGCCTGACCGGGTCGGAATACGTGGGGTCCCTGGCGGATCATGAAAACATCCTTACCTTTGACATGGGGGGCACCTCGACGGACGTCGGGCTCATCCACGAGGGGGAACCGGTTCAGAAACGGGAGACGGTACTCGAGAAGTATCATCTTCTGCAGCCCACCGCCGACATCCGTTCGATCGGGGCCGGCGGGGGTTCCATCGCCTGGCTTGAGTCCGACCAGTACCTGCAGGTCGGGCCGAAAAGCGCCGGGGCGGATCCCGGACCGGTCTGCTACGGCTGGGGGGGCACCGAACCCACCGTGACCGATGCCGATCTCGTGCTGGGCATCCTGAACCCGGACAACTTCCTGGGGGGACGAATCCAATTGGACGAGGACGGGGCCCGTCGCTCCATCCGGGAACATATCGCGGATCCGCTGGGCATGAGCGTTGAGGAGGCCGCCGCCGGGATCAAACGGATCGTCGACAACCAGATGGCCGACCTGCTCCGGACCGTGACCGTGGAGGAGGGCTACGACCCGGCTGAATTTGTGCTCTATGCCTACGGGGGAGCCGGCCCGACCCACGCTCCTTCGTTTTCCCTCGACGTCGTGGACAAGGTCTTAATTCCCGCCACCCACACGGTTCATTCGGCCATGGGAGCCATTGCTTCCGATCTGAATTTTGTTTATGAACGCTCGGAACCGACCCGGTTGTCCCTCGGCGACGACCGGTCGGTGACGGAGGCCGCCGGCAGCATCGAGGATACCTTCGAGCGGCTTCGATCCCGGGCGGACCGGGAGTTTGAGGAACAGAACGTCGAGGAATCGAGGCGAGCTTACCGGGGATTTGTCGAGATGAGGTACCCCCGCCAGACGAGGGATCTCCGAATTCCTCTCGAATCCATCGAGGCGATTGACGGGGATGCGGTCCGTAAACTAATAGAAGAATTTCAACGGACCTACGTCCTGCGCTACGGGGAGCAGGCTCTGCCGGACACCGATCATTACGAACTGGTCACGTTCTCCCTGGAAGCCCGGGGAGCCATTCCGCAGCCTCAACTCAAATCCTTTCAGAAGTCGACGGATTCCCAACCGGAGGCAGGGGATCAGCGGAGTACCTACGATCCCTCGATCAATGAATTTGTCGACACGGACGTGTACGACGGACACGTGCTGAACCCGGGTCACCGACTCGCCGGCCCGGCGGTTATCGAATACCCCGGAACCACGGTTGCCGTCCCCGGTCACGCACGTGCGCGCGTTGATGCCTACAAAAACTTGCTAATTCAGACGAAGGAGGACGCTTCGTGAACCAGCCGTCCGAGGAGGAGTTCGTTCTGGGTCCGAACCCGGTCGATCGATCGGAGCTTGACCGGGAGATTGAAATGGACCCGGTCGAGTTTGAAATTCTTCGCCACAAGCTTGATTCCATCAACCAGGAGCTCGGGATCGCCGTCCGGTCGGTGTCCATTTCGGAGATCGTCACCGAGGCCAACGATTTCAACGTCGGGCTCTACACGCCGGACGGTGAGATGGTCTCGATGGGTCCCTACATTTTTCACCACGCGGGATCCCTTCCCGAGGTACTCCGGCACACGATGGAGGACTGCGCCGAGAACCCGGGCATCGAGGAGGGGGACATGTTTGCTGTGAACGACCCCTACAAGGGGGCGGTCCATCACCCGGACCTGTCGGTGGTTTCGCCGATTTATTACGATGGCGAACAGATCGGATGGTCCGGGGCCACGGCCCACCTGGTGGACGTGGGTGGGCTGACGGTAGGAAGCATTTCGACCCGGGCGGTGGAAAAGCACCAGGAGGGCATGATGCTGCCGCCTATCAAGCTGGTGGAAGGGGGGACGCTTCGAGAGGATCTTTGGCGGGCGATTTTAAACATGTCCCGGCAACCGGAAATGATCGAGCTGGACATCAAGGGGTTGATGGCGGCGAACCACGTGGCCCAGCAGCGGATGGAGGATCTGTGTGACGAGTACGGGGTGGAGACGGTCAAGACGGTGATGGGAGAGGTGGTTCGGTATTCGGAGCGCAAGTTCCGTCGCCGGTTGAACGAGTTTCCCGACGGGGTCTATCGGGCCCGGGGGTACCTGGATCACGACGGGCACGAAAACCGGATGTATCACATCGACCTGGAGATGACCAAGGAAGACGAGGTTCTCCGACTCGATTTTTCGAATTCGTCCGATCAGGCCCCGGGGGTCATCAACTGCGTGCAGTCGACCCTGATGGGGGCCGCCTTCGGGGGCGTGTCCACGGCCCTGTCGTGGGGCATTCCCTGGAACCACGGGATCCTTAACGGGATGGAGATCGTGTGTCCGAGCGGCAAGGTCTGCAACGCCGAACCGCCCGCTCCGACGGGCTCGGGCACCATTGGAGCGGCCTGGATCGCGGGCGGGACCACCGTTCAGGCGATCTCACGGATGCTCGCAACCCATCCGGAGTACCGGGACCGGGCGACCGCGGTCACCAACGGCACCTTCACGGCATTGTCCATGGGGGGACACAACCAGCACGGGGATCCGTGGGGGACTCAGCTCATGGACGCCTGTCTCGGCGGCGGAGGGGCCTGGAGCAACCGGGACGGTATGGACCAGTCCGGGGTTCCCGATTCGCCCCGACCCAAGATCCCGAACGTGGAGGGCAACGAGAGCGGAGCGCCAATCCTGTACCTGTACCGGAGTTTCTATCCGGGCAGTGGCGGGGCCGGCGCGCAGCGCGGGGGTAGGGCAGCCGGACTGGGATTCAAGCTTCACGACGTCGAGGAACTTCGCTGCTCGCTCACCATGCAGGGTGTTCAGGCGCCGGTGACCCCGGGGCTGTTCGGCGGCCTGCCCGGGGCCTGCAACCGCCAGGCGGTCACCCGATCCTCCGACGTCAGTCGGTTGCTGGAGGAAGCTCAGATCAATTTTGGCCGGGACCGGGAGCCGTTCTTGGTCTCGCCCGAGGGCCTGGAGGGTGAAACGGAGCACATGCAGGCGAAGGAGGATGAGTTTGTTCTTCGGTCGGGGGACGTGTTTCAGTATCGATTCCAGGGTGGCGGGGGGTTTGGCGATCCGCTGCGCCGTGATCCGGCGGCCGTAAAGTCGGATGTCGAGCGGGAAAAAATTGACCCGGAGGACGCCGGATCCGTGTACGGAGTGGTGCTGTCGGACGGGTCCGTCGACGTGGAAGCAACGGAAGCCCGCCGGGTTGAACTGCGGGAGCAACGGTTGGAACGCAGCCGGGATCCGGAGGAGCGCTCGGACCGTTCACCCGGGGAAGACGGTGTTGCCTGGGGACCCGCCCTTCGGTTGAGCGAGGCGGAGGACGGGGAGGTTCTGGTGGAATGTCGCTGTGGGAACGTGCTGGGTCCGACGTCGGACAACTGGCGCCGGTACGCGGCGACCTCCTCGGTGAAACCCGGTCGGGAACTGTCCATGGAGTCCCTGCACGACGATCTTGAAGTCACCCGGTACCTCTGTTCGGAATGTGGCGAACAACTTTCGGTCGACGT
>CAYPTI010000152.1:0-4041 GCA_964413525.1 uncultured bacterium | reverse complement strand
CATTCTCCCCCAGCAGGCCGTGAATCTCTCCCGAACGAAGATCGAAATCGACCTGGTGGTTGGCTACGACGTCACCAAAATGTTTGCTGATGTCCGTGAGCCGGACGAGAGGAGAAGGGGTTGAGGTCATGGCGGGTTCCCCGATTTAAACAGCAACACTATGCCCGTTAATTAGGATTGAAGTCGACGTCGATTTCCTTCTCCGGGCGGTTGACGGTGGTTTTGGCCGGTTTGCTGCGGGCGATGACGCGACCCCGGTTGAGGACCAACCGGCGGGGCTGTCGGCGGCGGAGGGCCTCGTAGGGGGACGACTCCTGGAACAGGATCAGGGACCCCTCGCAGCCCTCCTCGAGTCCGTACCTGTCGGCTCCCCAGACCGTGGCGTTGTGGTCTGTGATCATGGTCCAGAGGAGATCGAGGTCGGACCAGCCGCTCATGTGGGCGTAGTGGAGAAGGACGAACAGGGCGTCCATGGGATCCCCCTGACCGTAGTGGTACCAGGGATCCATCACGCAATCGTGACCGACGGCCACCGGGACGCCGGCTTCCAGAAGTTCGTCGATCCGGGTGTGACCCCGACGTCGGGGATAGCTGTCGTAGCGTCCCTGAATCAGGGAGTTGGCCAGCGGCTGAGTCGATACCCCGACGCCGGCTCGGCCCATAAGGCTGACCAGTTTGTCGGCGTAGGCGTTGTTGTAGGAGTGCATCGCGGTGGCGTGGCTCGCCGTGACCCGGTCACCCAGCCCCCGTTTCAGAGCTTCGGAGGCCAGAACCTCGGTGAACCGAGAGTGGGGATCGTCGGTCTCGTCGATGTGGAGATCCATGGGACGGTCCAGTTCCTCGGCCCGGTCGAACACGTAGTGGACCGAGCGAACGCCGTCCTCGCGGGTGTGCTCAAGGTGGGGGGCCGCCCCCAGGACATCCACGCCCAGGTCGAGGCTTTTCTTGTAAAGTTCCTGGTTCTCGTCCGAGGTAAAAATTCCATCCTGGGGAAAGGCCACCACCTGGAGATCCACCAGGTCCGACACGTGTTCCTTCAGATCGAGTAGTCCCCGAACGGTGGCCAACTCCCGTTCGGTGGTGTCCGCGTGGGTGCGGATTCGCGTGACCCCGCACGCGGCCATCCATTGGACGGCCTGTTCGGCTCGCTCCAGCACGTCCTCGGCGGTCAAATCCTGTTTGTACTCCGACCAGATTTCGATCCCTTCCGCCAGGGTCCCTCGTTCGTTCCAGCGGGGGTCACCGGCGGTCAGGGTGCCGTCGAGGTGAAGGTGAGTTTCGGAAAAGCTCGGGGTCAGTAGCCGTCCCTCAGCGTTGGTGACCTGTTCGTCGGGGACCGGCGGATTGTCAGCCAGTGAACCGTCCTCGCGGACGGATTGGATGGTTCCGTCGGCAATATGAACGTCCACCTGCCGCCCGTCCAGGGTGGTGGCGTCGATGATCAGGTGATCTCCATTGGTCGGCATGTAATCTCGTCCTTTCGAGAACGGGTCTCGTCCGTCGAGTTACTCCTCTTTTACGTACGGATCACCAAGTGCTTCGGGTTCCGTCGCTCCCAGCCATCGTTTGATTTTGTCCGATGAAATGATGGTTAAGACAACCAGGGTGAAGATGAACGGTAACATTCTCCAGAACTGGTAGGGGATGTCGGGAAGGAAGGGAAACAGCCTGCCGGCACGGAGGGCGATGTGCCACAAGAACCCGAACAGCATGGCTCCCCCCATGAGAAACATCGGATGGCGGAGGGAAAAGATGACCAGGGCCAGCGCGATCCAGCCCCGGCCCATGGTCACGTTGGGGGACCAGACCGAGGAGTAGACAAGCGTCAGGTAGGCGCCGGAGATGCTGATCAGAATGCTGCCGACAATAACGACGATGTAGCGAATTTTGGCCACGCTGATCCCGGAGGCTTCCACCGTGGCGGGGTCCTCTCCGCAGGCCCGGATCTTCAACCCGAACCCGGTCCGGTAAAGCACGAACCAGACGACGAACGGAAGAATAATTCCGATGAAGAAGAGGGGAGTGAGCCCGAGAAACAAACTTTCCATCTGTCCTTCGGAGGAAAGCGGCCCCGAGAATCCGCCTCCCAGGTAGGTCGTCATCCCCAGGGCGAATATCCACACGCCCATGCCGACCACGACCTGATCGACCTTGAGGGTAATGGAGAGGAAGGCGTGGAGGAGGCCGAAGACCGCTCCAATGACGATGGCGGAGAGCACACCAATCCATGGATCGCTCCAGGTTTCCGCCCCGGCGAAGGCAGCCCAGGCGCCAAACAGCATAATTCCTTCGATCCCGATGTTGAGGACACCCGCCCGCTGATCCAGGAGTTCACCCAGACCGGCGAAGAGAAAGACCATGGAGGCCTTCAGGAAGGCGAGGACGAAGACGATTACGCCCATCATCTCGGGGCCTCCTCCGAATCACCGGGAAGAACCAGAGAAAATCGGTAGTTGTAAAAGAACTGGCCGATGACCAGGACGATCATCAGGGTTCCGAAGAAGGCCAGATCCACCCCGTGTTCCAGGTCAAGCAGGTACTCAAACCGGCGGGCTCCCACCTGGAAACCGGAAAACACAAACGCCGGGAGAATGGACGTCAGAGGGTTGTTGAAGGAAAGCAATCCGAACACGATCCCGTAAAAACTCCACATGCCGACGTTCGCCCAGTAGCCGGAGGTGATCCGGTAAACCCCCGGTTCTCCGGCGACCTGCTGCAGTCCCGCCAGCCCGCCGATGGCCCCTCCGATCACCATCGTCAGCACGGCAACCTTCGTGAAACTCATCCCGACGACTTTGGCCGAATCGGGGTTGTGTCCGAAGGCTTCGATTTCGAATCCAAGGTTGGTTTTTGTGAACAGGTAGTAAAGCAGGAAGGCGATCAACACGGCCGGGACGATTGTGTAAGGGATGCTGGTATCGGCGATCATGGGAATGCGTCCCGCCATGGGGACCTGGGCGCTTTCCGTGCGACCGCTGGGATCGGAGAGCGGACCCTCGATCAGCCAGAGGACGAAGTACATCATGATCAGGTTCAACATGATCGTGGCGACCACGCTGTCCACGTTGAAGCGACCGGTCAGGTATCCGGCTAAGCCGGCCAGCGCTCCGGCGCAGATGACGGCACCGATGGCCATCAGCGGCAGCAGGAGGTAAGGGGAGAGGTCCGCTCCCCAGAGCGCGATCGCCAGGGCGGAACTCATGCCCGCGAACACCTGGCCGGGGGCCCCGATGTTCCAGATTCCGGCCCGCATCGGCACGATAAAGGCAAGGGTCACCAGCAGCATGAAGGTCGTCCGTCGAAGCGTGTACTCCAGGCCCCCGAAGGACATGAAGGAGTAGGAAATTAACCGCCAGTAGGCCCGGAGAGGACTCACGTCGGCCTCCCAGAAGGCGATGCTGAAGACCAGGAAGGCCGCCAGAACCGTCAGGACGGAAATGACGAGAATTTCGAGCTTCCCGGGGTTTAATCGTTTTACCGTTTTTAATTCAACGGGACCGAGGTTCACGAGCCCACGGCCTCTTTCACTCCGCCCATTAAGGCCCCGATTTGTTCCTTGGTGGCTTCCTCGGTGGAAAGAACATCGGCCAGTTTTCCCTCGTACATCGGGGCGATTCGGTCGCCCAGCGAAAGGGCCTGGTCAAGACTTTCGGAGATCAGGATGACCGCCTGCTTGTTTTCGGTGGCTTCCAGCAGCTTGTTGCCGACAAACTGACCCGCGTCGACGTCGAGCCCGTGGGTCGGGAGGTTGGCGATAAGCAGTTTGGGCTGAAATTCCATTACCCGGGCGATGATCAGTTTCTGAAGGTTCCCCCCCGATAGATGACCTGCTTCCGTGTTGATGTCCCGGGGACGAACATCAAATTCTTCCACTGCCCGTTCGGTGGCCTGACGAATTTTTTCCTTGTCCAGGATGCCGAAGCGAGAAAATTCATCGAGCCAGTACAGGTTCATAGCGTAATTTTCATACAGGGGTAATTCGGCGAAGGAGCCTTCCTTTTCCCGATCGACGGGGATGTATCCGATCCCCTTCTTCCAGCG
>CAYPTI010000151.1:0-4174 GCA_964413525.1 uncultured bacterium | reverse complement strand
ATTATGAATTAATTATTATTTCTAACGGGTTACCGGAATAGCGGAATGGTGGGATTCCGGAAGGGGTAGGATAATCTTATTTGTTTTGTCGGGTTGGGTGGTGACTGACCTGTTCGGATCTCCGGTTGGGATCCGAGGTGGTTTCGCCCTGGCGGTTGGATTCCAACGGTCCTCCTGAGACGATCCGGATCGCGGCCGTTTTTGCCTGTTCAACCTCTTCCTGATTCAAGCTAAAAAGGGTGAGGGCGCAGTTACCCCTTGAAATCGGTCTCAGTCTCCCGGGGAACTGTTCACGACGTTAAATCTGTCTCCCAGCTCGCTGGTCAATCCTTGTTCACCATGCGGTGGCCGTGGTCGAATCGGCGGTCGCCGGTGAGGAACGCCGGAGGGTAAAAACGTTGGAACGGGATCATCAGTTCTGGCTTCGGCTGATCGTCACACGGATCGAGGGCCTGCTGGCCCCGCGGCCCGAGGACCTCCTGACGCTCGGTCCGGCCGACTCCTTCAGCCACCGGATGTATCCGGCCTGGAAGGAGGCCACCGACCTCGACGATGCCCGGCTCCGAACCGCGCTGTCCGAGGCGGCCGCTGGAATCGAGGAACCGCCGGAGCCCGGTCTGGTCCAGTACCTCCGGACGGTCCACGACCATACGCCGGTCCGGGTGGGGCTGCTGACCCCCGGTCCGGAGGAATGGGGACGCGGACTGCTGGAGCGGCTGGACCTGGAATCGCAGGTGGATTACCTGTTCACGTTCGACAACTATCAGCACGCCGACCGGGACGTCCAGCTTCAATTTCTCATGAACCGGTTCGTGGCCGGACGACAGCGAACCCTGTTTATCGGGGCCGATCCGTCGGATCAACGGGTGGCCCGCCGTCAGGACGCCCGGTTCTGTTCACCGCTCCCGGCTCCGGAGGATCCTCCGGACGCCTCCCGCTGGGGCTGGGACCTGGTCGATCTGAAGGAATACCTGGAGGCGATTCAGCCGGAGGAGTGAACCGACGCGTCCCGATTTGAGGCCGTCCTCCGTTGACAATTGAGGTTCCGGAAAACTACAATCAAGAGATCTACTTGAGTTAGTCGATAGATTATCTCGACTTTTCACAAGAGGGATGGCTCATGGGCAACATTCGGTACAACGTCAACCAGGATTTCTACGAGGACGAACTGGACTGGTTGGAAGAGAAAGTGATGGCTTATCGGTCCGGGTCGATCAGCAACGAGGAGTTGCTGGAACTTCGTCTTTCCTTCGGGATCTACCGCCAGCGGGACCACAGTTCCCATATGTTCCGTCAGCGGATTCCGGGAGGTTACATGACGGCGCACTATCTGGACTGTCTTTCCAACGTCAGCGAGGAGTACAGCAACAGCGAAGCTCACGTCACCACCCGGCAGGACATTCAGCTCCACTACGTACCCCTTGAGGCGGCTCCACAGGCCTTGAAGTACCTTTATGAGGAAACCGGCATGGTCAACAAGGGAGCCTGCGGCGACGGGGTTCGCAACGTCAAGTGTGATTACCTCGCCGGGGTCGATCCGGACGAGGCCTTCAACCCGATGCCGTATTCACTGGCCGCGGCCGACTTTTTTGCCTTCCATCCCCAGAACCTCAACTTCGGCCGCAAATTCAAGCCCAGCTTCACGGCCAACCCGGAACACAACCAGGCCCAGACCGACATCGACTGCCTGGGATTCGTCGGCAAGGTTGAGGACGATCAGGAGGGCTGGAAGGTCACCGTCGGGGGCGGCCTCGGGGCTGCGCCTCATAAGCCCAAGGTCCTGTTTGACTTCCTGCCCGTTGAGAAGACCCTGCTGGTCTGCGACGCCGCGGTTCGGGTCTTCCAGCGGCTCGGGGAGCGGAAGAACCGCAACCGGGCCCGGCTCAAGTACCTCGTGGAAAGTTTCGGGGAGGAGAGGTTCCGGGAGATCATCGAGGAAGAAATGGAACGCCAGGCACCGGGGTGGGACTACGAGGCCGAGCTGGAGGAACGAATGGAGGAGTACGAACCGGTCACCCGGGAAAGCCTCGCTGCCGTTCCTGCCGAGAAGAAGCGGCCGGAGTCTTTGTTTCCCGACGACGATCACGCTCAGCTCTGGGCCCGAACCCAGGTCCACGACCAGAAGCAGGAGGGCTACACCTCCGTGGTCGCCTACCTGCCGCTCGGGGACATGGATCCCACCCAGATGCGGCGGCTGGCCGATCTGGCCCGGGACTACGGCAACGGAACCGCCCGGACCACCGCCCAGCAGCACGTCGCCTTTCCCTGGATCCGGTGGGAGGATGTTCCCGAGGTGTATCGGCGCCTCGAATCCATCGGGCTTAACGACGCCGGGCACGAGAAGACCTTCGACGTCACGGCCTGCTACGCGGAGAATTGCGACCTGGCCCTGATCGGGGCCCGACAGATCGCCCGGATCACCCAGAAGCGGCTGCTGGACGAATTCGGCAGCGAAACCATGACCGAGGACGTGAGGGTCCGGGTGGACGGCTGTTTCAACGCCTGCGCCCAGCACCAGATCGCCGACATCGGGTTCACCGGGGTCGTGGTGAAGAATCCCGAGGCCGAGGGGCCCCCGAAACTGCCCTACTACAACATGACGGTCGGGGGCGGGGAAGGGGACCAGTACGACCTCGGCGACAAGTACAACGGCAAGGTCCCCATGGAAGGGGTTCCGGACGTCTGTGTGGCCCTGATCGAGGATTACTGGAACTGGCGCTCCAACGGCGAAAGCTTCCAGGAGTACTACCACGACGTCGGCCGGGAGCGCGTGGAAACCGTGGTCAAGGACGTCTGCGATTACCTCGAACCCGGGCAGTCCCTCTAACCGTGACGGAGAAGGAGTTCACCCGGGCCGAGTGGAGTCAGCTCCGGGAGGAGGCCATCGCCCGGGACGTCCGACTGGGGGGCTACTACGAGGAAGGGGTCCGCTGTGTGATGCTCTGGGCCGGGCCGGACAACCATCCCGACAACTGGGACGAGGAGTGGGAATTTTTCCACGGGGACAAAGGGTTGTATCCGGAGAAACGGGCCTTCATCGGCTGGGTCGCCGCCACCGACTGGTCGGAGGACGGGGACGACGGGTTTGACGCCTTCGAGGTCCGGACCCGCAACATCCAGGCGATCAAGGTCCACCGGGACAGCAACGACTGGCAGACCACCGAGGTGCGTACCCGGCTGATCAACCGGGAGGAAGATCTCGCCTGGGCGAAGGAGATGTTTTTGAACTTATTTCGGGACGTGTTTCCGGACCGGGAGGATCCGGCGATCCGGATCTCCCAGGCCGAATTTGACGTGCCCGACGACTTTCCCTCCTACCTTCAACCCGCCTCGTTCCGGGACCTCCCGACGAGTTAAGTCGGGTTGCCTGACCCGGTAACTCTCCGGCTACTTACTGATTCCGACCATCCCCAGGGGTCGCCCTCGGATACTCCGCTTGTGGAGCGGCTCAACGCCCTCAATCATCCCTACCGCTGGGTTCCATGGCGTTCGGTGGACCGGCCGGAGCCCGGATGCCTCTACGTGATCCGAAGTTGTTGGGATTATCATCACCACCCGGCGGAATTTCGTTCCTTTCTGGATCGGTTTGAGTCCGGTGAATCCCGGTTGGTGAACCGGCCCGTCCTCGTCCGCTGGAACCTCCATAAGGGATATCTCTCCGATCTGGCCGAGGAAGGGCTCTCCGTCATACCTCACCGGATTGTCGACCCCGCAGGTGCGTCAGTGAGGGCGCTCCGAGGCGCGTTGATCGATCGGGGCTGGGACGAGCTGGTCCTTAAACCCTGCGTCTCGGCCGGTGCCGACGGGTTGAGCCGGCTGAGGGTCGAGGACCTGACTGAATCCGACCTCCGTCGGGCTGACCGGGAGGGGGTTATGGTGCAGCCGTACCGGGAGGAGATCCGGCAGGGGGAGTGGTCCCTGATCGGGTTCGCGGGTCGGTTCAGCCACGCCGTCCGCAAACGGCCCGGGGAAGGGGACTTCCGGGTCCAGCCCGCCCACGGGGGGATCCTGAGACGAGCGGACCCCGGACAGAAACTGTTGAACTTGTTTCGGCAGGTGATGGATCGGTTCGATCCCGTCCCGATCTACGGACGATTGGACGTCATACGCCGGGAGGAGGGCCCGGAGATCATGGAGCTGGAACTGATCGAACCGAACCTCTACCTGGACCGGG
>CAYPTI010000150.1:0-4194 GCA_964413525.1 uncultured bacterium | reverse complement strand
GATTGAACCTCACCGAGGAGGTCCGGGACGGGATCCTGAAACACTCCAAATCCCGCGGGAGCATGTTCGAGGGGGTTGCCGGGGAGGAGCCGATCACGGAGGAGGGACGGCTGGTCCGGACCTGTGACAGCGTAGCCTACCTCAACCACGACATCGACGACGCGGTTCAGGGAGGGTACCTGAACCGGGAGGCGCTGCCGGCGGGTCCGATCGATCTGCTGGGCGAGCACGGGGGTGACCGGATCGACTACGTCCTGGACGATTTGCTGGACTGTTCGGAACGGAACGGTCGAGTATCGCTATCGCGGGAGGTATCTGAAGCGCTGGATGAGCTGCGGAATTTCATGTTTGAAAACCTCTACCTGGACATGGACAAATCCCGGGTTGATCGGGAGGCCCGGTCCGTGTTCAAACGGGCGTTCAATTACTTTCTCGATCACCCGGAGGACGTCCTTACGCGGTTCCCTTTTCTGGACAAAGTTGGTGATCCGGCCGTTCGGGCGGCCGACTGCCTCAGTCTGATGACGGACCGTTCGCTGCTGAGCTGGCACCGGGATCGGTTTTCCGATCGGTTCGAGCACCTGCCCGTTCCGGAACGGATGTGACGGACGGACCGTGCGACCGACTCCGGGCGGCCAATACGATGAGTGAACCCCTCGATCCTCCGGAAACCCGGGAGGAGGACCGTCTCCACCGGCAGTGGGATCGGGTCCGGGAGCACGTGGTGGATCTTTCCGAGCGCTACGACCGTTCGGAACCCCCGGAGATCATCGCGGTGACCAAGGGGTTCCCCGCCTCCCTCTGCCGGCGAGCCGTCCGGGCGGGGTTTGACCGACTGGGAGAGAACCGGGTGAGTGAGGGACTGAGCAAACGGGAGGAACTGTCGGACCTTTCGGTGAACTGGCACATGGTCGGCCATTTGCAATCCAACAAGGTTCGAAAACTCAACGGAGCCTTCAGCCTGATCCACAGCCTGGACCGATCGTCCCTGCTCGAGGAGTTCCGGAAACGATTGAGCCGGGACGATCGGGAGCAGGACGTGTTGCTGCAGGTCAACGTCAGCGGCGAGGAGTCCAAGCACGGAGCCGATCCGGAGGAGGCCCACTCGTTGTTGAACGCCGTGTCCGACGTTCCCGAACTCCACGTCCGCGGGCTCATGACGATGGCTCCCCGGACGGAGGATCGGGACCGGCTCAACCGGACCTTTGAACGCTGCCGTCAGCTCCGGGACCGGCTCGAAGAACGGACCGATTGGGAGCTGCCGGAATTGTCCATGGGGATGACGAACGATTACCCTCAGGCCATCCGTCAGGGGGCCACGATGGTGCGGCTGGGACGAGTGTTGTTCGGGGAACGTCCCGACGGGTAGGCGAGTCAATACCACCTACGACGGGATGGGCTTGTAAGCTATCGTAATTAGAATGATGCGTTGAATGGGTCGGGGTACAGGTTCCCGCCGGGGTTGACGGAGCGGGTTCCCGCGGCCCCCGACGGTCAATCAATGGAAAGGACGGTTCAACCAATGGACACAAGGATCGGCATCATCGGGGTTGGAAACATGGGGGAAGCGATCGCCCGCGGGATTCAGTCGGGTGACTTTGAGCCGGACGAATTGCTGCTGTACGACCGGTACAGGGATCACGAATCCCTGCGAGACCTTATCGACACTCCTTACACGCGAGTCTGCGAGGAGCTTGAAGAACTCGAACGCCGGGCGAACCGGCTGGTGCTGGCCGTCAAACCGGGAGTCGTTCGATCCGTGCTGGAATCGCTGGTCGAACCCTCCGAGGCCGTGGTCGGATCGATCGCGGCGGGGGTCCGGCTGGAGGAGCTTTCCGAGGGTCTGGGGGGCGGAGGAACGGTTGTCCGGGCGATGCCCAATACCCCGGCCCAGGTCGGGGAGGGCATTACCTTCCTGGCGACCCGGGACGAAACCCCTGAGTCCGTCCTGGACGATTACCGGTACATTTTCGAATCCGTGGGATCGGTGCACGTGATCGACGAATCCGACATGTCGGCGGTGACCGCCCTGACCGGCTCCGGCCCGGCCTACGTGATGTTTTTCATCGAAGCCCTTGAGGAGGCGGGTCTCCACCTCGGCTTGCCGGAGGAGACGGTGGAAGCCTCGGTCCGGGATTTGCTCCGGGGTTCGCTTACACTGCTGGAGGAAGGTGATCGTGATCCGGCGGAGGTCCGGAGGGCGGTGTCCTCTCCGGGCGGGACGACGGTTGAAGCGCTGAAACACCTGCGGGAACGGGGATGGGACGGAACCTTGATGGAAGCGGTCCGCCGGGCTGCGGAGAAGGCCGATCGTCTCCAGTGAGCGAGGGATCGTCGACTGTGTTCCGACTCCGGGTGCAGGCCAACCCCGGTAGTTCCCATCGAAACATGGTCTGGAGGGGCGATCACCTGAAGGTCAACCTGACGGCTCCCCCGGTGGAGGGACGGGCGAACGACGAGTTGATCGAGTACCTCTCCGATTTGCTGGAGATCAGTCCCGGTTCGATCGATATTGATCGGGGAGAGACCTCCCGGCAAAAAGAATTGTTGCTCCATGACGTCGATCGCGATCACTTCATACGAACGCTTCAGGCTCGGAAGGAATGACCGGACCATGGTGAACGGAAAGGACCAATTCGGGGAATTTCTGATCACGGACGACATGCTTTCCCGGAATGAGTACCGGGTGACCTATCAGGAGGATCTCACGCAAGGGTTGTCCGTGGATCAGTGAGCTTAGCCAGTCCTCGATCCGAACCTCCCCCGAGAACGAGTTTATAATGGAACCCGACTGGATCCGCTCCCACGGGTTGCCGGCGGCGGTTCTCGGCGACCCGCTCGACCACACGCTGTCTCCACCGATCCACAACGCCGCCTTCCGGCAGGCCGATCTCCCCCACCGGTACCACGCCCTGCGGGTTTCTTCCGACCGGTTTGAGTCTGTTCTCCGTTCCCTGGTGGACCTGCGATTTCTCGGCTTGAACTTCACCGTTCCTCACAAGGAAGCAGTCCTGCCGATGATCGACCGCCGGCGACCCGAGGTGGAAACCCTCGGGGCGGCCAACACCCTGTACTGGGAGGAGGGGGAGCCGGTGCTGGCCAACACCGACGTATACGGGTTCCGGAAACTGGTTGAGCAATGGACCCGGCGCATCCGGACCGGTCGGGTCCTCGTGCTCGGCGCCGGGGGCGCCGCCCGGGCCTGTGTGGTGGCCCTGCATGAGATGGGAGCCGGTCGGATTTACCTCTGGAACCGTACCGACTCCCGGGCGACCCGGCTCCGGAGGGACCTGGGCGAACCTGAAGTTGAACTGCTCCGGGACCCGATCTGGCCCCTGTCGGAGGGACCCGGTCTGGTGGTCAACGCGACGTCCCTCGGTCTGTCCCCGGACGATCCGTCCCCCTATCCGGCGGAGGAGATCCGGTCGGATCTGGCCGGGGTTGACCTGAACTACGGTCATCGAACGACCTTTCTTGACGAATTTGAAGCCCGAGGAGAAGCCGGCCGGGACGGGCTCACCATGCTGCTCCACCAGGCGGCCCGAGCGTGGGAACTGTGGACCGGTCGGGAACCGGACCTGGACAGCATGGACGAGGCGGCCCGTCAGTTTTTGGACGCTGACTCGTGACCTGGGTTGCACTGAACGTTCTGGTCGGGCTCTGTCTGGGATCGTTTGGGAACGTCCTGATCCACCGCTTACCCCGTGGCGAACCGATCGCCTGGTCAATCAGCGCCTGTCCGGACTGTGGGGAACCCATCCGCTGGTTCGACAACCTTCCCCTGGTGAGTTACCTCCTGCTGAAGGGACGGTGCCGCCAGTGCGGCGAAACGATTTCCCTCCGCTATCCCCTGGTGGAACTGTCGGCCGGAGTCATCCTGGGGCTGCTGGCCTGGTTGTACGCTCCGGCCTCGGCCGGAGACTGGTTGAATTACCTGGTCCTCGGGAGTTTTCTCCTCCTCCTGATCCCCATTGCGTTGATCGATCTGGAGCACCGGATCATCCCCAACGGTTTGAACCTGGTTCTGTTCGGACTGGGGGCCCTGTTCAGCCCGTTTTCCCGTCATCCCTGGGGGGAGGGATCGCTTGAGTTTTCAACCCAGGTGTTCGTCAGTTCCTGGCTTGGATTGCTGGTCGGGGGTGGGTTGATGCTCGGGCTGGCGTACGGAGCCCACTGGTATTACGGGGAGGTGGC
>CAYPTI010000149.1:0-4196 GCA_964413525.1 uncultured bacterium | reverse complement strand
GAGGTCCAGGTCCGCCTCCAGCATCCGCCGGGCGGTGTCCTCGATGTCGGGACGGAAGTACCGCATGCCCACGAACGGGCGAACGTCGGTGGCTTCCAGTCGACGGTCCAGAATTCGGGCCGTCCCCTGCGCCTGTTGCTCGGTAATTTCGTTCAGCGGTGAGCCCCCGATCACCTCGTAGCGGTGCTGAAATTCCTCCAGCAGTTCCTCCCCGGGCGGGTTCCCGCGACGAATTCGGGTCAGGTATTCTTCCACGTCGTCGGGGGATTCGGGACTTCCGTAGGTCATCAGCAGAAGGCCGACGGTTCGGGACATCGGACGATCAACTCCGGTTTGAGAATGAACAATGCTCACCAAGAATACCGGGGAATCCCCGGGGCTCCAACCGTATAAACAACCAAAGACTCTTTTTTATCCGGTCATCGAATCCGGAAGCAGACGAGACCGACTCCGTATCGCCCGGTTCCCTGTTATCCTGCAATCAATCCATTTAATGAAGGGAGGGAACCTCCATGAACTCCAATCGCTGGGTCAGGGGGTTTGTTGGCGGGTTCGTGGCCACTTTGGTCTTCCACCAGGGGATGCTCACCATCCTGACCACGTTGAACGTGGTCGGGTGGTCGATCTTTCCAACCGCGTCGACGGCCCCCTTCGGGGTTCCGGCGATCTGGTCGCTGGCCTTCTGGGGCGGACTCTGGGGAATTGTGCTGATTCTCTTTCTCGGCGCGGTTCCCCGAACCATGCCTGACTGGCTGACCGGGATGCTGTTCGGGGCCATTGTCCCGACGCTGGTGGCCTGGTTTGTGGTGTTGCCGCTGAAGGGAGCTCCGGTCGGGGGAGGATGGCAGGTCAACGCGGTACTTACGGCGTTGCTGATCAACGGGGCCTGGGGCTGGGGAACGGTGCTGTTCGCCCGTTCGGTTCGGTGATCAACGTTCCGGAACCGGATAGGGGATCATCGACCGAACCGCTCCCACCGTGGAGTGATCGTTTCGGATAGGGGGTGGGCGAACACTTGTTCAGTCCGGAGTGTACCGGAACGCCCGGACGTGTTCGACCACTCGCCGGGCCGTGTCCGGGTCGGTGTCCGGGAGGATCCCGTGGCCCAGGTTCACGATGTGGCCGGCGAGCTGACCGCCCGCCTTCAGGAGTGAATCGAGTTCCGGTTCAATTCGTTCCCAGGGCGCCAGCAGGAGGCTCGGATCCAGGTTCCCCTGCAGCGGGCGGTGGGGAGCCGTTTTTTGGTGGGCGTCCAGCAGATCGATCCGCCAGTCGACCCCGATGACGTCCGGGTTGGCCTCGTCCATCGGGGTGAGCAGCTCGGGGTTCCCGGTGGCAAAGGAGATCAGGGGGACGTCCAGCGGACGCAGTCGATCGATCAATCCTTCCACGTGGGGGAGGACCTGCTTCCGGTAGGGCCGGGGGTTCAATCCGCCCGCCCAGCTGTCAAACAGCTGGATGACCTCGACACCCGCTTCGATCTGCATTGTCAGGTAATCGACCAGCACGTCGGAAAGATGGGACAGAAGCCGGTCCCAGAGGTCCGGCCGGGCGAACATCAGTTGCTTGGCTTTTGAGAACTGCCTCGAAGGCTGTCCTTCCACCAGGTAACAGGCCATCGTGAAGGGGGCGCCGGCGAACCCGATCAGGGGAACCTCCGGCGGGAGATCCTCCCGCGTTTGTCGAATTCCTTCCTCCAGAAAACCGACTGCCTCGCGAGCCGGGCGGGATGCAAGGCCGTCGACGTCGGCTTCGGTCCGGACCGGATCGTCGATGACCGGGCCGGTGCCCTGGACGAGATCGTAGTTGATTTCCAGGCAGTGAAGGGGATGCATGATGTCGGCGAAGATGATCGCGGCGTCGACGCCGAGCCGGTCGACCGGCATCCGGGTTACCCGGCTGGTGAGCTCCGGGTCCCGGCAGACCTCCATGAATTCGTGTTGCTCCCGCAGGGTTCGGTATTCGGGAAAGATCCGGCCGGCCTGGCGCATGAACCAGACCGGAGGACGGTCCAGCGGCTCCCCGTAGCAGGCGGCCAACAGACGTTCTCGCGGGGTCAGGACCCTCACCTCCAGACGGATCAAACGGAAGCCCGAGTGTAACGACGATCGGTTCGAAAGGCCACCGAGTGTGTGGATTCGAGACCGGCTCGGATCCGCTCCAGGAGCCGTTCGAAGCCCGTTCCCGAACGGTCCCTCGTTGTGGGAACAAATGGGGCTATGGTACAGTAATTCTAGCTTGTGAAATCAATAACAAGCGGAGGAATTCCCGTGGACCAACTGCTGCTGACGGCGTGGCTTCCGATCATTTTGATGGTCGTCGTGGCCTTTGTGTTCGTGGCCGTGAACTTCTTCCTCTCGGATCTGCTGGGGGTTGACCGTCCGGCCTTCCACAAACTGTCCCCCTACGAATCCGGCAACGAACCGGAAGGGGTGGCCCATCAACCCGTCTCCGTTCACTACAGCCTCGTGGCGGTCCTGTTCATCCTGTTTGACATCGAAATTATCTTCCTCTATCCGTGGGCGATGTCGATCCACCTGCCGGGGATCACCTGGCCGAGCATCGCCGCGGTGAGCGTGTTCGTGACCATCCTGGCCGCCGGTTATTTCTACGCCTGGCGGGAAGGGGTATTCGAATGGATGTAGACAACAAACAGCGCAAGAAGGCCCGCCAGGAACAGCGGTTGGACATGGAGGTCGATCCCGACGCGGTCGACCTGGAGGACCCCGACGAGCTCGAGGAGTTCGGGATCGTGACGACCTCCGCCGACACGATCATCAACTGGGGACGGCGCAATTCGCTCTGGCCCCTGACGCTGGGGCTGTCCTGCTGTGCCATCGAGATGATGGCCATGACGGCTCCGAAGTTCGACGTCGCCCGGATGGGGGCCGAGGTCTTCCGGGCCACGCCCCGGCAGGCCGACGTCATGATCACGGCCGGGACGGTGGTCAACAAAATGGCCCCGATCGTGCGGCGTTGTTACGAACAGATGGTGGAACCGAAGTGGGTCATAGCCATGGGGGCCTGCACCGTCTCGGGCGGGATGTTCAACACCTATTCGGTGGTCCAGGGGGTGGATGAGTTCGTGCCCGTGGACGTCCACGTTCCGGGCTGTCCGCCGACCCCGGAGGGCCTGCTCTACGGCATGCGGGTTCTGCAGCGCAAGATCGAACGGGACCGTCCCACCTCACGAATGATTCCTCAGTGGAAACGAACCCTCCGGTCCCTGAATCCGTGGAGCAGGGACCCTGCGGACGAGGCCGAGGGACCGGCGGCCACGCTGGTCGAGGAGGAGGAACGGGACTCATGAGCATAGAATCCCGGGTCCAGCCGGCCGAGACGCGACTTACGATCGAAGAAACATTGGATTTTGTGCGTGAGCAGATTCGGGACGACGGTCGGTTCGAACTCTCCGACTTCCGGGGTGAAACTCGGGTGGTTATCGATCCGGAGGATCTGCGGCCCGTCTGCCGGGCGCTGAAACAGACCGAGCCCTATCACTTCCTGTATCTATCCGACCTGACGGCGGTGGACTATCCCGATCGGGAGGAGGGGCGGTTTGACGTCGTCTACCAGCTGTATTCCTTCCATCAGAACCAACGCCTCCGGCTGCGGTTGATCGTGGACGAGGATCAACCGGTGCCCAGCGTCACCCCGATCTGGCGGACGGCCAACTGGCTGGAACGGGAAGTCTACGACCTGTTCGGGATCGAGTTCGAGGACCATCCCAACCTGGAGCGGATCATGATGCCGAAGGGAACCCGGTCCCATCCGCTCCGGAAGGATTATCCGCTCCAGCCGAGGGACGACTTCCAGGCCCGGCGTCCGAACGACGCCCAGCAGGCCGAGGAATGGGGTGAGGAGTTTGAGCACCATCCCCGCTAGCGAGGAGGTCTCGGCCGGGGAGGATTTCACCCGGCCGGAGGAGCTCAACGAGCAGGCCCGCGGGCAGGACTCCATGATGCTGAACATGGGACCGCAGCATCCCTCGACCCACGGTGTCCTGCGGCTGAAACTGCATCTGGACGGGGAGATCGTTACCGGCTGTGAGCCCCGGGTCGGGTACCTTCACCGGGGGATCGAAAAAATGGCCGAGAACAAGCGGTACCAGCAGGTGTTTCCCTGGCTGGACCGGGTCGACTACCTGGAATCGGACATGAACAACCTCGGGTTCGCCCTGGCGGTGGAGAAGCTGC
>CAYPTI010000148.1:0-4198 GCA_964413525.1 uncultured bacterium | reverse complement strand
CTGACGGTTCCGTCGGCGGGACTGTAAATGTCCGAGACGGCCTTGACCGATTCGACCATCATGAAGGGCTCCATGTAGGAGACGGTCGCGTCGGGGGAAGGAAGGTCCACGAACACCACGTCTCCCAGTTCTTCCTGGGCGTGATCGGTGATTCCCACCCAGCCGGTTTCCGGATCGATCCACTCGTGTTCTTCGGTGTAGAGAAGTCGGTCAGGTATCTCCGAACTCATGCCGGATCAACTCCTGCCGGACCGAACGGTCCGGGGGGATCGGTTAGCGGGATTCGTCGATCGTCGGTGGAACGGAACCGGATCGTCATACGAACGGGCCGTGAACGACCTGGACCTCCAACTCGGAAGAATTCCGGGCTACGGACAGCGTCTCCCGGTCGGCGGCCTCAACCTGAACCCGGGCCAGAGCAAGGGCCACCTCAAGGGTGGGACTGTACCCGGAAGACGTGACCCGGCCAACCACCTCATCCTCCCATCGGACCTCCGCCCCCCGGTCGGCCCGGCGGCGGTCCCGGAACCGCAACCCGATCAGGGTCTGCTCGGGGGACGACCGGCGTTCCTCCAGGGCGTCCCGTCCCAGGAAGGAATGGTCGAAGTCGACGAACCGATCCAGGCCGGCGGTGACGGGATCGATCGATCGGGAAAGTTCATGTCCGTGGAGGGGATAGGCTTTTTCCAGGCGCAGGGTATCCCGGGCCCCGAGACCGCAGGGCACCACCGATTCCAGCAGGTCCCGGTAGACGGCCCGGCCCGTGGACTCGGGGAGCCATAATTCGGCCCCCGGTTCGCCGGTATACCCCGTTGTGGCGACCATCGTCTCGTTCTCCCAGCGGCACCGGTAGCGCCCGTCGGGCAAGGATCGTCCCATCTCGTCGGCCAGGATCGACGGGGCCTCGGGACCCTGAACGGCGAGCAGGACGGTACGGTCCGTCCGGTCCCGGAGGGCCTCGGACGGGAGGTGATGGGTATCGAAATGGTCAAGAATCGTGGTGCGATTCGCCGCGTTGACCACGATCCAGTATTCCTCCGGAGATCGAACGTACGTGATGGCGTCGTCCAGGCACCCTCCCGATCCGTCACAGAAAAAGCCGTAGAGGGCCGTTCCCGGTTCGACCCCGTCGAGGTTGCGGGTGAACAACCGGTCCAGCGCTCGCCCGGCCTTCGCGCCCCGCACCTGAAGCCGGCCCATGTGGGAGACGTCGAACACCCCGGCCCGCGATCGGACCGCCCGGTGTTCGGCGAGGATGCCGTCGAAGTCACGCGGCATCTCCCAGCCGGCGAATTCCATCATGGAGGGTTCGTGAGGGTAGTCGTCGTACAGCGGGGACCGGTTGAGTGAAGTCATAGTCGGGAAGGCTATCCACGGTCCGATTCAGCGTCAACTCGGGATGTTTTTTGCTCGTTATTGGGGGAACATCAACCGGTTCCTTCCGGGTTCAATGACCCGTTCCGTCGATCTGATATACTGACGAGTGACTGTTTCCGGAACCCTCCGAATCGATTTGATCGAACGCAGCCCGGGATTCATCGACGGTTACCGAGGAGAGGAAGCGGATTATGACCTGGATTGAACGGCTCGGTGCCTGGACCCTCGGACGGGTGGAAGAGCTGGGGAGGTTCGGCCGCTTTCTTGGCCAGACGTTCAGACCGCTTGCGGGGGCCCCCTATCCGGTGGGCCGGCTGGCCCGGCGAATTCATTTTATCGGCACCCGGTCCCTGAGCCTGATTGTCCTTATCGCCACCTTCACCGGGGCGGTCCTGGCCCTGCAGCTGTACTATACGATGGTGCAATTCGGGGCTGAATCGCAGATCGGGACGGTCGTGGCCCTCTCGATGTTCCGTGAACTGGGACCCGTGATCTGTGCCCTGATGGTGGCCGGTCGGGCCGGCTCCTCGCTGGCGTCCGAACTCGGCATCATGCGGATCACCGAACAGATTGACGCCCTCAAGGTTATGGGCCTCAGTCCGTTCCGCTACTACATGCTGCCCATTTTTCTGGCCTCCGTCGTGGCGGTGTTCTTACTCACGGCGGTGTTCAACCTGGTCGGAATTTTTGGCGGCTACGTTGTGGCGGCCGGGATGCTGGACATCACCTGGGGAACCTACTTCGGGGCCGTCGGTGATTACGTTTCGTTTCATGACCTTTCGACCGGGATGGTGAAGTCGCTGGTGTTCGGTGGTTTGATCGCCTGGGTCTGCAGTTACAAGGGGTACCACGCCTCCCAGGGAGCCGAGGGCGTGGGGCGTGCCTCCACCGAAGCCGTGGTGGTCTCCAGCATTCTGATCCTGGTTTCTGACTTTGTCATGACGTCGCTGATGTTTTAGTGAACACGGAATCGGGTGGAACCATGATCGAGGTTGACGGCCTGAACAAATCGTTTGATGAGCTTCGGGTTCTGAAGAACATCGACTTCCGGGTGGACCCGGGGACCGTCGTGGCGTTGCTGGGGGCCAGCGGGGCCGGCAAATCGGTGTTGCTTCGGATCCTGGTCGGGCTGATGGATCCGGACGCGGGGTCGGTGACCATTGGAGGCACCGACGTTCATCGGGCCTCGGCCTCCCGGCTTGAGGACCTCCGGGACCGGGTGGGGATGCTGTTCCAGCACGGTGCCTTGTTTGATTCGATGTCCGTCTACGAAAACCTTGCCTTCCCGCTGCGGGAGAAGACCGACCTGGACGAAGAGGAGATTGCCGACCACGTTAGCCACCGGCTGGAGCTGGTGGACCTGGCCGGCACCGGCGAGAAATACCCGGCGGAACTGAGCGGTGGAATGCAGAAACGGGTGGCCCTGGCCCGGGCGCTGGTCCGGGATCCGGAGGTCATTTTCTTTGACGAGCCGACAACCGGGCTCGATCCGCTCACCGGCAACGCGATGCTTCGGCTGATCCACGACCTCCACGAACGATTGAATTTTACCGGATTTATCGTCACCCATGATCTGGATAAGGTTCGCCATGTGGTGGATGAAGTTGCTATGCTATACAACGGTGAAATTGTCGCCCGGGAGGCTCCGGAGGATTTTCTGGAGCTGGACCGGGAGCCGGTGATTGCCTATGTGAGGGAAATTATGGACGGACCGTTGGCGGGGGCTGATTCGGATGGAACGGTTGATTAACCTTTCCGTTGGGTTGTTCCTGTTGCTGGGCATCGGGAGCCTCGGTTATCTCGCCGTGAACTTCGGCGAGGTCGATTTCTTCGGTGACCAGCGGTATCCGGTGCAGGCCGAATTTACCTCGGTCGCCGGGTTGAAGACCAACACCGCCGTGGAGATGTCCGGGATTTCCGTCGGTCGCGTGAAGTCCATCGAGCTGGAGGATTATCGCGCCCGGGTGACGATGATGATCGACCGGGACGTCGATCTGCCCGAGGATACCATCGCCACCATTCGAACCCGCGGGCTGCTGGGGGAGAATTACGTCTCCCTCAACCCCGGTGGTCTGTCCATGACCATTTCGAAAGACGGGGACGGCTGGATTCAGGACACCCAGCCCCCAATTGCATTTGATCAGTTGATCGCCGAATTCGTGTTTGGGGGTTCCGAAGGAGGATCCGACGGTGAATAACCGCCTGCTGGTCGCGATGGTGATCGGGCTGCTTTTGTTCCCCGCCGGGGTTCTGGCGGAGGAACCCAGGGAGACGCTGAAGACCACCGTGGAAGGCGCCCTCGATGACATTCGGGAAACTGATATGTCGGACACGGAGGAAATTAACGCCCTTCGGGAGCAACTGGTGAAGACGTTTGAACCGCTGTTCCATTTCCGGGAGCTGGCCCAGCGGTCGCTGGGTCCGCCGGCCCGGGACCTGTCCGCCGACAAACTGGATGAATTTACCCGCGTGTACAGGACCTTTCTGGAACGGCTTTACGTCGACCGTTTGGTGACCGTTCAGGTGGAGGCCGAGGAACCCTACCGGATCCGGTCGGTTGAGTTCGGGGAACAGGAGACCCGGGGGAACTTCGCCCGGGTTCCCTCCACGATCACGGTGGAACAGGGGACCGAGGTCCAGTCGTTTCGGGTGAATTACCGGATGGTCGAGCGCGACGGCCGGTGGGGAATTTACGACCTGGAAATTGAGGACATGAGCCTGGTGAATACCTACCGGACTCAGTTCACGGAATTCCTCAATCGGAACTCGATCGATGAACTGATCGCCGATCTCAGGGAACGGGTTGAGCAGGACGAGTTTG
>CAYPTI010000147.1:0-4226 GCA_964413525.1 uncultured bacterium | reverse complement strand
GTCCCACCTGGGAGTGGGACACCGCCGCCGCCGACGCCGTCCTCCGGATGGCCGGCGGCCGGGCCAGCAACCTGGACGGCGACATCCTGCGCTACAACAAGGACCCGATCAAGAACGAACGGGGGCTGCTGTTCACCAACGATCTTCTGCACGAAGAAATGCTCGACGTGTTGTCGGACCGGTTCGATTCGGACTCCTCCGAACCGGATTAAGGACGGGACGGCTCCCGGTCGGTAACCCCCGCATCAAGTCCGTCAGGTAAACAAAAAAATCACGAGAACGAACGGAGCAATGGCAAGGAGGAGTTGGTTCCCGGATTAGTTGCTCCCTTCCGTTCCGTCGGGTTGAAGGGGGCGGGCCTGGTCGGAGGTAAAGTGGACGTGATCCCCCGGTTCGATCCGTGGCCTGACGGAGCTGTGAAGGACCACCCCACCGTACAGGTCCTCCTCCGGTTCCGCGTGGCGAATTTCAACCTTCAGGTCCCCGCCGCTCCCGGCGTGAACGAGACGCACCCGGTCGCCGAGTTCCAGCCGGTGGGACGGTCGGTCTTCCTCCCGCTCAGCGGGAGACCACGGACCGGATGATTGTCCTTCCATGCTGAACCGCCTCAAATCGAGAGAGTTGAAAAACAAGGGTTTCGTCTGTCTACCATAGCCCGGAAACCACCTGCTCATAAACGGCTACGGACGGTTGAACCGGGTCATCACCATTTCTGGGTAAAAAAACGGCCGACGACCACCATTCTTACTCATCCGAAGGCGGACCTTCGAGGGGATTTCGCCCCCTCAAGTCACTATCGTACGTCGAGATAGACCGTTTGTGAGGGTTGGTGAGCACTGATTGGGACGGTGGAGGCAAATCAAATCCGTTTGGAGACCAGATTTTCACCCAATTCGAGGACACAATTTGTTCCAACCTCACCCCGTAAACATATCCGGGTATCCGCAATTGTGAATACCTGAATAGGAAGATTAGGCGACCATGATGTGGATTAGCGCCGGGTTGAACGGACTCCGGGAGACGCAGGATCCTCAGGATGCGGATGGACAGAACCAACGTCCTGGCCCAGAATGTCCATGAACCTCCATGGTCCGGAAGGCAGCGACGGAACTCCCGGAGCAAACCGGCAGCTGGACCAATTCTTCGTCGAAAGGAGCTGGCGCGAATGTCGATCGAACGGAGCAACCCCGATTCGATGTACCAACCCTTCGGTGACAACTACACCCAGGTCATCCGTTCAACGGGCTCCACCCAGGTTCACGTGGCCGGGACCCTGGCGGCGAACGAGGACCGGGACCTGGTTGGTGAGGGAGACATCCGAACCCAGACCCGCCAGATCATGCAGAACATCGAGACCTCGCTGGAGGAATTTGGAGCCGGTCCCTCCGACGTGGTCCGGATCAGCGTGTACGCGCTCGACCTGGACGACTATCTGGAAAACGGTCTACCCGAATTGCTGAAGTTCTTCGGCGACCACAAACCGGTCTCGACCACGGTGGGCGTGGATCAGCTTGCCGCTCCCGGTTACCTGGTAGAAATTGAGGCCACGGCGGTTATTGAAGCCTGATTCGTCCCCACCCCTGTGCCTGCGTTCAGGCCAGTTCGGGAAGCATCCCTTTTATGCGGGGAACCACCCGGTCCCGTAAATTCAGGTACGATTCCTTGTAATTACTCAACGACCAGGCCTCGGGCCGACCGGGCCAGTCAGCTCCCTCCAGCGTCTCGGTGGGACAATCCACCGCGATAACGGGCGCCTCGTCCCGCACCGCTTCCCCCAGGTAGATCACCAGCCGGAGGGATTCGTCGATCACGTCCCCCACCCGATTCGGGGTGAGCCCTTCCACCTCATGTCCAGCCTGGTCCAGCACGACGAGCACCCGTGGATCGACCTCCGAATCGGGATCGATGCCGGTGCTCACCACTCCGTACTGATCCAGTTCCTCCCGCAGCAGGGCTTCCAGCAGGATGGACACCCCACTGTTGGTGATGCCCACCAGCAAGATCTTCGCCTTCATCGATTCCGCATCCAGCTCCATGCTCACGTTCCTCCCCTGGGGCCGTCGTTCCGGGAACGATTATGGTCAGACGGTACCTCCCGGACCGGTCCCTGACGGTTTGTCCGCCAACCGATCGTTCTCCGTCGATTGGGCTGGCTCTTCATCCTAACCCATCTTTCGATCACAGCTCCACGGGAACCGAGCGAATCCCTTCAGGAGAGGAATTTACCTTTCCGTTTGAGCACTTGGCTGTTAAAGTCCCATCTTTATTCATCCGCTTCGATCCAATCCATCATTCCACCCGAAAGGTGAATCCAAGATGGGCGTCTTAGGACAGAGTTCAGACGAGGTACTGGATACCACCGTGGAGGTCCTCCGGGACGAAAACGTCGTCATCCCGACCTTCGAACAGCTCCGGAACCCGGAGACCATTCCCGACGAGATCAAACAAAAACTGAAGGACGTCGACATGCAGGACGTCGATCCGCTCAACCTGTTCCGGATCAACTGGAAGAACGACCCCGAGACCGGATTGTTCGGCGACGTGAACCGGTTCGAGATCCCCCGCGAACTGACCGGGATTGACGCCCGGATCGTCGGCATTGTCGGCAAACACTTCCCGATCGGAGCTCACAAGGTCGGGGCCGCCTTCGGATGCCTGGTCCCCCGGCTCGTGAACGGCGAGTTTGATCCCACGCAACAAAAAGCCGTCTGGCCCTCCACCGGCAACTACTGCCGCGGCGGCGCCTTTGACTCCGTCCTCCTGGCCAGCACCCCGATCGCCATCATGCCGGAGGGCATGAGTCAGGAACGGTTCGACTGGCTGGAGGAGATCGGGGCCGAGGTGATCGCCACCCCGGGGACCGAATCCAACGTGAAGGAAATCTACGACAAGTGCAACGAATTGAAGGCCGAACAGGGCGAAAAAATCGTCATCTTCAACCAGTTCGACGAGTTTGGCAACTCCTGCTGGCACTACAACACCACGGGTCCCGCCCTGGAGGAAGTGTTTGAGGAAATTAAAGATTCCGATCAGCGCCTGTCCGCCTGGAGCTGCGCAACGGGATCCGCCGGCACCATCGCCGCCGGGGATTACCTGAAAAAACAGTACCCCCACATGAAGATCGTGGCGGCCGAAGCCGTCCAGTGCCCGACTCTCCTGCGGTCGGGATTCGGCGAACACCGGATCGAGGGGATCGGCGACAAGCACGTGCCCTGGGTCCACAACGTCCGCAACACCGACACCGTCACCGGGATCGACGACGAGGCCTGCATGCGACTTCTCCGACTGTTCAACGAACCCGCCGGCCACGAATTCCTCGTCGATCAGGGCATTCCCGAAGAGTCCGTCGAACGGCTTCCTCTCCTCGGGATTTCCGGAGTCGCCAACGTGCTGTCCGCCGTCAAGACCGCCAAGTACTACGAGATGGACGAGCGGGACGTCATTGTCACCGTGTTCACCGACTCCTCCGACCTCTACCAGTCCCGGCTGGAGGAACTCCGCCAGGAATACGGCAGCTACGATTCGGAAGAAGCCCGGGTGGACTGGGAACGCTACCTGCTGGGCGAGGACAAAGGCGAAGTTCTGGACCTCGGTTACTACGATCGGAAACGCATCCACAACCAGAAGTACTTCACCTGGATCGAACAGCAGGGTAAGTCCTCCGACGCCCTGCGGGAATTGTGGGAGCCCGAGTTCTGGGAGCAAACCTACTCCCAAATTGACGGGTGGGACGATCAGATCCGGGAACTCAACGACCGGGTGGGCATACTCTAACCGCCTTTTGCCCTCTCCTTCTGAAGGTCCGTGGCCCGTTCGTGCACTAGCACGGTGAGGGTTTCCGGGTCCGGCGGGGTCCGGCGCTCGGATGTCCCCATCCAAGGTGCCGACCCCTTCAATTTCGTCGACTTCATTCTCCGGTCGACCTTCCTCAAGCGGTTCAGTGTCTTCCCCTACCGGTTCCAGTTCCGGGATACGGATCCCCTGGTGCCCCGATTCCGGGAGCTAACCGGAGTTATCCACCGTCGATTGTGGATAACCCGTTCGTCAACGGCCCATATATAGTGAACAATCGTGGACAGAATGTGGACAACTTTTCGTGTGGTCAAGTTCGGGGATGAACCGAACCGTAGATTCTCCCACGGAGCGAAAAAAGCTCCGTTTTCACCCCACGTTTTCGTTGAAAGTCTCAGAACCCAATGGGAATATATTGTCGAACGGGTTGGCAA
>CAYPTI010000146.1:0-4256 GCA_964413525.1 uncultured bacterium | reverse complement strand
AAAAAACCGCCGGGGGGAAACGGAAAACCTCCTCCAAGACCCCGACCCTGCAGGCTTTTGCGCGGGACCTCACCCAGATGGCCCGGGACGGGGACCTGGATCCGATCATCGGTCGGGAGAAGGAGATCGAGCGGGTGATCCAGATCCTCTCCCGCCGCAAGAAGAACAACCCGGTCCTGATCGGGGAGCCCGGCGTCGGTAAGACCGCCATCGTCGAGGGCCTGGCCCAGCGGATCGTCAGCGTCGACGTGCCCGAGGCCCTGTACGGAAAGCGGGTCCTGGCCCTGGACCTGGCCTCCATCGTCGCCGGCACCAAGTACCGCGGTGAATTCGAACAGCGGATGAAGAAGATCATCGAAGAAATCCAGGAATCCGACGACATGATCATCTTCATCGACGAGCTCCATTCGCTGGTCGGGGCCGGCAGCGCCGAAGGGGCCATCGACGCGGCCAACATCATCAAACCCGCCCTGGCCCGCGGGGAACTCCACTGCATCGGGGCCACCACCCTGGACGAGTACCGGCAGTACATCGAGAAGGACTCGGCCCTGGAGCGCCGGTTCCAGATCATCAACATTGACGAACCGTCGGTCGAACAAACCGAGGAGATCCTCCAGGGAATCAAATCCCAGTACGAAACCCACCACGGGATCACCTATACCGACGAGGCCCTGGAGTCCGCCTCCTGGCTCTCCCACCGGTACATGTCGGAGAGCTTCCTGCCGGACATTGCCATCGACGTCATTGACGAGGCCGGGAGCCGGGCCAAGCTGAACACCAGCATGCCGCCAAAGCGAGTGCGGGAACTGGAGCGGGAGCTGGAGGAGATCCAGCAGGAGAAGGCCGACGCCGTGGCCTCTCAGAAGTTCGAGAAGGCCGCTGAGCTGCGGGACGAGGAACGGGAGGTCAAGAACCGGCTCAACGACGTCAAGGCCGAGTGGCACGAGGAACAGGGGGACGACCGCCCGGTGGTCGGGGAGGACGAGATCGCCTCCCTGGTCAGCGACATCACCGGCATCCCCGTGTTCAAACTGACCGAGGAGGAGCAGGACAAACTGCTCCGGATGGAGGACGAAATTCACGAACGGCTCGTCAACCAGGAGGAAGCGGTCAAATCAATTTCCCGGGCCATCCGGCGGGCCCGCACCGGGTTGAAGGACCCCAGCCGTCCCATGGGCGCCTTCATGTTCCTGGGACCGACCGGAGTTGGCAAGACCGAGTGCGCCCGGGCCCTGGCCGAATTCCTGTTCGGCGACGAGGAAAGCCTCGTGCGGGTGGACATGAGCGAATTCATGGAGAAACACACCGTCTCCCGCCTGGTGGGGGCTCCTCCGGGGTACGTGGGATTCGAGGAAGGGGGGCAGCTCACCGAGCAGGTGCGCCGCAACCCCTACTCCGTGATCCTGCTGGACGAAATCGAGAAGGCCCACCACGACGTCTACAACATCCTGCTGCAGATCTTCGAGGACGGCGTCCTCAGCGATCACCTGGGCCACGAGGTTGATTTCAAGAACACCATCATCATCATGACCTCCAACGTGGGCGCCCGGAAGATCACTCAGTCCGGGGAACTTGGCTTCAAGACCCAGGATCAGGAGGACGTGGACTACGAGGAGATCAAGGAGCGGGCGATGAACGAGATGAAGCGCCACTTCAACCCCGAGTTCATCAACCGGCTCGACGAGACCATCGTCTTCCACTCGCTGACGAAGGACAACCTGCGCGACATCGTCGAGCTGATGCTGGAGGAGGTTGAGGACCGGCTGACCGAGAAGGAACTCAAGCTCCACGTGACCAATCCGGCCAAGGACTTCATCATCGACAAAGGCTTCGACCCGGATTACGGGGCCCGGCCGCTGCGCCGCACCATCCAGCGACGGATCGAGGACACCCTAGCCGAGGGCCTCCTGCAGGGACAGTTCAGCAAAGGCAGCACGATTCGGGTCTCCTACCGTGACGGAGAACTGGACTTCACGGAGGAGGAAATACAGGACGGGAATGATGCCAATGACGCAGAACCGGTCGAGGAGACCCAGGAAGCCGCCGGAACGGTTTCTGAATAAGACCATCGTCCATTCTCGAGTTGTTTGTTCAGCGCTTCTAACGGTTCTTCTCCTGATTTCGACGGTCGGTTGGTTGTCGACCCCCGCCGTTGCCCAGCAGGAGCCTGGCGATTCGGTCCGGGCCCAGCGCGATTATCGTTCCGGGGTGGAGTTGCTCGGCGATGAACAGTACAACCTCGCCCGCCGCCAGTTTGAAGACTTTTTGGAGACCTATTCGGAATCCGCTCTTCGAGGCCGGGCGGCCCTGGGTCTGGCCGAGTCACACTACGGGCTGGAACAGTACGAGCAGGCCGCGACCAACTTCCTCCGCGCCCTGGAGGAAGGGAACCTCTCCGACGCCCAGTTCGACCTGGCCCTCGGTCAGGGAGCCGAGACCGCCCTGCGCTCCGGCCGGATCGGTCTGGCGGGCGATTTTCTCTCTTTTGCCGATCAGAAGGACCCCTCCGTCTATGAGGAATCAACCCTCGGGTTGCTTGTCCGGCTGTTGCGGGAGGATGATCGGAACGAGGAGGCGCTTCGCTACGTTGACGTCCTGATCGAACACTATCCGTCCGACGAAGCCTACTACCGAAAGGCCGACCTGCTGGCCCGAACCGGGGAATACACGGACGCGGTCGATGCGCTCGATAACATCGAAAACTTCGATGAACTCCCCGAAGCGCGGTTCCTTCGAGCGGAAAGCCGGTTGCAGCGCGGGGATCTTGCCGAGGCCCAATCCGATTATCAGCGCCTGATCGAACAGGAAGAAATGGTTCATGACGCCCGGTACGGTCTGGCCTGGGTCCACATCCACTGGGAAGACTGGGATCGGGCCGTGGAGCTGCTCAGTCAGGTGGCCGATGAGGGACCGGACGACCTGGCCTACGAGGCGACGGTGGACCGGGCCCGGGTCGCCCGGCGCCGGGACAACGTGGACACCGCCGTGGAAGCCTACGAACGAGCCTTCGATCGGGCTCCGGAGGAAGATCGCGGCGATCTCGCCCTGGAGATCGGGGATTACCTGGTGGCGGTTGATCGGCTCGAACAGGCCGTTCCGTTCTACGAAGCCGTTCAGGACCGGACCCCCGAGGCACGCCGTAATCTGGTCCGGGCCTACCTGATGAACGACCACTACGCCCGCGCCCGGGATGAACTGGAAACCCTTCGCGACGAGGACGGTCTCCCCGGGCCGGAATGGGAACTGCTGCTGGCCCGGTCCTATCTCCAGCTGGGGGATATCCGGCAGGCCGAACAACAGCTTCCCGAGCCGGACGAACTGCCGGAAAATTTCCAGCTTGAGGCCCGACTTATCCAGGGTCGCATCCATTTTGAAATGGAACGCTGGGACCGGGCGGAGGAATTTTTTCAGGAATGGGAACAGGACGTGTCCGCCGACGAGGGACGGTATTACCTCGGGGTGATTGCGGAGGCCCGGGGGAATCGGGAGGAGGCAATCGAGCGGTGGAGCGACCTGTTCGAAGAGGCCGAGGACCCCTGGGTCAGCCGGGCCGCCGTGCAACTGCTCCGACTGGGGGGAGACCTGCCGGACGTGGATCGTTCCTACCTTCACGACCGGGTATCCGAGGAACACCTCACCCCGACCCTGGAGCTTGAATTCAGCCTGGTCCGGCTGCGGGAGGACCTGTCCGAGGGCCGGTCGGTGGAGACCGCCCGGATTCGGGAGCTGATCGACCGGGGCAGGGCGATGGACCGCCTGTCGGACGTGTACGGGGAGCTGTTGTCCCTTCCTTCCGACCATGAGGCGTGGTCGGGCCTTCTTCCGGACCTGCTGGACGAGCAGGAACAACTCCGGGCGGAGCATGGAGATCGGGCGGTGCGGGGTTTGATCGAGGCCGGGGAAATCGAACGAGCGCGGGATCTGGCGGTCCGTCACCTGGAGCAGCCCGTAACCCGACCCGAACAGACCCGGTTGCTGGTGGGCTACGCGGAAATTCTCCGGCGGGAGAACCGGATTACCGACCTGGAACCCTACCTCCCCGCCGCCGAGCGGCTGGGGAACTGGACCGGTACCGAAGCCCGACAGCTGGGCTACCTCATCACGCAGGTCCACCGGCGGCTCGAAAACCTTGCCGATGCTCGGACCATGCTTTCGACGCTGGTCGATAACAACCGGGACCATCCCCGTGCCCACGCTCAGCTGCTGGAATGGCTCGCCGGGCTGGAGATTGACCTGGGGGAGTTCGCTCAGGCCGA
>CAYPTI010000145.1:0-4276 GCA_964413525.1 uncultured bacterium | reverse complement strand
CAGACCGCACTCAAGGATCAATCCCGTGTGATCTCGGACGTTGAGGGAGGGGCGCTCGGGGAAATTGTTCGTCCCATCGAACGGGTGGGCTGTTACGTCCCCGGAGGCCGGGTACCCCTCCCGTCAACCGTCCTGATGACCGCCCTGGTGGCCGAGGTCGCCGAGGTGCCCGAAATTGTTGTCTGTTCCCCTCCCGGCGAGGAGGGGCGTCCCCACGACGGCATTCTTGCGGCCTGTTCGCTCGTGGAGTCAATTGACGTCTACGGGCTCGGGGGGGTTCAGGCCATCGGAGCCATGACCTACGGGACCGGTCCGATTCCGGCGGTCGATCTGATCGCGGGACCGGGAAATTTGTTCGTCACCCTGGCGAAGAAGGAAGTTTTTGGAGAAGTCGGCATCGATCTGCTGGCCGGACCCTCTGAAATAGCAATCGTGGCTGAACCGGACGCCACCCGACCGGAATGGATCGCGACGGACCTCGTCTCCCAGGCGGAACACGATCCACAATCTCGCTGTTATCTCTTTGCGACAAATGAACTCCTGTTTGACCGGGTGGAGGAGGAACTGGAACGGCTTCTCGACCGTCATCCGGAACCCTCGGGCTTGCGAGCCGCGCTGTCCGAATCGGCTTTTATTTTGGGATCCTCAATTGATGAACTGATCCCCTATGTAAACGCACTGGCTCCGGAACACCTCGAATTGCACCTCGAGGAGGCCGAAACGTGGGCACGGCGATTCGAGCAGGCCGGGGCAATTTTCGTGGGAGCGCAGTCCCCGGAACCGCTGGGCGATTACGTCGCCGGTCCAAACCACACCCTGCCCACCGGCGGCACCGCCCGGTTCTTCAACCCTCTCTCGGTTCGGACGTTCCAGCGCCGCCAATCCATGATCATGGCCTCCGAGAAAACCCGCTCCCGGCTGGCCGACGACGCGGCAACCCTGGCCCGGATGGAATCCTTACCCGGCCACGAATGGTCGGTGACGTCACGGGATGAATCGTGACTCGCTTCCAAGGTGGTACTTTTTATAGTCTTTTACTTCTTACCTTTAGAAATTAAGGAGTATTAACATGAACTGGGATGACGTCCTGCGGCCGGGATATCGGTCCGGAGGCGGGTACGAAAAGGATGAGGCCCCGGCTGACCTGGTCCTGGATGCGAACGAACGGACCACGGACATACCCGAGGAGATCAAACGGAACTGCCTGGACCGCCTGCTGGACGAACCGTGGAACCTCTATCCGGACGTCACCTACGAGTCGCTCCGTTCCGCCTGGGCCTCATATTTGCAGGTCGAACCGGATCAGGTGGTACCCGGGAACGGAAGCGACGAAATTATCAGTTACCTGATGACGGTGTGTCTGGAACCCGGAGACCGGGTGCTGATGGCGGACCCGACGTTCAGCATGTACCGGATCCTGGCCGAACAGCATCACGCCAGCGTCCGGGAGGTTCCGTTCGCCGAAGACTGGAGCCTGCCCGAGGAGTTTTTCGTTGAGGCCGAACAGGCGTCGCTTGTGTTTGTGGGCTCTCCGAACAACCCGACCGGAGACCAGGTTCCCCGAGCAACCGTCCTGGAGCTGATGGACCGTTGCCCGGGACTGGTCGTTCTGGACGAGGCGTACGTGGAGTTTTGTGGTGGAAGCCTGGTGAGTTTGGTCCAGGAGCAGCACAACCTGGCGGTTCTCAGGACCCTGAGCAAGGCCTTCGGTCTCGCCGCCATTCGCGTGGGGGCCGTGGTGGCTCCCGTACCCCTACGGGAGGCCCTCGAAGCGGCACGGTTGCCGTACAACATTAACCGGCTCTCCTGCGCTGTCGCGGCCATCGGACTGAATCAGGCCGACCGTCTTCTTGAGTACGTGGACGAGGTCACTCAGGAACGAAAACGGGTTGCCCGACGGTTAACTGACTTCGGCCTGCAACCGGGGTCGTCGGACGCGAACTTTCTTCTTTTTCGGGCCGAAAATGCCGAACAACTGTACAGGGAACTGATCCGGGAGGGGGTCCGGATCCGGTCCTTTGATCACCCCCGGCTGACGGACTATTTTCGGGTGACCATCGGGGACAGGGACACCAACGATCGGTTTCTCTCCGCCCTGGAGGCCGCTGTAAACTCTCTCTGAACACCGGTTGAGTATGTTTCTTTTTCCCGCCGGACCTGCCCGACCGTTCCTTTACCCGCTCGATGAAAGGAGATCGGAGCCCTTGTTGTGTGTCCATACGGATTGGGTCCCGAATTGAGTGTAAAGACGGTCTCAAAACGGGTTTGAATTCGTCTCTCGAAACCAACCGTTGTCCAACAACCGTCAGAAACGGACTGAGTCGACTGTGGACAATACTCCGGGTTCGGGAGTCGAAATCACCTCGGAGGGCAGAGGTCCGTTGACCGAGAAGGATGTTCGGAGTCTGTTTTTCCAACCAAAATTGATGTGACCTCCATTCGGGTTCCGACCGGATTTGTTTGTGCCGTTCGGAACCCGGCTATCAATCGTTCATGACACGAACGGTCTGGCCGGGCGCAACATCATGTCGCAGCTTGGGGATCCAACTCCCCGTGGGAGTTCGGGCGTTCAACCTCCGTCTGACCGGGAAAGGTTGGAGGAGACGGTTTTTACATACAATTCGGGAGAGGCTCAGATTGGATCGTGAAATTTTCCGCCCAAATCAAACGTTACGTTCATTCATTCCGTTTTTCGTCCCGATATCTCCTATATATAACCTCGTTATATATCCACAAGTTACGTAAAAACAGGGTTCGTAGATAATTTTTCTAAATTCCTTGGCGGCGGGCTCAAGGCTCGATATGCTGAACGGGTCCGAGAAACCAATTGACGGTACCGATCGAATCGAAAGGAGGGACCTCCGTGGGACGAACGGCGACCGCTCGTCGTGAGACGGCCGAAACCGAGATCCGGGTCGAACTGGACCTCGATTCGCCCGATCCTCCATCCATCCAGACGCCGCTGCCGTTTTTTTCCCACATGCTGGAGCAGCTGGGAAAACACGGGCGGTTTCTTCTTTCGGTCAACGCCTCCGGGGACGTGGAAGTTGACAGCCACCACCTGGTGGAAGACGTCGGGATCACCCTGGGAGAGGCCCTTGACGAAGCCCTCGATCAACGGGAGGGCATCCGGCGGTTCGCCAGCCTGACGGTCCCGCTGGACGAATCCCTGGTGCGTGCAAGTCTCGATGTCAGTGGACGATCCTATCTCGATTACAACCTGACCCGCCGGGGATCCGTCGAGGGGTTTCCGCTGGAGGTCGTACCGGAGTTTTTTCGCGGTCTGGTGAACCGGGGGAACCTGACCCTTCACCTTGATGAAGTCAAGTCCAGCAATCGGCACCACCTGCTTGAGGCGGCGTTTAAAGCCTCCGCTCGAGTTCTCGGCCGGGCCACCCGGACGGTCGGGGACGGCATTCCGTCGACCAAGGGGACCCTGTCCGATTGATCGGCCTGATCGATTACGGAATGGGGAACCTCCGATCGGTTGAGAAAGCGATCCAGCGAATCGGGGGAGACGTGTACCGGATCGAATCGGCCGAGGACTGGGGGGAACCCGAACTCCTCATCGTACCCGGGGTCGGGGCCTTCGACCGGGCCGTACTCAACCTGCGGGAAGCCGACCTCTGGCAGCCCGTGCGGGACCACCTTACCTCCGGGGGAGCCTACCTCGGGATCTGTCTCGGGCTTCAGCTGCTGTTTGAAACCAGCGAAGAAGGGGACGAGGAGGGATTTTCGCTGTACGAGGGCACCGTCCGGCGCTTCCGGGACGTCGAACCGGTCCCCCACATGGGCTGGAACGACGTTGAATGGACCGGGGATTCCCGCGCCCTTGCACCTGACGGCGTGGACACGCCCAGTTATTACTTTACCCACTCCTTCTACGTCGAACCCACTGACGAGTCGCTCGTCGCCGGCCGGACCGAGTACGGGGATCGGTTCTGTTCGGCCCTTGCCGACGGCAGCCGGGTCGGGGTTCAGTTTCACCCGGAAAAAAGCCAGTTCGCCGGCCTGGATTTGTTGTCTCGCCTGATTCCGACGTACTGATCCGATCCGGGATGGCGTTTCGTCCTTTTGTACGATCATCCCTTTCAATCCTTCTTCCCTCTCGACGGGGGAAGAATATAAGATGGGGGTGATCGATTGGCCCCAGGTTCATCCACGGCTTCAGTCCGACTTCCTATCCGATCACTCCGAGGTGCCTGACCCATGACGGAATTCCAGATCATCCCGGCCGTCGATTTGCGCCAGGGGCAGTGCGTTCGCCTGTTGAAGG
>CAYPTI010000144.1:2939-4294 GCA_964413525.1 uncultured bacterium | reverse complement strand
GCCGTTTCGATCGCCTCCAGTTCATCCGGGGACCGATACCCGTACCGCGACTCCTCACAACCGCTGGCCACGGGTTTCCAGTACCGGACGTCGTGGCCCGCCTCAAGCCATCGCCGGAGGATCAGGACGGAAATCGACGTTTTTCCGATCTCGGTGCCGGTGGACGTGACGAAAATTCCCTTCATCGCGGTCTACTCCGGCAGCGGCTGACCGTAGTATCGCTCGTACAATTTCTCGGGGGGCAACCGAAGCCGGTACAGGACCCGATACCACCAGGTGGTAACGATCGTCCGAACATACCCGTTCGACTTCCAGCGGCGGGACGATGTCCGGACGGTTGAATCCAGCGGGGTTCCGGGTTCCAGCCTCCGCAGGTTTTCCACCAATCCCACGTCCTCCATCAGGGGCCACCGGGGCACTCCTCCGGCCCGGTTGAGCAGGGAACGACGGCACCAGATCGCCTCATCCCCCGTCGGTTTCATCCAGCGCCGGCTTCGTCGTCGGATGGCCTGTTCGAGCAATCGATATTTCCAGCTTCCCCCGTCGATCCGAAGGGTGAACCACCCCCAGTTTTCCGACACGTCCTCCAGTCGCCGCGACCGGAACCCTTCGTCCAGCCGGCTATCGGCATGCAAAAAAACGAGGTACTCACCCCGGGACCGTCGAACCCCCTCCGCGAGCTGGTTCCCCCGGCCCGGACGATCAACCCGGGCCAGTTGAATCCCCCGGAATTCCCTGACGATTTCGTCCGTACCGTCCGTGCTTCCCCCATCCACGAGAACAATTTCATCAAAGGAAAATTGGTCCCGGTGATGGGTTATGAACCGTTCGATCCGATCCGCTTCGTTGAGGACGGGCACCACAAGGCTGGTGGTCATCGGTTTCCTCCGGGCTGAACTACCATCCTGACCGGACACCATGATAAGCTACACCGGTGGGATTCCGAATATAGGACCTCAAGCCGGATCGATCAGCGCCGAACGTCCCAGCCGCCGGGACCCCCCGTACCGGTCCCGTCCATTTTTGTGGGGAAGTACGGTTCCCGAACGGGTTTGATGGCACCGACTCGGAATCACCCGTGAACCACCAACCGTCACGTACGGTTTGGATCGACGCGGGATAAGTATCCTGAGCCGGGAGGCGAAATCACTCCGGAGACGTACGTCGTGCCTCTGGCACCGGTCAACGTCCGGCTGACCGAGAATGATGGACTGAGGTCGTTTTTACACACCGTCCGGGACCACGATCCCCGCACCGCAGGAGGGACCGTTTATCGTGGACAATCCCCTGAAATCCTTCATGAGCACCATGGGAACCGGCCCCAAATCCAGCGATCCCCTCAGCTACGGGGAAGC
>CAYPTI010000144.1:0-2839 GCA_964413525.1 uncultured bacterium | reverse complement strand
AGTGGAACGGGCTCGTACGGTTGAGGCGGACGGCGCGGTCCGCTCCGTCTGGGACCAACTCAACCAGCGATTCTCCGGGAGATGATCGAACGGTGAGTGAAGAGCACCAGTACCAGATCCGGTTCGACGCCGAGGGCTGCATCGGGGCCGGAAAGTGCGCGGAGGAGGCTCCCGAGCACTGGACCCTGAACCTGGAAACGGGGATCGCCGAACCCCAGAAACCGATCATCCCGGAGGACGAACTGGAACCGAACCTGCGGGCCGCCCGGGCCTGCCCGGCCCGGAACGGTCGGGGCGCCATCCGAATTTATGACCGAGATTCGGGAGAAAAAATTTACTGAAAATTAATTACTTATAAGGTAATACCTATACTCGTTGTCGGGCATATTCCGCCCGCCACCCCGACGGATTCGTGTTCAGGAATCGCCGGAACCATTCGCGGGCCCGCTCCCGGTTCCCCAGTTCCTCGTAATTTCGGGCCCGGTAGAACATCGTCAGCGGAATGCCCTCCAGCAGGTCGTCCGTCCGGTCGAGGTGGTCCAGGGACTGCTGGTAGCGGTCTCCGTAGAAATGGTTGATCCCGCTGAAGAACCAGACCCGGAAGGTCTCTTCGTTCAAATTGATCGCCCGGTCCAGAGCCTCCCTCCCCTGAGAAACTTCCTCGGTCTCCAGGGTCAACAGGATTCCTTTCCAGGCATGAAACAGGGCTTCGCCGTCGTAGATCTGAATGGCTGAATTGAGCCGCTCGATGGCCTGTTGCGGGTCATCGTCCTGGTAGGCCTCCAGAGCCCGATCGTACTCCCGATAGGCCTCCCGCCTCGGATGCCAGACGTCCGCCACCCGCTGTTGAAACCGATTGAGTGGTTGTCCGGTCACGTTGTCCGCATCCAGGTTCCGGATGATCCGCTGACTCTGTTCGATCCGCTGCTCGCTTCGCGGGTGGGTTGCGAAAATCTGTTCCAGCCGGCCGGGCTCACTCTCCCGGAGGGAAAGCAACAGCCGGTGCAGCTGAACCATTCCCTGCGGATCGTACCCCGCCTGATGGGCGTACCGGATCCCGAACCGGTCGGCTTCCGCTTCCTGAGCCCGACTGTAGGAGGCAAGGATCGCCTGAGCCCCGACCGCCGCCAGGTCTCCGTAGAGGGCGGGGGACTGGACTCCGCTCTGCCCCAGGGCGATCTGGCCCGCCGTCAGGAGAACCTGAGTTAACACTCCCCTGCTCTGCTGCTGGGCCCCGTGTCGGGCCGTCACGTGGGCAATTTCATGGCTGAGCACGGCGGCCAGCTGGGCTTCGGTCTCCATCTCGATGAGCAACCCGCGGGTGATGTTTACAAACCCCCCGGGGAGAGCAAAGGCGTTCGGGGTGCTGCTGTTAACGACCCGAAAATGGTACGGATAGTCGGGGGCGTGACTTACCTCGGCCAGCTGGTGACCCATCTTCGAGACGTAAGCCTGCAATTGCTGATCGGCCACGGGACCTTCGTACACCTGAGCAAGGATGGGGTCCTGTTCGCGGCCCAGCTGGATTTCCTGCTCCTGCGACATCAGGACAAAGTCCCGCTCTCCCGTGGCGGGGTTCACGGCACAGGAGGATACAAATGGGGACACCGCCAGCAGAACCGACAGCAGGACGATCCCGGCAATCCGTCTCAAACCAATCCTCTCCCGGTCCAAACCAATGGTGAATGTGTTGGGTTCATTTTACCATTATCAATTGAAGAAACACAATTTTGCGCTCAAACGGACGAGGAACGGATCCGGTCGTCCGTCGAACCCGACGGTTGGTTCCTCCCGTCGAAGCACCCGGAGCGAAGAGGATACGATGTTGATCCGGCAGCCGGGATATGTGCTAATTGCCTCCGAAAAGACGGGAGCCTACGGCCAACCAACGGTTCCGAACCCGCTAAATTTTTTGGCCGCGTGAGGACGGTGTGGACATGAAAACGGGGAGTTCCAATTTGCCGCTTCACGGAGGGTCCTGCCCCCGGTGGCTGTTCGACCAGATGCGAGATCTGGCGGGGCCCCTGGTGGAAGTCATGCTGATTGAGTTCAGCCGGGCTGAGGTGCTGCGGCGGTTTTCCGATCCCTACTGGTTCCAGTCCTTCGGCTGCGTGCTCGGGTTTGACTGGCACTCCTCCGGACTCACCACCACCGTCGGGGGCGCCCTCAAAGAGGCCCTCAATCCCCGGGCTCACGAACTGGGAATGTTTGTCGCCGGCGGCAAAGGCGGTACCTCCCGGGAAACCCCCCGGGAGATCGCCGAGTTCGCCGACCGGACCGCGCCGTCCCTTGATGTCGACGGCCTCCGGCAAGCCTCCCGGATGAGTGCCCGGGTCGACAACTCCGCCCTCCAGGACGGCCATACCCTCTACCATCACAACTTCCTCCTGAGCACGGAGGGGGACTGGGCCGTCATCCAGCAGGGGATGAACGAGGAATCCGGGCAGGCCCGACGGTATCACTGGATCAGTGACGGGCTCGAATCGTTCGTGAACGAACCCCATTCCGCGGTCTGCAGCGACCACGAGACCACCGCCCTGAACCTGACCGATGAACTGAGCGAGAAGAACCGGCGGACCAGCGTCGAAATCAGTCGGGAGGCTCCGGCGGATACGCTGCTCGAATTCCGGAAACTGACGGAAGGCTGGGCGGGACGGGACCGGACCCTGGACCTGCCCCGCCGGCACGACATTCCAACCTCCACTCACCTGGACCGGGTCCTGGCGGACCTTTACAACCAACCGGCGGAGGATTTTGAAGACCTCCTCGGGCGGGAGAACGTCGGACCCAAAACCATTCGGGCCCTGTCCATGGTGAGCGAGGTGGCCTGGGGCGCCCG
>CAYPTI010000143.1:0-4347 GCA_964413525.1 uncultured bacterium | reverse complement strand
CGCTGACCCTTCAGGAGGAAGAACGGATCACCGATTACGAACAGAATTCCCCCCGGTTCGGGAAGCCTCCCTCGGAACCCGAGCCGGTTTCCTAGCGGGAGCCACTCTTACCCGACTCGGCCCCTGACGGAATGATTCATTCCACCTGAAACCGCTCAACCCGGCTGGCCAGATCGCCGACGGGAACCATGGAGACCTCAACCCCCTGTTCCTCAGCCCGGCTGACGATCGACTGCGGCCGCGGCCCGGATCCGTCCCAGAACACCACCAGGCTGTCCACCTCCCGGAACAACGTCGCCTCTTCGTCGCCGGGTTCAACCGACATTCTGGTCCATGGAGATGAAGCAGCGGAACCGGTGTTTTCTGTCGATTCCTCGCCTGTCACCATAACGACGTGAAAATCGTCGTCCCGCGAGCCGCGCAACAGCGCCTCCCGAACAAGCTCGTCGTCCTCCAGGAACCATCCTTCTTTCGCCGTTGAGTTAGCAACAACCTCAACCACCGTTTCAAGAACGGCATCACTCTCCGTACGACCCGGGTCGCCCAACCACAAATATCCCTCGGTCATGATGTACCCTCCTGAACAACGTTGTTCACGCTCCCTCGGCCCGATAAGAAGAATTCCCGATCCGATGAACAAACGAGACGAACATTAGACGGAAGACAATTCGGGTTCCGAACGGAAGGATTCAAACAGACGGGCGAGCTGATCGAACCCGGTTTCCAGCAGGAAGTTTGAGTTCCGTCCGAAGGCCTTGGATCCAACGATGTAAAAGTTCGGTTCCGGATTCTCCAGCAGGTCCACTCCCCCGGCATCAACCTCAAGACAGTCCGCCCCCTCCTGAGCCATCAGCGATGCGGAAAGGTCAATCGGACCTTCGGTGGCGTAACATTCGTGAACCTGAAGTTCCCGGTAGAGCGACCGGTCGGGGCGAAACCCCACGTTGGCGCAGATCCGGTCCACCGGAAGGGTTCGATGTTCGGTTGTACGGACCCGGAGTTCCTCCGGAGCCGATTCGATCCGTTCGATTTCTTCTCCCCGGATCAGTTGAACCTCCCCGGTTTCGGCGAACTCGTTGGCTCGGCGGGTCAACCTGGCACGGCGGGGTAAGGGATCGTTGTCCACCGGGGAGATCGGGCGCTCTCTATCGTCGCGTATCAACCAGTGAATCCGGCCGGGACCGGAGCCGTTCAGATGGGATTGAAATCGCAGCAGGTTGGTGGCGGCGGAGTATCCGTCTCCCACGAACAGAATTCGTTTCCCGGACCAGGCCTCGAGTCGATCCTCCGTCGGAAACCGGTATTCGATCCGATCTCGGGCCTCCAACTCCCCGGGCGCCTCAACTCCGCCGGTCCCGAGCGGATTGGCCTGATCGAACGTCCCGGATGCATCGATGACCCGATCGGCAAGAACGATGTCCTGTTCATGACCTCGGTCCACCACCAGCCGAAACGGCACCCTGGCACGTTCCTCCCCGCCGGGATCGTCGACTTTGAGTCGCCCCTGTCGACTGATCGAGACAACCTCTTCATTTTCGTGGAGTACACTATTCAGAGGGGTCTCGTACGCCAGCGGTTGAAGCCAGCGGGAGACGTATTCCTTCCCGGTTGGATACCGGTCGCCCGCCGGGACGTCGAGTCCGTGTTCGGAAGCCCAGGTATGGGTTGTCTCGGACCAATTCATTGAGTTGGGAGTAAACATCCGAACCCCGTGCCATTGCATCAGGTGGTTCCCCACCCGTTCTTTTTCCAGCACGGTGATGTCCCAATCCAATTGCAGGCCCCGGATCGCGGCTTCCAGCCCGATGGGGCCGGCCCCGACAATCGCCAGATCAAGGGTTTCCATGGGCGCTCCTCCGTTTCTCCCGGCCGCTCAATTTCTGACCGAAATTCTACGTCCGCCGAATGGTCTCATACGCGCGGCCGACCGACAGCCCCGACAGGGAATCGAGCGTCCCAAACCATGAGCCGACCCGCACGGTTCCGCCACCGCGAGTGATGAACGGCCAATCCGCCACCCGTCTGGTTGAAAGGACGCCGGTTAGTCATCAGCCGGCTGCAGTCGGTACAATCCCCCGCTCGGAGCATCCGTCAGCAGATAAAGATATCCGTCCGGTCCGGTTTCAACCGCCCGGATCCGACCGATGGTTCCGGCAAGGAGTTCCTCCTGATCGACGACGTCCTCCCCGTCGAGTTCCAGCCGGCGAAGGTGCCGGTCAGCCAGGGCTCCGAGGAAGATGTCCCCTCGCCATTCATCAAACCGATCACCGGTGTAAAACGCCATCCCCGACGGAGCGATGGAGGTTGGTGACCAGTGGACCACCGGATCAACGGAATCCGGGTTTTCGTGCGGGAGCATTCCGATCGGTGAATCGTCGGTGTATTCGGTCCCGTAGGTGTCCTCGGGCCACCCGTAATTCGCTCCCGGCCGGAGAATGTTGAGTTCATCCCCTCCGTTGGGGCCGTGTTCGTGCTGCCAGATCACCCCGGTTTCGGGATGGATGGCCATCCCCTGGGGATTGCGATGGCCGTAGGAATAGATTTCGTCCAGCGCATCCTCCCGATCAACGAACGGGTTGTCCTCGGGGATCGATCCGTCCCGGTTGAGCCGGAGGGTTTTGCCGATGGAGTTGGACAGGTCCTGGGCGGGCTCCCGCTGACCCCGTTCCCCGATGTTGAAAACGACGGTTCCGTCGGCCGGAAAGACGATCCGGGACCCAAAATGACGGCCTGATTGAACCAGCGGAGTCTGACGGTAGAGTTCCTCCACGTCGGTCAACCGCCCATCCTCCAGCTTCGCCCGAGCCAGCGCGGTCCCGGCGCCCCCTGATCCGGCCACCGAATAGGTCAAGTAAATCCATCCGGTCTCCGCATGGTCCGGGGGGACGGCGACGTCCAGCATCCCGCCCTGACCCCGGGCATGGACCTCGGGGACTCCCCCGAGGGACCGGCGCCCCTCGTCGTCAACGAGGAGGATCCGGCCGGGTCGTTCGGTAATTAGCATCCGGCCGTCCGGAAGCCAGTCAACGGCCCAGGGATGTTCGAAGTTATCCAGGACACGATAAAGGTCAAAGGTCGCCTGATTGGATTCCACGGCCCGCTGTACACGATCGCCGGAACGGTTCTCCTCGTCTGCATGGGCGCAGGAAACCAGTATCAAGCCGATCAAGCAAAGAGTCGAAAGGAATTTCCACGAGCGCATGGCCATCCACCCCCGAGACTGGGAATTGGAATGAAGGACAAAATAGTAAAGCCTGCAACCAGGCGGAGCAACCACCGGACCGGAAACCGATCCCGAAAGGACGACAAATTTGTTTCATCATCGTCAACGCTGGTATGCTTTCCATGAAAGAATGGTTCATGAACTCGCACAACGATCCCACGGAGGATGGTCGACATGAGCCCCGAACCGGAGCTGGTAACGATCGAGGCGGTTCAACTGCGTCGTCGGGCTGGACGACGCGGACGAAGAAACCCGCCGTTCGTTCCGCGAACGGGTTATCAAACGGTGTCCGATCCACGCGACGCTGAACCGATCGGACACCGAGGTAACCGACAGCTGGAGGTTTGAATAAACACCCTACCTAACGAGCCGAACATACAGATCGCGAGCCTCCGAACGGTCCACCATTTCCCCCGCCAGCGGATCGAACCCGCCCGTCCGCTCGACGGTAAACCCCGCCTCCCGGGCCGGGTCCGTCAGTTCGTCGGGTCGGAACCACCGAAGCTGGGACCCGGGGACCCGAGCCGGCGCGGATAGGTCTCCGTTCCCCCGTTGCTTGGTTTCCAGGAACATCGTTCCCCCCTTCTCCAGGAGGTCCCGACCCCGGCGGACCAGGGACCGAACGGAAAGGTTGGTGAACTGGAGAATTCCGATGGCCGTCAGAAGGTCGTAGGTCTCTTCGTTCCGATCGAGAAACCCCCGGACTTCATAGGTGGTATTGGGCGGAACCTCCCGGGAGCGTGCGTAACGAATGAGGTCGGGGGACAGGTCGATGCCGACGCGCTCCAGGCGAGGAAACCGGTCCCCCACCATCCGCTGAAACGCCCCGGTTCCACAGCCCACGTCGAGCCAGCGCCGTTTGCTCCCGAACTCACACACGTCCAGGCACAACCGGAACCGATTGATCATCGCTCGCCGGTGGTTCCACTTCACCTTCCGGTGTTCCTCGGATCGATTCGACGCGGAGGTGAACTCAAGCAGAATTTGCTGACGGGACGGTTCGGGGTCCGAGCGTTCTTGATCTGCGGACACGGTCCGCCTCCCCTCGGCACCACGTGGGAACAATAAAATTGGCGGAAGGGGTTGGAATCGAACCAACCGATCCGTACCAATGCACGGATCCA
>CAYPTI010000142.1:0-4391 GCA_964413525.1 uncultured bacterium | reverse complement strand
CGGAGCCTGGCCAGGGAGGAGACTTCCTCCGGATCGAGGTAGCGGACCCGGTCCCTCAGCAGGTCCTCGACCCGGAGCAGGGTGGAACCGTTCTTCTGCTCCAGGCTGACCTCAACGGTGGCGAATTCGCTCTGCAGCCTCATCGCTTCAATCCCCTCTGAGAGAAATCAGGACACATAATCGTCCAGCCGGCCGTCCGGCACCCGGGTCAGGCATTCGATCTCAAGCGGATCCAGGTAGGCGACCTCCCCGGTGGACCGGTCTTCCACCCGGAGCCGGGGACCGTTGGCCCGCGTGTCCCGGGTCAGTTCAACTTCCACGGAATCATCCGTAAATTCCATCGTATCCATGGGTTTTCCTCCTTCGTCTTCATCCTACAACGAGCGCCGGAATCCGGCAATAAAACGGAAGAATCCGCCGGGGACGTCCACATGCGGGGAGTTGATCTGTCCTTCATACCCGGGCGGATTCCGGGAAGCGGAGACCCGGGTTCGTTCAACGGGTTCGTCCGGCGCAACCGTTCACGGAACCCCGTTCAATCGTGGTAGCTGCATTCCTCCGCCGGGCGCCGGCAGGTACTTCCGTCACTCATCTCGGCGCCGCAAATTTCGTCGCTGGGGAGATGAAAGATCCCCTGGTCGACCATCTTCTGAATCTGGGGCTCGGTGACCTGTTCGGCGTATCCTTCGTGATCGGGGGGTTCCTCGTCCAGGTAGAGGTTCTTCGGGTACAGGTCCCGATCGTAAATCGCTTCGATCAGTTCCGGACGGAGATCCTTGATCCAGTTCATCAGCGGAGAACGGGTCCGGAACCGTCGCAACCCTTCAACGTCGATGGCCCCGGCCGTGTAGGAAGAGCCGGCCCCGTAGTTATGATCGCCGAGGATCTTCCCCCGGTAGTCGATGACCTGAGAACCCCCCCCGAAGGTATCGACCGGGGTCTCGGAGTCCTGGGTGAGGTAGTAGGTCCCCAGGTTCGGGCAGACCATGTACATGCTGTTGTCGAGGGCGCGGGCTCGGTTCTGGATCTCCCAGCCCTCGCTCGCGACCAGCGGTTCGGGACAGGCGATCCGGGCGACTACCTCGGCTCCGTTCATCGCCAGCCCGCGGACGTATTCGGGATAGGCGCCCTCGATGGCCAGGCAGATGCCGATGTTACCGATCTCCGTTTCCGCGACCTCAAACAGGGAATCCAGGTCGTCACCGTGTTCCTCAACCCAGACGTCCCAGACATCATGGGGACTGACCGAGCGTTCCACCGGAAGCAGAGGGGTGACCTTCCGGTGCTTGAGGATGACTTCCCCCTCGGGGTTGATGAGGAAGGCCGTGTTGTAGAATTTTTCGTCAAAGTCCGGATTGACGGCTTTTTCCTTCATGCTCGCCACGATGTAGATTCCAAACTCCCGGGCGTATTCCCCCAGCCGGTCGGTCTCCTTTCCGGGGATGTCCACCGCGATCTTGTCCCGATATTCCTTCATGTTCATGTCCATAATTTCGTCGGTGAAGCCCTGCAGTCCGCCCTCGGGAATGACGGCGAGCTTGACCGGAAGTTCCAACCCGCTCAACCAGCAGGCGGCTTTCAGGTTGTCGTGCAGGTGGTCGAGGTTCTTCTCAATTTCATCGCGCTCCCGAACCCCCCAGACGGTGGGCGATAGTCCGACCGCCATGTACGGATCGATGCTCACGGGAATCACGTTCCTTTCACGGAATGATGACGGTGTCCGTTCCCAAGTTTGGTAACCTTGATTTCGTCTGAGTGTCGACGTTCCGGTCGATCATTGTGGTCGCCCGCAGATGGAAAAACTGGTTGCTTTTTAACATAACCAAGATCGGCTTAATGTCCAGATAAACGAAACTGGTCCCCCCGGGAATTCCTTCCCTTCCGTCCCTCGCCGACGGGGTTCAACGGTCCCCGACCGACTCCCCGGAGGATCGGCCCGGTTCCTTCGCTACCGTAAACCTTCCGGGTTCCGAACGAAGCTTTGGAACGGAATTGGGCCCGGGAGTCGATGGAAAACCAAGGACGGTGTTTCTCGAAGCGGGGACCGGGAGGTCCGGCTGACCGGATCGACAGGAGGGCGGGCTAGAACCCGTGGAGGGCTTGCTTTCGTGCTTGTTCGTAGTCCGTGATTCCGAGGGATTCCGCCGTGCGTCCCTCCTCCATGAAGTCACGATCCAGGGCCTGACCGGCGATCCGGAGGAGGGCTTGAGCCATCGGCATCGGGACCTCCGCCAACCGCCCCAGCGATGCCAGCAACACGAGACCCAGAGCGATGTCCTCCTCCACGTAGCGGTGATCGAGGTGGAGCGACTCGCGGAAGATGCCCGACTCGACGAGGCGCTCCTTGGCGTCGGCCCCGTACATGGCCTTGGGCGACTGGTCGTAGTGCCAGCGAATCGGCCAATGCTCGCCGGGCAGGTCGAGGGATTTCCGAAGTCGGATGCGTTCCTCGTCAAGCGCCAGGATGGAACGGCGCACCGCCTCCGTGGTCCCTTCCGAATGGATATCAAATTGATCCCCGAGCGACTCGATGGCCCCGAGGTTATGGACGAACACCGGGGGATGCAGCACGGGACCCCAGTTCAGCAGCGCGGCGTCGATGCCGTCGGAGACCCGAATCGCCGCGGGATAGAGTTCCGAAAACGCTTCGTGAGCCGAATCGGCCTCGGGACCCTCGCCGGGGATCGAACCGATCGGGAGCCGGGTGGCCACCACCGGGATCGCGATGTGTCCGGGTTCCCGAAGTCGAGCCAGGTAGGGGAGGGTGTTGGCTTCCATAAATACGACGTCCGGCCGTCTCCGGGCCCCGAGCCAGGTGCCCAGGGTGCCCGGTGTGAAGACGACGGTCTGGCCGGCCTCAAGGACGGGCGTCAGCCGCTCCAGCAAATCTTCTTGAGCCGTTGCGGGCAGGGGGGCGAGCACGACGTCCGCGCCGGTGACGGCCTCCGCCAGGTCGTGCGTGGCGACGGCGGGCTTGACGGTTCCTTCCCCGAGGATTCCGTCGTACCGGATGCGGCCGCCGTCCACAAAGCCGGAGCCTTCCCGACGCCACCAGGCGACTTCGTGACCGTCGAGGGTCAGTTCGACCACGGCGGCGTGCGAACCGTTGCCGCCCCCCAGGACGGCTACCCGGGTCATGATTGATCGCCCCCTGCTTCCGAGGATGTGCTCCGGGAAGCAATCTCATCGCATAGCATGTCGAGGGCCCGTTCCGTGTCGGGCCCCAGCACCCCCGAAAAGGATACTTCCTCGAACCCGGCGTCCTCCAGCCGGTCGAGCCCCCGGCGCAGGTCTTTTTCGTTTCCGGCGGCCATGAAGTGATCGAGCGTCTCGTCGGAGATCTCCTCAAGCGCGTCCTCGTCGCCCCGGACACTGGCGGCCCGGGCCGCTTCAATCTCGTCCTCCGGGATGGAATAAAAATCGAGCAGCGGACCCAGCTCGGGGAGGAAGGTGGACAGGATCTCACGCGCGTGGCGGCGTGCCCGTTCTCGATCCGGGTGCAGACAGGTCCAGTTTTCCACCGTGATGTCGACCTCGTCGGCCGACCGGCCGGCCTCCCGGGCCCCCTCCTCGATCCACTCCCGAGCCTGAATCATGTAGCTCGGATCCCACTGGGCGGCGGCCCGGACGCCGTCGGCGATCTCGCCGGCCAGGCGGCACCCCTTGGGGCCGAAGGTTCCGAGAAAAACCGGGATGTCCCGGCGGTCGCCGAACTTCAGGCCCTGGCCTTCCCCGAGCCCGAACACGTCTCCTTCCCAGCTTCCCGGCTCGCCCCGGACGAGCATTCGAATCACCTTCACCGCCTCCCGTAATCCCTGGAGCGAGCCCCGGTGATCCTGGGCCACCAGGTGGTAGAGCGAGCCTCGACCGATGCCCAGGATGGCCCGGCCGTCGGACACTTCGTCAAGGTGAGCGATGTTGGCGGCGATCACGGCCGGGTGCTGAAGGTACGGGTGCGTTACGTCCGGCCCGACCAGCACGGAGTTCGTCGCCCGCGCAATATCGCACAGGACCGGCCAGACCGGCCGTCGCATGAGGGTGTCGTGAAAGGTAACGTCTTCAAACCCGGCTTTCTCGGCCTTCGCCGCCAGGGGACCGAACGCTTCCAGCGGCAGCGTGCCGTGCAACTGCAGTCCAAAATCCATACGGGTCCTCTCCCTGAACGCCGGCTCGGCAACTCGACGAGTTCCCCGGAAGTCACGGCATCAAGCTCGGGATGCCCTCCGGGGATCCCCGGACGACCGCCCGGATTCAAATCGGACCCGGGAGGAGCCGTGGAGCCGGACAAGTTGATGGTTCGTTTCCAATTCGTTGGGTTGTTCGATTGCACCGGAGCACCGATCGCGAACCCCGCCATTATTCGCCAGGTGAGATGAGGTGTCAAACAGATC
>CAYPTI010000141.1:0-4463 GCA_964413525.1 uncultured bacterium | reverse complement strand
TATCCGCGCAGCTGGCGCAGGTCATCTCGTCGACCTTGAATCGTAGGGTTCGTCGCTCGGTCGCCTGGCTCATGGAATGTCACCTCCGGAACAATATCCCTCATCATTGTATACCCCCCTACCCTATAAAGACAAGGGAACTTCCGGTGGATTTGAAGCCGGGCCGACGAAATCAAACCCGGCCGGAGACCGGATGGGCACACCGTCGGGACACGATTAAAAAACCAGGACCGTGCGGGAATTTACGGTCGGGACGAGGACGACTCCACGGCCGATTGGAGCGGTTCAATCTCAATTTTGTTCATGGACAGCAGAGATTGAGTCACCCGTCGAACCCCTTCGGGATCCGGTTCGTTCAGCAGATCCGGAAGAATCGAGGGGACGACCTGCCACGAGACGCCGTACCGATCCGTGAGCCAGCCGCACCGGCCTTCTTCTCCGCCGTTCGCCGTGAGGTTGTCCCAGTACTCGTCGACTTCCGACTGATCCCCGCAGTCAACGATGAAGGAGACGGCTTCGTTGAAGTCAAAGTCATGTTCCTCAGCACTGTCCATGGCGGCAAAGTGCTGCCCCCGGAGCGTAAAATCGGCGAACATCACCGCCCCTTCTTCGTTCGGTTCCTGATCCGGTCCGTAGCGAAAGAGGTCGGTGACGGCCGCCCGGTCGAAGACCGACGTGTAAAACGCCATCGCTTCCTCGGCCAGCCCGCACCGGTCCCCGACGAACATCAGGCACGGGACGATTGTTCGTTCCGGGATGGAATCCGCGTGGATCACCTGCCACGACACCCCGACCGAATCTTCCGTCCAGCCGTAGCGGTCGCTGAACGGATAGGATCCGAGCGGCATCAGCTCCTCACCCCCCTGCGTCAGCTTCGCCCAGAGGTCGTCCACCTCCTGTTCCGTGGGGCAGTTGACGAGGAACGAGATGGCCGGGTTGAATTCGATGGACGATCCTCCGTTGAGGGCGACGAACGGCTGGCCCTCCAGCTCATATTCGACCGTCATCACCGACCCCTCCGGTCGCCCGGACGCCTCGGCCGACGGTTGGTTGTAGCGCGTTTCCCTGGTTACCCGCGAGTTCGAGAAGATCGAGACGTACCGTTCCGCGGCGTCCTTCGCTTCATCGGTAAACCAGAGGGTCGGGGTAATTCGTCTCTTCGAGGCATTCACGATGATTCCCCGCCGGGGCCGTCCTCGGAGAGCTGCCGTTCGTCGGCATACATCACTTCCCACTGGTGACCGTCGAGGTCGGTGAACCCGTGCTGATACATCCAGCCGTGGTCCCGGGGTTCCTGAAGCGCCGTGCCGCCCGCTTCCACCGCCCTGTTCACCAGCTCATCCACGGCCTCCCGGCTGCCGACGTCGATCGCCAGCAGGACCTCGGTGTCCCGTTTCGAATCGGCGAGCCGCTTGTCCGTAAACGTCTTAAAGAACGGTTCGGTCAGGAGCATGGCGGAGATGTTGTCGCCGAGGACAACACAGGCCGCCTTGTCGTCGGTGAATTGGGAGTTTATGTCAAACCCGAGGCTCGTGTAGAATTGCCTTGCCCGGTCTAGGTCCTTCACCGGAAGATTAACGAACAGTTCGCGGGCGGAACTCATTGTTCCCGTTCTCCTTTCTCGAGTTCAATGACGTAGGATTTCATCTCCTGAATCTTCGCGTCCTTCCCGTGACCGTTGAAACGGTACACGTCACAGAAGGCGTACGATCCTTCACCGGCGAAGTGGATGCTGCCGTCACAGGAAGCCGTGTCGCCATGGGTGATGATCGTGTCGATGAACCATTCGTCGTCCTCGCCGTCGGAGCCGTCCTGGCACAGGCTCCTGAGCGCGTCGCCGAAGTTCTCCTTGCCCTCGATTTGGTCCTTTCCGAAGATGATCCAGCGGATATCGTCCGTGACCCAATCGAGGATCGTCTCTACGTCCCCTTCGGCAAAAGCAACGTTAAACTCCTTCAAAACCTTCTTACGTGGAGAATTACCACAGTCCTCCGGAACGGTAACGGTAACCACAATGAAGTCCTCCTTAGCAAAATAAAATTCGAGTGACAGAGGCCCGGGGGTGCCGGGAAGCGAATCGCTTCACCGCCTTTCCCTGGAATTGATGAACCGCTTATCCTAGCGTGGATACCTGAAACCATGCTGTCCGGTCCCCGGGCGGAACCCCCGGGGAACCAGCGGGTTCGCATGCGGCCCGGTTCCGGCATTCGTTCGTTCCACCCGGAGGTGGTTCCAACGAAGAAACGGATCCCCGTTGTGGGACACGAAAACGGCCCTCCGGACCGTGCGACCGGGACCGGCTCCGTTTAACTATCTTTTGGATAGTGAGATAGCGTAGCAGATGTTACTATGATGATCAAAGTAATTTTTCGGAGGGGACTTCATGAGACGTTCGAACAACAAATCGAGCTGTCCGATCAACCGAACGCTGGAACGGTTCGGCGACGCCTGGTCGCTGCTCATCGTCCGGGACCTGATGCTCTGGGGCAAGGACACTTACGGAGAATACCTTGAGTCGGGGGAGCAAATCAGCCCCAGCGTGCTTGCGGATCGGCTGGAGCGGCTTGAGGAGGCGGGGATCCTGGCGAGCCGTCCGAGTCCGGACGACAAACGGAAGGTTATCTATTCCCTCACGGAGCGGGGAATCGACCTGGTGCCGCTGATCTATGAACTGGCAAACTGGGGTGTGCACCACACCGAGGATCCACGGATTCCCGAATCGTGCCTGGACGCTCTGAACCGGGACCGGGACGAGGTACTTAACGCCTGGCGACGGGCGCTTGAGGCGGGAAGTTCCTTCCTGAACGGTCCCCGGAGCGTGGTCGAACAGCTCGACCTGTAGGGTTCTTGGTAGAACCCAGCGTCTCCCGGCCGGGTTCGTCCACCGGACCCTGAGTCAACGGATCAATGTCAGGCTGTTGGGCACCTTCAGAGTGGACCTTCCGGAGCCATCCCGGGCCTTACGGTCCCGTGGAAACCCCGTGTCCCAGTTCGTAGACCAGCCACCCCCCGTAGTCCGCCCCGACCAATAGAACCGTGACCACCAGGGTGAGTCCGGCCGCCAGAAGGTGACGCCGGGTCGATTCCTCCTGGTTTCGACACAGCGCCAGGAGGGCGCCGAGACCCAGAGCCAGCAGAACGGATATCAACATCAGGTTCCGATGAGACTCGGCGTGACCGTGACCCCAACCGCCGACGTTATGGAACCCCGAGACCGCCGCCGGGAGCATGCTGACGAGACCAAGCCAGTAGACCAGTTCCCCGGCACGCAGAAAGAATTTTGGTCGAACCCAGTATGAAGCAACTACAAGAAACCAGGCCGTTGGTAACAATCCGACCGGGAACTTGGTCAGCGGAGCGTGGACTGAATCTTTGGCCTGCAACCCCGGCAGGATGCCTTCGGGTTGGACGACCTCGTTGTGGGATTCCGGTTGAGTATCGTTCGGTTCAGTTACGGTCGAATCTTCGGGCTCGTCTTCGTGGGCCATGGCTGTTGAAACCGGAACCCATTCGGCGGGCGTGGGAGCCAGGGCCCCGGGAACCGCAGTAACGAACAGAATGAACAGGGTCAGGAGGGCGAATCGTCGCATGACTGGTTCCTCCTCGGAATTGATCCCCGCCCTGAGGAAAACGTGGTTCTTTCGTAATGGCGGGGTTGGACGCAACTTGCACCAGCATCGAGAACGAAGCTGGTTCCGACCGGCTCGGACAGGAAGGAGCTGAACAGGCCCGAGGAGGAAGGTCTATAGCAGGAACCGCTGAAGCTGGAGCAGCGAGGGGGGAGCGTTTGGTTGGAAGTGCGTTAGCGGAGATCGTTTGATCAGACGGAACGGGTCGAGGAGCTGAGGGGAGACCGTCGTCCGGGTAGGAGGTTCAACATCACCGGGGTCAGCCGATGGGGTATGAACTTCGAACGTGGTTGAACAAACATCCTCTTGATGGGAATGAGAATGATCCCCGTGATCGTCCAACTCCAGATTCATCGCCGTGTGTCCGACCAGGCCACAGGAAAGAAACAGGCCAATGAGCAAACAAGTGAAGCCGCCCCGGATAGAATTTGAACCGACCATGGTCCCCGGCTCCAACCGTCTGGCTACGTTCGTTTCAACTCAATCAAAAAGCTTACGGAACTTTCTTTCAGGGTCAACGTCCACGAGCGAATCATTCGATTGTCCGATGATTTCAATCTATCCTTGAAGAGGATCCATCTGTAGGGACTCGTGGAGAGGTTCTCCAACATCCGCAGGTGACCTTCCTTCGATTTTGATATTCATTCTGGTTGCCTCGGGGGGGAAGAAAGGAAGCGCTCATGCAGAACAACCATGCCGGCCATGATGGCCACGACAGTCCCGGAAACGGGGATCACGCCGATCACGACAAGCACGCCGGGCACAGCCCGGAGAGGTTTCGGGACAAATTCTGGTGGACGCTGGTCCTTACGATCCCGGTCGTGATCTGGTCGG
>CAYPTI010000140.1:0-4468 GCA_964413525.1 uncultured bacterium | reverse complement strand
CGCTGGGTTACAAACTCGAGATTTTCGTCCACCACCATCCAGTGTCGATCCCACTTCAGTCCCCAGTCGGTAACCTCAGAACGAGAACGCCGGATCCCGCGACAGGATTTGACGGGATACACGTGGATGGATTCGAGGACGGGGCCCTTCGTTCTCCCATTGGGTGATTCAGGACTCGTTTCCATGGATGGTCAGAGGTCCTTTCCACGGTCGTGACGGCCGGGACCGAAAGGGAGCTGCCGGGGAATTGAAGCCGATGTTGCTCGATCGGGTCCCGCGCTTGTTCCGACATTCAATCGGTCTCTAACCGGAATTGAGGTTGTGTCTCGATCCGTTCCAATTTCGGGGAACAACGGCTTCCGAACGGCTTTCGAGAAGGTCGTCCCCTCGACCTTCTCACCTCGGAATCCAGCCGCAGGCTGGATGAGAATGATGTGAGGGAACTGTTGTTCCCCGAAATATAGATCAAAACCCGCCGAGCCAGAACGAAACAATGATACGGGGGACCGGAGCCCCGATCATGCTGGTTGAGGATTTATTTATGGGGTTTTACGCGCGGCCAGGCGTTCACCACGAAGAATACCACCCCGAGAACATAAAGCCCGTAGGCCAGCATCGGAGTCCAGGTGTATTCACCGACCCAATGTCCGATCGTCGCCAGCACCAGTCCTCCATTTACCGCCAGCAGGGCCGTCCAGGCCGCCCATGGATAGCCCCGCACCTCCATGCCGGTCTCCTCGGGGGTAAACCGGGGAAACATCCAGTAAGCCACCCCCATGACCAAGTTCAGGATCCAGCCGATCAGGACGAACTGAATGTGGAGCCCAATGTACCCCATGATCGGGGCATAAAAGGAGAGTCCCTTGTTGGTGAGCATCAGGGCCCCGGTGAGGAAGCCCAGCCCCAGCCAGACCAGGGATGAACGGATGAACAGGGAACTTAATTTAGGCATAATTTTTCCTTCTTTACTTTGTCTTCACTCGTGGCCAGATGATGTAGATGTAGCAAAGCGCGGCCAGGAACTGCAGCAGGGACGACACGAACAGAGCCAGGCCCGGAAGCATAGCTCTGGGGTTTATGTGAATCAGGGGTTCGGCAAAAAACCGGATGATCAACCCCGCGTTCAGGGCGACGTAAATAGTCCAGATCAGTTCCTCCGGCCCGAACCGCTGGTCCTTCGAATACGAGGGAAACATCCAGATCGAGACCCCCATGATCAGCTGGGTCACCCAGCCGACCATGAACAGGTGGAAGTAGACCGGCCGCAGGTAGCGGAGAAACCCGGGCAGATCCACGAACGACCGCAGGGGCATCAGGAAGCCGACCACCAGCGATCCGACGAAGTACACCATCGCCGTCTTGACGAAAAACCGGATTTTTTTAGGCATCGGCGGACTCCTCCGACGTGGACGGTACTGGTCGGGACCTACCCATCCTATCGCAGGCCTCCGCCAGGGTGGAGTTCCCGAGGACGTCCCGCTGGAAATCGTCCATCCAGAGATCGACGATGCAGCGGTCAAAATAGGCCGGCACGCAGCAGGACTCGTGTTCGGCGTCCTCCGGATGGTCCAGCGCGTCCGTGTCGTTCAGAAGGGCCAGCATTTCGATGTCCTCGGGTTCCCGGGCCAGCCGTACCCCGCCGCCCCGTCCCTTCTTGCTCTCCAGGTACCCCAGGTTCACCAGTTCCGGGATCAGCTGATTCAGGTAGCCGCGCGGGATGGTGAGCTCCTCACACAGGGAGGCCATGGTCTCGTACTCCCGTTCGTCCCGACTGGCCAGGTAGGACAACAACTTCAGAATGTAGCGATGCCGTTCGGAAAACATGGTGACCTCCGGTTCTTCCGGATTTAATTCATCGTCAGGAAACTCCACTTCGCTTCGAAGTTGGATTGTATCAGAGGTATAGGAACAAAAAAACATTTTTTTATTCTTTACTTCGTGTTAGGCTCCTTATACAAAGGTAAAAGGGGTTTCCAACCAACCGAACAAGAAGGGGTAAAGGCAGATGTTGGTGTCAATACGGCCCCCTCACATCATTCTCGGTCAGCCGTTGGTTGACCTCCGAGGTGATTTCGCCTCCCGAATCGAGGTGCTGAACCCCGACGACTGAGACCATTTGGATTCATCGGCTATAAATAGACTGTCTTCTGAGCGTGGCGCAATCAAAACCGTTCGGAGACCGTAGTAACACCCATATCGACTATCAATGAAGGGAGGACGACCATGGACGTCGAGGCGCCAGATCACCCGTTCCTGCTGGACGTGCGGGTTCTGCCCGCAGCCGAGAAACACTCCACCATCCGCGAACGGTTCGACGCACTCGAACCGGGACAGAGCCTGACCCTGGTGAACGATCACGATCCTCAACCGCTGTATTACGAACTGGAGGCGGAAGAACCGGACCGGTTTGCGGCCGATCAGTACGTCTCCTATCAGGCCTCGGAAAAGGTGTTTGTTGCCGTCTTACCCACCAAACCCTGACAACTTTTAAAGGAGGGAATTTCCATGAGCAAAGAGGACGACGAACGGCTTCGAGAATACCCGGCGGATCGATTTGATCACCCGGTGTTAACCTTCAACCTGGACGAACTCGCCGAAACGATTGAACAAGAGCCCATCAGTGAGGACCACACCCGGCAGGGCCATCGCCAGCAGCAGCTCTACCGGTTCGAGAACCTGACCCACAACCTGTTCGCGTTCGAGGAAGGCGGCTCCCTCCCCGAACACACCGTCCGGGACGGCAGCGTCACGATCCTGGTGCTCGAGGGCCGGATCCGTCTGGAGACCGACGACGAGTCCTATGAGCTGGGGGCGGGGGAACTGCTCACCATGAAACCCGGCATTCAGCATCGGCCCCGCGCACTGGAAGCAAGCCGGATGCTGGTGACCATCGTTAGACACCCCGAGATTGATTCCGACTAAGGAACCAATGACCCATGGAGTTGCTTTTCTCGCCCGGCGTCCGGAGCCTCGTGAAACTGATTCACGTTTCCGCGGGATTGTTCTGGCTGGGCTGGATCGTGTTTATCTTCACGCTCCTGATCCCGGTCCTGCGGAGGGTCATTCCGGATCGGGTCCGGGAGGTGATGCCCCGGCTCAAGCAGCGGATCCGCAAGGTGGTGCTGGGAATTATCGCCCTGATCGTCCTGACCGGTCTGTACAACATGGCCTACCGGGATCTATTTCGCTGGGAGGTACTGGAAGGCACCGGATACGGACGGTTGTTTCTGGTCAAACTCACGGCGGCGGCTCTCCTGTTTTTCGTTTACTTCATCGCGCCGTACGCCACGGGAGCCCGTAGGAGCGAAACCTGCTCGGTCCGGGAACCGGCAGCTTCCTGGATCGGGGCCGTGCTCCACGTAGTCGCGTTTGCGAGCGGCATGACCGCCGCCTACATCGGAATTCACCTGGGAGGATGATGGCTATGGTTACTCAGGAGGACGTACTGGACCAATTAAAACAGGTCCACGATCCTGAGATTCCTCTGAACATCGTGGACCTCGGGTTGATCTACGGGATCGAAATCGACGGAACCGAGGTCTCGGTCACGATGTCGCTCACCACCATGGGATGTCCGGTTGCGGATCACCTGCAGCGCCACGCCGAACAGGTCCTTCGCGAACTGAAAGGGATTGAGACCGTGGAGGTCGACATCACCTTCGATCCGCCGTGGACCCCGGAGATGGTCACCGAGGAGGGCAAGCAACAGCTCACGTCCCTCGGGGTGATGTGAGATGGAGCTCAAGAAAAGGCAGTTGAAAAGTTGGAACGTTAGAAAATTGCAAAGATCATTCATGGTGCGAGCGAGGGGGGGAAGATCACCCCCATCTTGCGTTCTTCCCCCGTCAAGGGGGAAGAAGATTTTGCTCCTTTTCCTTCCGCCCTTCGTGGGAGAAGGTGCCCGAAGGGCGGATGGGGGGCAACCCCGTGAACGAACGATTGAAAGACGAGGCTTTGCCTCCGGGATTCAGAGTAAGGGAGAACAGAACACATGAACCCAACGAACGGAACACCAACCGACGGTTCATCGGGCTGGAACATCTCCCGGCTTCGAATTCCGCTGATGGGTTGTGCCGGGTTGATGTTGCTGCTGGCCATGTGGGGTGGCCTGTCCCGGCTGGGAATTCCCCTTCCTGACGTCCTCTCCGGGGCCGGTCAACACCACGGTATCCTGATGGTCGGCGGGTTTTTGGGGACGCTCATCGGGCTGGAACGGGCTTCCGCCTTGGACAAACGCTGGCCCTGGGCCGTCCCGCTGTTCGCGGCTGCGGGAGGACTGCTGATCCTGACCCCGACCGGCCCGGTGTACGGGGGCAGCCTCCAGGTGCTGGCCGGACTGCTGATGACCCTGGTCTTCGGGTACATTCTCACCCAGCAATTCAGCCTCCACGGTACCTTCCTGATGCTGGCGGCAGCCTGCTGGTTCGGCGGCAGTCTCCTCTGGACGATCGGGTGGCCGGTCTACGAT
>CAYPTI010000139.1:0-4610 GCA_964413525.1 uncultured bacterium | reverse complement strand
ACCTTCACGCGGACTTCTCCGGGCTGCCGGTAGGGATAATCTTCCCCGATGTACCGTCGGGACAGCTTATCGATGTGTTCATCCGCGTTTTCCTCCTCGATGCGTTCCACCGTTCCCCGGACTTCCAGGTACCGGTACGGGTTGTCGGGGTCGTGGATTGAGAGGGCTGTTTCCGGTCGTTCGGAAAGGTTCTTGGTCTTCCGACGGCTCCGGTTCGTGTTGAAGACTACGTACTCCCCGTCGTATTCGATCCATACCGGGGTGGATTGCAGGCTGCCGTCTTCGTTCTTCGTAGCGACGTGAGCAAACGCTTTCTTCTCGTTCAGCAGATCGACAAAATCGTCCGGAATGACGCTCATCGGGATACCTCCTGGAAGTACGTCTGAGGTGGATACGGAATCAATATGGCCAGCGGTGCGGACGAGTTAGCTTGGTTCCACGGCCAGTTTGCCGGCTCCGGTCAGGATCAGGGAAACCGCCATGGCGAGCAGTGCAAAATCAAGTCGCGCTTCAAACAGACCGGGCCCCGGAAGTTTGACCCCGAGGATCGCCACGATCATGACGATGGAGATGAAGAACCCGGCCACCCGAACCTTGTACCCGAGCAGAACGCAGATCCCGCCGAGAAATTCGGCCAGCATTGCGGCGAGGCCCCATAGCCAGGCCGGCAGCAGGGGCATGAAGGAAACCATACCCGCGAACCCGAATTGTTGACCTCCGAACAGCCAGCTGTACGCATCGGTGAGCTTCCCCCAGCCCATGTAGATAAAGGTTACTCCAAGGACCAGCCGGATCACCGAGGGACCCCACGATTTCCATTGTTGCATGATGGGAAACCTCCTTAGGATGGTTTGGTTCAGTCGCTTATTCTAAAACACGAAGGGTTAAATATATATGAATTTATCTTCGGTGGAAAGGAAAGTTGAGCGATGATCGATTGGGAGGGTTTTGCCACGCCTGAGGGCACCCGCCGGTTTGCCGAGGACTCCGACCGTCCGGAGTCATCTTACCGAACTCAGTCGGACTTGACCCTGTCAACGCTGGGGCTTGGCACCTACCTGGGAGATCCGAACGAGGAGACGGACCGGGCGACCGGAAACGCCGTGGTTGATGTGCTTGAAAACGGTGTGAACCATATCGACACGGCGATTAATTACCGGTATCAGCGAAGTGAACGGTCGATTCGTCGGGGATTGGAGATGTGGCGAAGCCGGGGCGGGAAACGGGAGAGCGTGGTGGTGTCCTCGAAGGGAGGATTCATCCCGTTTGACGGGGAGAAACCGCTGGATCCCTCCGCATACGTGATGGAGACTTTCGTGGAACCCGGGATCGTGCCGGCCGAGGAGATCGTCAACGGACACTGCCTGCATCCGGATTACCTCGAACACCAGGTTCAAACCAGCCGGGAGAACCTTGGACTGGAAACCCTCGACCTGTACTACCTCCACAACCCGGAGACTCAGTTGAGCACCGTGGGCCGGGAGGATCTGTTCCGGAAGCTTGAACGGGCCTTCGAACGAATGGAGACCCTGGTCGACCGCGGGTGGATCCGCCGCTACGGGGCGGCCACCTGGAACGCCTTTCGAAACTCTCCCGGCGACGATTCCTATCTCAAGCTTGACCGTCTGCTGGCAACCGCTCGCCGGGCGGGCGGTGAGGATCACCGGTTTGAAGCAATTCAGCTTCCCTTCAACCTCGGGATGCATGAGGCCTACACCCGGGCCACTCAGCGGGACCAGTCGGCTACCCCCCTCGAGGTGGCGTCGGATCATGACCTGGCGGTCATGGTGAGCGCGCCCCTGCTGCAGGGGCAGCTGGCCGGAGGCCTCCCCGAGGAGTTAAGTTCAATTGTCGAAGGGTTTGACACGGACGCCCAGCGGGCCCTGCAGATTGCCCGTTCGGCCCCCGGCGTAACCGCCGCTCTGGTAGGCATGAAGGATCCGGAGCACCGTCGGGAAAACCTGGCCGTGATGGACTCTCCCCCTCTGGAGATTTCGGAATACAATCGGCTGTTCGAGCCGGTTTGAGTCGATCCCTTCCGGACCATCCCGGTCCCTTCCTCCCAGCCCCCTGAACCCTGTATTCTGATCGTGATTTGACGAGCCCGTTCCGGGAGGATTGAGTCCAGAATTCTGGGTAAACAGGTCTCCTAACGGGTCTGATTTCATCGACTCGGAACCACCCAGAAATCTCCAATCGTCACGAACGGACAAAACGGACGGGCGATAATGAACTGGATCGGGGAGGGACCTCCAAGGAGGTCGGCCTCCGGCTGACCGAGATTGATCGGCGGAGGCCGTTTTACACGCCAAATTGGATGGTTCCTCCCAGGGCGGGACGAAACATCCTCAGACCATGACGGGAAGGAATCGAGTACCATGAGTCCGTTGCCGAGGGTCGGAGTGGATTTTGGATCGACGGAAATCAAGATCCTCTGGATCACCCCGGCCTGCCAGGTGAAATTAATCGACAACATCCCCCTCCCCATTCAATCCCGTGACCGCCGGGTCACCCATTCGTCAACCATTGTTCTCAACCGGGTTCGCCAGATCCCCGACCGGCTTCGGTTCGACGGCCCCTGGGATGCCTCCGTCTCCTCGCAGCGGTCGACGTTCATCCTCTGGGACCGACAATCGGGAAAGTCCATGACTCCTCTGATCAGCTGGCGGGATCGGCGGGGGGCCTCGATCGTGGAAGGGTTCACCGAGGAGCAATTTGATTCCATCCGCCGGATAACCGGACTCCGACCCGAGCCCGGTTACCCTCTGTCGAAGTTGATCCGGTTGTTGCGGGAGGACGAGGAGCTTGCCTCCCGGGCCTCGGACGGTGAGGTGTGTTACGGGAGCCTCGACACCTGGTTGCTGTGGAAGGCCACCGGGGGAGAAGTGTACCGGATGGATTCGACTCAGGCCTCCCGGACCCTGCTGTACGACGTGAATCAACACCGCTGGTCGCGGGAACTGATGTCTCAATTTGATCTGCCTCAGTCCATGTTCCCCCCGATCCGGGACGAGATCCGGGATCCTATCCCGACGCCGGAACTCTGGCCGGACGGACGGATCGTGAACCTGATCGGCGATCAGCCGGCCGCGACCATCGGCGGCCAGCCACCCCCGTACGAATTCACCCGGGTCACCCTCGGAACCGGGGGATTCGTCGCCTCCCCGGCTTCGCCGGACGAGGTTCCACCCTCCCTGGCTCTGACGTTCACCCCCTCCCCGCAGGGTTCTGTCTATCAGGCCGAAGGAGCCGTCCTCTCCGCCGGTCGGGCGCTGGACTGGCTGCACAACGTGTTCGGGCTGGAGCGCGAGACGGTGAACGACTTCGTCCATCCGCCCTGGCCGGATCGGGTTCCCTTCTTCTGCCCGGCGTTGAACGGAGTGGGGGCCCCCTTCTGGTCCGATCGCGACGCCGTGATGCAGGGATTCACCGAGGATACTTCCACCAAACAAATCTTTACCGGCATGGTGGTGAGCATTTTGTTCCGGGTGCGGGATATCCTGGAGGAACTGCCGACCGCCCAACCGCGGGTGATCCTGGATGGAGGAATGACCTTCCAGCCCTGGATCCCCTCGCTCGCCGCGGCGCTGTGGGACGTTCCGATCTCCCAGGCACTGACCCCTCACCTGACCCCCCGCGGAGCGGTGGTTGCCTCCCACTGGGAACTTCCCTACTTCGACGTTGACCCCTGGGAGAGCGTGAACCTGGAGGTGAAGCTGGCCGACGACCGGCTGCCGGTCGACCGGTGGTGGGACGAATGGCGGCAATGCCTCGACGACTGGGGACTGGAACCGGTCAGGTGACCGGGACACGGTAGATGCTTCGGATCGCTCACCGCGGAATTCACGGCGCCGGGCGGGTGGAAAACTCCCGTTCTGCCGTGGTGGAGGCCCTGGACCGGGGTGTGGACGGACTGGAAGTGGACCTTCGACTGCTGGGGGATCGTTCCTTCGTCCTGCACCATGATTTCCGACTGCCCCGGGGTTCTTCGTCCGACGGACATCGGGATCTGCGCTCGTTGACCCGGAATGAGTTCCGTCGCCGGGTCGACTGGGACGTGCTCGGGTTGGAGGAACTGCTTTCGCTGCCGTGGAAGCAACACCAGCTTCTGATCCTGGAAGTGAAGGAACGCCGTTCCCCCCTGGATTGCGCCCGGTTGTTGAGGAAGAAAGTAGGGAACGAATGTGCTGCCACCGTGATCGTTTCATCCCGGTCACCCGAACTGATCGATCAGCTGACCCGGATGGATCGGGGTCCCCTTGGAGCCGTGGTGTCGACGGGAGGGGACTGGCCGTGGGGGATGCTTGACCGTCCGGGGTTGCAATGGCATCTGAGGAACGTTCTGCTTGAGGAGGAAATCTGGCGGGGCCGAGTACGCTCAACCGAACGGACGGTTATCGTCTGGACGGTCAACGATCCGGCGGAGGTGGAAGGACTTGCACGGCTGGGAGTGGACGGGATAATGACGGACGAACCAAGTCTTCTGGAGGTGGAGTCGTAACGTGAGCCCACGGACCGAGGAACTTCTGGACAGAGCGTCGAACGGAACCGAATGGGACCGCCCGATGCTTCAACGCGTGCTGGACTGGCCGAACGATCGGCTGGAGGAG
>CAYPTI010000138.1:0-4611 GCA_964413525.1 uncultured bacterium | reverse complement strand
CCGTGGGTTCCCAGACGATCCCGGATCATGCTTCCCTCGGTGTCCGGCCGATCTTCCTCAATCACGATGTCGGGGATTGAGAGCTCGAGCAGTTCGTCCCGGTCGTACCCGAGCAACTCACAGGCGGCTTCGTTGCAGTCAAAAAACCGATCCTCCAGGTCACAGATAAAAATCGTTTCCGTGACCTGGTGAAAAATGGTCCGGTACCGTTGTTCGGAACGGTGGTTCTCGATCGCGTAGTCGATGGCTTTGGATAACCAGTGGGGGGTCAGTTCGTTTTTCAGAAGGTAATCCTGCGCACCCCGGTTCAGGGCCTCCGAAGCGAACTCGTCATTCTCACGACCCGTGAGGATCACGATCGGGGTCCCGGGAAAATCCCCGTGGAGCGTTTCGAAGGTCCCGATTCCCGACGAATCCTCGAGATCGAGGTCCAGGATAATGAGGTCGAACGATTCCGCGGCGAGGTGTTGGGTGGCTGCGGAGAGGGAAGAAGCCTGGGTTAAGGAGTATCCCGAACTCGTGTGGGGATCCAGATATTCCTCAAACAGCTCGACGTCCCGCGGGTTGTCCTCAACCAGAAGGATCGACCGGGAGGAATTATTCGCCGTCATCAGGAAGCTGAACGATGGTGAACCAAAAACTTTCGATCTGACGGATCAGGTCCTGGAATTTTTGGAACCCGAGGGGCTTGGTGATGTAACAGTTGGCGTGCAGGTCATAGCTTTGTTCGATGTCCTCGTGGGCTTCGGAGGTGGTCAACACCGCCACCGGGATCCGTCTGAGGTCCGGGTCTTGCTTGATGTCCTCAAGGACCTTCTGTCCGGAGAGCTTCGGCAGATTGAGGTCGAGGAGGATCAAATCGGGTTTCGGCGCATCTTCGTATTGATCCCGTTGATGGACGTAGTCGAGCGCCGCCTGACCGTCCCGAACCACGTTGAGGTTCAGCAGAAGCTTGCTTTGCTCCAGCGACTCACGGGTGAACTCGATGTCGTTCTCGTTATCCTCCACCAGCAGGACTTCAACCGGTGTTGGTTCGCTGCCTAACGACCATTCCATGGGAAAAGCCTCCAGATTAATCCTAGCACATCATGAGGGGATACGTAACGTTAACGACGGACGACACGGTGCCGAGGAGTTCGTACAAACCGGTTGAGCGTTTTTTCGAGCTGATCGGAAACGGTCGTCTCATTCCTCCGGGCCGGCCTTGAGGGTGAAAATAAACGTGCTTCCGTTCTCTCCGTCGGATTCGACCCGGATCTCGCCTCCGTGGCGTTCGACGATTCGTTTGCACAGAGCAAGGCCGAGCCCCGTTCCCCCGTAGGTTTCTCCCTGCAGCTGACGGAAGATCACAAACACATCGTCCTGGTTCTGGGGGTCAATGCCAATTCCGTTGTCCTCGACCTGAAACTCCCATCGGTCGCCACGTCGGGTCGTCGCGATCCGGATCCGGGGATCCTCCTCCCCGGCAAATTTAATTCCGTTTTCGATCAGGTTCTGGAACAGGTGACGTAGCTGCCCCCGGTCGGCCAGGACGGTCGGGAGATCCCCGTACTCAACGGTGGCGTCCTTCGCTTCGATGGCCTGCTGAAAGTCCGACATGATGTCGTCCAGCACCGTGGACGCGTCCACCGGTTCGAAGGGTTTACCGCGGGTTTTGACCCGTGAATAGGTGAGCAGGTCGGAGATCATTCCCTTCATCCGTTCGGCTCCGTTCACAGCCTCGTGGATGTATTTTTGAGCCTTCTCGTCCAAGCTCTCGGCGAACCGTTCGTCCAGCAACTCAAGGTACCCGGTGATCATTCTCAGGGGTTCCTGGAGGTCGTGGGAAATAACGTAGGCGAAGTTCTGCAGGTCCTCGTTGGACCGCTTGAGATCCTTCTCAAGCGCCTTGGTTTTCGTGTTATCCTCAATGACCCGGGCCATCCGGTAGGGGTTTCCCCGATCGTCCCGGATGATCCTCGCCTTGTCCCGGACCCAGCGGACGGAACCGTCTTCATCAACAACTCGATACTCAAGATCCGGAAGATCTCCCGAGGGGTCGCCGTCCGATCGGGCGTTCCGGACTTGCTCCCGATCCTCGGGATGAATCGCCTCCGTCAGTTGCTCCGGATTTTGATACAGGTTTTCCGGGTCCTTACCCCAGATGGTTTGAAGCGCCGAGCTCACGTGGAGGAATTCTCCGGTTTCCAGGTCGGACAGCAGGAAGATTTCGTTGATGTGCTCGGTCAGCTGGCGGAATTGTTCCTCCTGCTCCCGGAGTTCCCGGTTCGTCTCCCATCGCTCGAAGGCATAACGCAGGGACCGTTCCAGCAGAGGAACGGTGAGATCCGGTTGAGCGAGGTAGTCCTGGTATCCGGCTTCGATCGCTCGATCCGAGAAATCATCACGGTTGTCGATGTCGATGAGGACCAGCGGTCGTTCCGGCAGTTGATCCGGCAACTCGAGAAGGTCCTGTTGGGACGTTCCGGAGGAGTAAACGGCCACGACGACATCAAACTCAGGGGACGTCGGCCCGGTGAGGGTGGAAACCTCCGAGGTCTTTCGAACCCGGATTTGTTCCTGCTCCTCAAGCGTTTCCAGTTCAGGGACGGATTCTCCCACCACGGTCACGGAGAGGATTGAACGCTTCACGGCACCGGGAACCCTTCCGATAAATGATTCATTGGTCCTCCCTCCGAATTCTGAAAACTCATTCCCTCGGCGTGTTTCAACCCGTCAGCCGGGTGTTGGCAGGGTTGCCGTTTGTTGAAATAGTTTGTGAACCATGAGGTTTGATGCAAGGGATGCGCGTGTGAGGAATTTCACGTTGCGAATCCAATTTCAGCCTCTCTACACTACGGGTGCGACGTCGGGGCAACCATAGCCGCTGACCTGGACAGAGCACCGCCTCGAAGGTCGACGATTCACCGGTTGAGTCAAGGTTCCTGGTTCCGGTGAACCGCGGGCACCCGAACCCGCAATTCACCGTTCTCCAGGTTCGGGATCGTCCCTGAGGGAGCGTGATCGGGCTATGGATATCATGGATGAGATCGGCCTCCGCCGGAACAACTTCGCGATCAACGTGGACCCGACTTCCCGTCCGTCCTCCGATTTGCGTTCGTCCCCCGGGCCCTCCCGGGGAAGTCACCTCACGTTCGATGAGATCACCTGGCTCGCCCGGGATCTTCTGGAAGCCGACGTCTCCCTGATTTCTCTCCTGGGTGACGATTTCGAATGGTACCGGTCGGCCCGGGGAACCGGGGAAGAGGGGGCCCCGGTAGCTGATTCGATCGGCCGGCACGTGGTGGAAGGGGGACGTTCCCTTGAGATCGAAGATCTCCGGGCGGACTCACGAGTAGGGAGTCCGTACCGGCTGGACGGTCGGGAGCTGAGGCATTATGCCGGGGTTCCCGTCCGGATGCTGGATACCGTGGTGGGAACGCTCTCAGTCATGAACAAATCACCGCGCCGGCTTAACGACCGGCAAATGAACATTCTCTCGTTGCTGGCGAAGCAGGTAACTCACCAGCTCAACCGGCGACGGTCCCGGGACCGGACGGAGCTCAAGACGGGCAGCGGCCGCAGCCTCCGGCCCCGGACTCCGCCGGAGCCGGGAAACATACTCCCCGCTTCAGGGAGTACATCCTCGCAACAAAGGACGCTGCCTGATGACGTGCTGAATCGATTTCGTGAACGAACCAACAAACCGACCGTTGATTCCTCAGCCCGGCCCGAACAACAAGGAGATTCTTTCGTGACCGAACCGGAACAGACCCCGGAGGTTCCCGACCGTCGCTCGTTTTTGCGTATGCTGGGCGAACAGCTCATCGATTCGACCGTGGATGAACTGGCCGTGTTCGTCGGTCGGATCCGGCAGTTTTCCCGGGTGGAGGAGACCCACGGGTATCAGTTTGGTGACTGGCTGATGAATCAGCTGGCTCGCCGGTTTCAGGAACAGGTCCCCGACGGTCTTTTTCTCGCCGAGTTCGGACGCGGTACCCACGCGGGATTCCTCACCGGGAACCAGTCCGGTGAGCGGATGGAACGCGTGGGAACCACCTGGATCGAGCTTCTGGAAGAATTTTCCGACCGGCGGGATCTTCCTTTTGCCCTTCGGGGAAACGTCGGCATAGTTCGGTTTCCCGATCACGGCCGGGAATCGGACCGGCTCGTCAGCCGGGCTCATCGGGCCGTTTCAAGGGCGGAACAGTCGTTCGAAACGACCGTTCAGGTATTTCACCCCGACTTGCTGGATGATCGAGCTCGATCCGTCTCCCTCGAACGGGATTTTGAACGGGCGCTTCAGAACGGAAACTTGGAGTTCGACTATCAGCCCCGGATCGACCTTGCGAATGAACGGGTGACCGGGGCGGAGGCCCTGATTCGCTGGGAGCATCCCGAACGTGGGCCGGTGTCCCCCGGGACGATCCTGGAACTGGCCGAGACGACCGGTCGTTCCTTCGAACTGGATCGGTACGTCCTTCGCTCCATCCTGGAGAAGCTGGAAGGCTGGCGGGACGATCCCGACCTCGGAGAACTAACGCTTTTTATGAATCTCACCTACGCGACGTTCCTCAAGACGAACGATTTTGTGAAGGTCCTCGGAGATCAGCTGGATCGGTTCGACGTTCC
>CAYPTI010000137.1:0-4622 GCA_964413525.1 uncultured bacterium | reverse complement strand
GGAACGATCTCCTGGAGGGCGTTGTAGTACATCCGGGGCGGATCGAACAGATACTCGTTGATGTCTTCGCCCACGTTCAATTCAACTCCGTTGATCGAAACGTGATTTCTCGTGGGACGGGAATCCCGGCCGCGGAGCGCCGCGATGTGACTGTCCACCATGACCAGCCCGATGCCGAAGACGTCCCCGGCCTCGAGGGCTTCGATCCCGTCGTCCCCCACCGATCCCGGCGGGGTGTCAATGATCACAAGATCGGCCTCCCGGCCGACTTCGATTTTTCCGGTGTTCAACCCGTACAGGTCGGCGGTGATGCCGGAGGCCATGGCAATGGCTTTGTCCCCGGGAATCTCCGCCAACGAGGAGGCCTGAATCGCACAGCGCTGAACCGACACCGGCTGATATCCCTGGCCGGTGGGGGTGTCGCTCCCCATCATCAACCGATCGAGTTCTCCCTGCTCGTCAAGGTACTGCACGATCTGTACGGTGGTCTTGAGGTTCCCGTAGGGGACCAGCTCCAGCTTCATCTCCCGGGGCGTCTCGTCGATCAGGGTCTTGAGCTGCTGCCAGGACGGAGCCGTGGTTCCACCGTTAAAGTGTGCGATCTTCTTCGGTTTCATGGCGTTGATGTGTTCCATGGTCATGTCGGTGGCGTCCGGCAGGACGCCGTCCCCGTAGTTGCAGGAATGAAACCGAAACCCGTGATCGTAGGCCCACTCGAGCATCGGGACGACCTCGTCGATGGCCGAGAGGCCCGCTCCGCCAATCTGAGCCACCAGCCAGACTCCCTCGTTGGCCGCCCGCTCGAAATGTTTCTCCTTGAGGCCTTCCACCAACACGAGGGATCCCCCGTGCATCTTCAGAAGACCGCCCGGCCGATATTGTTCAAAAATCTTATGCGCCATGATGGCGGTGCAGGTCGATCCTTCGGCGTCGCTGTACCAGCGCGGGTACCCGGCTCCCTGCTCCCCCTCCGATAGGATGGTGGTCTGACCCTGCATCAGGGCCTCGGCCATGTGGCCGGTACCCCGGTTCTGGGGTGCCCAGTCGTCCACCGGGTAATGGGTGTGAGGATCGATAAACCCCGGCACCACATCCATGTGGCCGGCGTCGATCTCGACGTCCGCCCCGGTCGTATCCACGTCGGATCGTTCTCCGATCTCGGCGAACTTCCCGTCCTCGATCACGATGGTGTCCGCGTCAAGGCGAGGATTCTCAATGTCCCCGCTCGCGATCCGGCGAACGTTCTCAATGACAACCTTCCGATCCTCCACGTCAACCATGTCGCTTCACTCCTTTGAAAAGTTAGATCTCAACAAATCTTCCGTTCCGTCTGGTGGTTAAGGAATCGTTTTCCGAAACCGACCGGCTCCAGAGGCATTTACTCCGGGCTTCGTTCCTCCCGGATGGCTTCCCAGACTTTGTTCGGAGTGACCGGCATATCGATGTCGTCAATTCCGAAGGGTTCCAGGGCATCAACGATCGCGTTCACGATGGCCGGGGGAGCTCCGATGGTGCCGGATTCCCCGCATCCCTTCACGCCAAGCGGGTTGTGAGGGCAGGGTGTGGTGGTCGAATCCAGTTCCAGTTCCGGCATATCACCGGCCCTGGGAATGGAGTAATCCATCAACGATCCGGTGGTCAAATTGCCCTGGTCGTCGTAGACCACGCCTTCGTACAGCGCCTGACCGAGGCCCTGGGCGATCCCTCCCTGGATCTGTCCTTCCACGATCATGGGATTAATCTGGTTGCCGCAGTCATCCACGGCCAGGTAGCGCTGTAGGTCGATCTCACCGCTCTCCGGATCGACTTCAACCACGGCCAGGTGACTGCCAAACGGGTAGGTGAAATTTTCCGGATCGTAAAAGGAGGTCGCCTCCAGGGAGAGTTCCAGATCCTCGGGCATGTCCCGGCCCAGGTAAATCCGGCGGGCCACCTCCCGGATATGAAGCGAACGATCCGGGGCTCCCCTGACGTAAAACTCCCCGTCCTCAAAGTCGACGTCGGGGATGGCGGCTTCAAATTGATACGCCGCCACACGACGTGCCTTCTCGATCACTTTGTCGGCGCTCATCACAAGGGAACTCCCCCCGACCGACCCGCTCCGACTGGCGAAGGTTCCGGTGCCCCGGGGAATCTGCCCCGTATCCCCTTCGACGATCTCCACCTCCTCGTAGTCCAGACCCAGGCGGTCAGCGATCACCTGAGCGAACGTAGTCTCATGTCCCTGACCGTGACCGGAGGTCCCGCAGAACGCGGTGACGCTCCCGTCGGGATGGAACCGAACGATGCTGCTTTCGGTCATCGATCCCCGGAACCCCTCTCCCGTGGCATAGGTTGGGGCGGCCCCGGACGATTCCACGAACGAACCCAATCCGATCCCGAGGTACCGGTCTTCCCGACGGAGGTTCTCCTGCCGTCGACGCAACTCGTCATAATCGGCCATTTCCAGCAGCCGGTCCAGCGCTTCTCCGTAATTTCCGCTGTCGTATACCGAACCCACCGCCGTCTCGTAGGGAAATTCATCCGGCGGGATGAAGTTTTGCCGGCGCAACTCGACCGGATCCAGGTCCAGTTCCCGGGCCGCCTGATGGATCAACCGTTCCAGCGCGTAGGAAGCCTCCGGACGACCCGCCCCCCGGTAGGCGTCCACCGGGACGGTGTTGGTGAAGGCTCCCACCACGCGGCAGTAAATTTCCGGAATTTCATACTGACCCGAGAGCACACTGGAAAAAACATGGGTCACGATCACCGGGGCCGACGCTCCGAGGTAGGCTCCCAGGTCCGCATGGGTGTCCAACCGGACCCCGAGGAAGCTTCCGTCCCCGGTCAGGGCCAGTTCGGCTTCCGTCACCGGACCCCGTCCCTGGACGTCGGAGACAAAGGTCTCGGTCCGGTTGGCCGTCCACTTCACGGGACGGTTTAACTGCATCGACGCCCAGCCACAGAGGGCCTCGGCCGAGTAATGGTTGTCCTTGCTTCCGAACCCGCCTCCGACCTCCGGAGCGATGACCCGTACCTTGTGCTCGGGCAACCCGAGGGTCTTTGACATCAGGACCCGGTGGTAATGAGGAATCTGGGTGGACATCTTGAAGGTAAGCTGACCGGAACCGCGTTCGTAGATGGCCAGCGCCGAACGCGGCTCCATCGCCATCGGGATCAACCGGTTCTGAGTTAATTCAAGCGATACGGTCACGTCGGCCCGCTCGAACTGCTCATCCACGGAGGACCGATCCCCGACCGCCCACTCCATGGCAACGTTGTTCGGGACGCCATCGTGAATCCGAGGGGCATCTTCCTGAACGGAGTCTCGGGGATGAATCACGGAAGGAAGAACGTCATAATCGACCTCGACGGCATCCCGGGCATCATGGGCGGTGTATCGGTCCGCCGCGATGACCATGGCCACGGGCTCCCCCTGGTACCGCACTCGATCCCGGGCAAGCAGATAATGTTCGGGAACCTCAAGGTCCGGGAGGGATTCACCAATGGGGAGATCGCCGGGAACCCCCGAAGCGCGTATGTCCTCAGCCGTGAAGACTTCAAGTACATCGTCGTGCTGGCGAGCCCGCTCCGTATTGATGGACTCTACACGCGCGTGCGCGTGAGGACTTCGAAGTAGCGAGGCGAACACCATGCGTGGTTCGGTGAGATCGTCCGTGTACAGTCCCGCCCCGGTGATCAGGGAAGAGTCTTCCCGGCGTTCGCGATGTTCTCCAAAATGTTTCCTGGGCTGCAAAGGTTTCACGTTGTCGCCTCCAGCATAGGGAAATGATTCCACGTCAATTGTTTCCGGAAGGACGTTCGTTCCGCCGGTGCAACCAACCCGGAAAGCGTCCTTCGAACCAACAGGCCACAGTAAGAACGGTGTAATGTTCAGATCGTGCACCCGAATCGCTGCGGCGACCGTGCCGCAGCTGAACCTGTGGACAGTTTGGCCCGCAATGACGTGTTCAACCCGCTGAAGACGTCAGGGTCCGTTAAATCATAATCCTATATGAGCCGTGAAACCTTCACCTCCGACCAACCGCCTCGTCGTGAGCAACCCGGATCCTCAGTCGCCAGCAGGCCGTATCTTGGGAGGAATCCGAATTCCTCAGTCAGGGAATATCCGCTTCGTTTCTACGAGACAGTAAAATATACGGGACTTCACCTGTCAATTAAAACACCGGTCAACCGATCAGCTCGGCCAGGGCCTCCACGGTCTCCTTCGGTTCCGGACGTTGGGTGTAATCGACGTTTACCCGTTCGTACCGAATAATTCCCTCCGGATCCACGATGTAGCGGGCCGACAGAGGCAGGCTCCACGGCCGTCGCTGATTAAACTCTTCCAGGTCCAGTCCCATCTCAAGATAAACGTCCTTCAACTCGTCGGATACGTCATACGCCAGGTTGAATTGTTCCGTGACCCGGTTGCCCGGATCGCTGAGCAGATCGAACTCCAGTCCCTTGTCGTCGACAAACGTACGGTTGTCCCCGACGGACTCCGGCGAAATCGCCACGAGCTCGGCATCCAGCTCACGAATATCGTCCACAACGCCGTTCAGAGCTTCCAGCTCTGCATTGCAGTACGGTCACCAGCGACCGCGAAAGAACGCCAGCACAAGGGCTTCGTGTTGCAACAG
>CAYPTI010000136.1:0-4628 GCA_964413525.1 uncultured bacterium | reverse complement strand
TCCAAACCCTCCAGGGAGATCAGGGCATCGTATTGATCCGAGGGTTCCAGACCCTTGCCGGCGACCCGATCCGACCGGCGATCCACGAGCATCTTGATCAACAACTGTGTCAGCTTGTTCAGGGGGATCCCCGAAGCTGTACGGAAACCACCGGTGCAGTCGATCGAGCACCCCGGAGAACGTCCGGGAATGTCGGAGCAGGGCTTCCAGCGTTGGTTCGGTACCGTTCTCGGTAGCAAACCCATGCAGGCCCCGACCGAGTTCCCGCAATTTCCTGACCCTCGCCTTCACCATCGGTATTTCGGTCCGTCCGCTGACGGGGTCCCGAAACCAGCCACGGACCTGTTCCTCCTCCACCAAAACCAGACGTTCGGCGGACAGGGAGCCGGGGGATCCTCGTCCACCGCGGTGGACAGGACGGGGGCTATTTCCTCCAGCTTGGAAGGCCTCAACCGGAGAGCCGATGAACCGTCGGTCACCGGAGGGACACCCAGCCCAGCACCGACGTCAGGTACCGACCGGCCGGGAAGTTAACCAGCCAGGGATGATCCACCCCCTGCCCGCCCACGTTCATGATTCGAAGGTTAACGTCGGCGTCCTCTCGAGCCTGACGAAGAATGTCCAGAAACCGTTCTTCGTCGACGGGAGAGGAACAGGAACTGGTGGCCAGCAGTCCACCGTCTTTGAGCTGACGCATGGCGCGAAAATTAAGATCCCGGTATCCCTTTACCGCTCCGTCGAGCTGATCGGATTCCTTTGCGAAGGCGGGCGGATCGATCGCGGCGTGATCGAACTCCTCCTCCGTCTCATGCAGATAATCAAACCCATCCTCGTGCCGAAGATCTCCCCTGTCGGTCCAAGCGTTGCGCTCCAGGTTTTCCTTCACCAGGGCGAGGGCCTGTTCGCTCTGATCCACAAAAACTACCCGTTCGGCTCCCCCGGCAAGAGCGGACAACCCCCATTCGCCCGCGTAGCAGAACAAATCGAGCACCGTTCCCCGGGGACCGAATTCACGGAACCGTTTCCGGTTCGGCACCTGATCCAGGTAGCAGCCGGTCTTCTGACCCGTCCGGAGGTTGACGACCGTCTCGTAGGGTTCCCGCCGGACGTGGACTCGTTCCGGCACCGGCTCGCCGTCCAGCCGGGTGACCTCCAACTCGAGGTCTTCGTTCTGACGGCCGGCCACGTCATTCCGGGCCAGAATTCCCCGGGGCTCCAGCGCCTGATTCACCGCTGATACGATGAAGTCCCGCCGGCGGTCCATCGCCTGGTTCCGGAGCTGGACGACCCCCCAATCCCGGTCGTACACATCCACGATGAGTCCGGGAAGCAGGTCCCCCTGGCCGTGGACCGCACGAAAACTGGTTCGATTGCGGGCGACGGAGCCCCGCCGCCGGAGGGCCCGACCGATTCGACGACGAAAAAACGATTCGTCGACGGTTACCTTGGACCGGCTGATCCGTCGAACCGCCACGGGCCCGGACGAACTGTACAACCCCCGGGCACGGTAATTCCCGGACCGGTCGAACAAATCGACCACGCAGCCGGGTTCCAGCTCCTCTTCGTCATCAACGTCGTTCCGATCCAGCCACCAGTCTCCCCGGTTCAACTTCCGTTCGCCTCGGGCGGTAACGTCCAGCTGATACACCGAATTCATGGTGCCGATCGTTCCCTTCGGGTTCTTCTTCAACCGGCTTGATTCCTCCCGCGGTCAGCAATGTATCAAAATTCCCTTGCGATTCAGGGGGTTATTCTGGTACCATACTCAGTGTAATCAATTCTTCTGGGAGGTTGATCTGCTTATGGGTAAAAATGGGGACGGTTCCGATCAGGTGCTTCACGATGAGGACAATGGAAAGTTTTACATTCCGTTCCCGGACAAGCAGGCGGTGCTCCGGTATTCCCGCGACGAGGACGAGATCGAATTTCATTCGATCTTCGTGCCTCCGGAACTGCGCGAGGACGGTTTGCACGAGCGAATCGTCCAGAGCGCCTATAAGTATGTTGATGACAACAACCTGCAGGCGAATCCAGCCTCACAGGAAGACTTCTTCCAGCTCAACCACGAGCACGTATAGTGGTTCCCTCCCGGCCCCCCGCCGGGAGGAAGGCCTCCTCCCCCTGCGATAGCTCGGCGTTCCCTGACGGTCCACAGGTTTCCTGTCCGTGCTCCTTGTTCCGCCCACCGTTCTAGGACGTTTTCCTTCGTTGCGCAGTCCTGGGCGTTTGCTCCACGGTCCCTCGGGCCGGCCTCTGAAGGTGGATTGACTGTTCCCGGCCAGCATTCGCTGGAAGGTCCCTTCTTTCCGCCGGCCGAGATGTTGGGACGGGGAATCCCTCCCGATGACGATCCGTTCGAAGAAATCGGTTTCCTCGGGCGACACGATCGGGTGGTAGGGGCCGTATATGAGGGGGGGGACTGCGAACCCCGTACGACCCCGTACGGGGACACTGCTAGACGTCCTTGAGCGGACCGGAGAACAATTTTTCGAACGATCCTTCCAGCGGGGGGAGACCTCCTGAACAACCTCCTCCGGTTGGCCTACAACGACTGAAGGGCCGACTCAAACCGGTTCAGAAGATCGTTCGTCTCCGATTCGGTCAGGATCAAGGGCGGGACCAGCCGGACGGTGTTCCCACCCGCAATCCCAACGATCAACCCCTGCTCGCGGGCCGCCTTCATGACGTCTCCCGAGTTCACGGACTCCGCACAGGGCACCCCGACCATCAACCCCCGACCCCTCGGTTTGTGGATCCGGTCGGACGTCGAAGCCAGCGATTCCAGACCCTCGATTAGTTGCTTACCACGCTCGCGCGCGTTAGGAATCAGGTTCTCCTTCTGCAGGGTCGTCAGAACCCGGCAGGCCACCGACGTGACGAAGGGGTTGCCGCCGAACGTCGAGGCGTGGTCGCCCGGCTCCAGAACATCCTGCAGGGAACGATCAACCATCATTGCCCCGATGGGGAACCCTCCCCCGAGCCCCTTGGCCAGGGTTACGACATCCGGACGAATGGTGCTCGATTCAAACCCGAAGAAGGATCCCGTCCGGCCCATCCCCGCCTGGACTTCGTCCGCCATCAACAGGACGTCCTCACGGTCACAGAAGGCACGCAGATCGCGGAGAAATTGACCGTCGGCCGGACGAACACCCCCTTCCCCCTGAATGGATTCAAACAGAATCGCCGCAAGGTTATGGCTCTCGGCTGCGTCCCGGACGGCTTCCATGTCGTTGAAGGGGACGTGAACGAATCCCTCCGGAAGCGGGCCAAAGTTCTGCTTGTACTTGGCCTGGCCGGTGGCCGCCAGAGCCCCCTGCGTCCGACCGTGGAAGGATCCTTCGAACGAAAGAACCACCGGCTTCCCGGTTCCGTCCCCGTGGACGTGGGCGTATTTTCTCGCCAGTTTGATGGCTGACTCATTGGCCTCGGCTCCGCTGTTGCAAAAAAACAGCGCCGACGTAAAGGTCAGCTCGTTGAGCAGTTCGGCCAGGCGGACCTGGGATTCGATCTCGTACAGGTTCGAAACGTGATGGACGGCCTCCGCCTGGTTTTGTACACAGTCCACCAGCCTGGGATGACGATACCCCAGGATGTTTACCGCGATCCCCCCCAGAGCATCCAGGTAGCGGTTTCCCTCACCGTCCTTCAGGTAAACGCCCTGACCGGAGACGAAATGGATCGGGATTCGATCGTAGGTGGGGATCAGATGCTGGCGGGAGGAATCGTACCAGTCTGCCATGGTCAGCGTCCTTTCGGAAGGATCTGGGTTCCGATCCCTTCCCGGGTAAGCAATTCGAGCAGCGGAGAATGATGCCGGGTGCCGTCGATGATGTGCGTCTTGGTGACCCCCTGACCGACCGCCTTGAGAGCGGAACGGACCTTGGGAATCATGCCCGCCTGAATGACCTCACGTTCGATGAGATCCTCGGCTTCGTCCAGGTAGATTGAGGAAATCAATTCGCCGTCGTCCATGATGCCGGGAACGTCGGTGAGGTAGATTAATTTCCTCGCCTCCAGCCCCGCCGCAAGAGCTCCGGCGACTTCATCCGCGTTCATGTTATAGGTCGTGCCTTCCGAATCCACGGCGATGGGAGCCACCACCGGGACGTAGTTTTCGTTCTCCAGCAGTTCAAGGGGCTTCGGATTCACGGAGGTGATCTCCCCTACCTGTCCGAGGTCGAGATCCACCTGATCGCGGGAGGAATGGGGACGGGCAAGCAGCATCTGGCCGTCCTTTCCCGACAGCCCGATGGCCCTGGCACCGGCCTGGTTGATCTCGTTGACAAGGTCCTTGTTCACCCGGCCCGCCAGCACCATCTCAACAACGTCCATGGTTTCGGCGTCGGTAACCCGGAGCCCCTTCACGAACTTGGATCCGATGCCCATCCGCTCCAGGGTCTCGGCGATCTGCGGACCGCCTCCGTGAACGATGACCGGACGAATACCAATGTATTGAAGCAGGACCACGTCGGCCGCGACGGCCTGTTTGAGTTCGTCGTCCTCCATGATGCTGCCCCCGAACTTCAGGACCACGCGGGAACCGTGGAATTCCTGAATGTAGGGCAGGGCCTCGATGAGAACTTCAGACCGTACGTCCGGATCGTCAATCGTCATGGTTTCGTCCTCCG
>CAYPTI010000135.1:0-4636 GCA_964413525.1 uncultured bacterium | reverse complement strand
TTTTGCTGGTGGACACGATCGACACCCTCAACAGCGGAGTCCCCAACGCCATTGAAGTGTTCAAACAGCTTCGGGAACGGGGCCATGAACCGGTAGGCATCCGGCTCGATTCGGGAGACCTGGCTCACCTCAGTGTGCGTTCGGCCGAGATGTTGAACGAAGCCGGGTTCGAGGACGTTTCAATCGTGCTGTCCAATCAACTGGACGAATCGGTGCTCGATCAGATCGTCGATCAGATTCGGGAGGAGGCGCCGCAGTACGGGTTGGATCCGGCTTCGGTGGTGGACCGTTTGACCTACGGGGTGGGAACCCGGCTCATCACTTCCCGGGGGGACGGAGCCCTGGACGGGGTCTATAAGCTGGTTTCCCTGAAGAACGACGAACAGTGGGACCCCACCATCAAACTGAGCGAAACCCCGGAAAAAATTCCCAACCCCGGCCGCAAGGAACTCTGGCGGTTGTACGATCGACGCGGACGGGCCACGGCCGATTGCCTGGGAATGGAAGGTGAACGGTTAACCGGTCGGGAGAGCATCACCCTGCGTCACCCGGTCCAGGCTTCCCTGCTCAGGACCGTACACGAACGGGACATTTCCCATATGGAAACGCTCCATAAACGGGTCTGGGAGGGCGGACCCGTCAACCGACCGGACGAACCGATCGAGGCGGCCCGGGAACGACGTCGGGAGGATCTGGACAATCTGGATCCCGGGGTTCGCCGGACGATGAACCCCCATATTTACCACGTTTCCCTGACGGAGAAATTGTGGCAAAAGAAGCAGCAATTGATCGAACACCCGCCCGGGCGTCGGTCCTGATCGGTCTGACCTCCTGGAGCCGGAGGGTGCCTTCCGGTTTGTCTCCCGAATTGTGTGCAAATACGGTCTCCAAACGGGTTTGACTTTGCCGATTCAGAACCAGCCGTAGATTCCCAACCATCACAAATGGCCTGACCCGACGCGGGACAGGTACCCCGATCCGGAAGGCGAAATCACCTCGGAGGTCTGCCTCCGGCGGACCGAGAATGATGGGTGGAGGCTGTTTTTACACACAATAGTGGACGTGCCCCCCTTCCGCGTCGGTAGACCGGTGGACGAACCGTTGAAGTACTGTGGATTCGGGGGCCAACCCCGGTCGGGAAGTTAAGTTCGGGGAACCGAAAGGGTCTGTTCAATCACCGTTTCAATGGGTTCGGGCCGGGAGTGGTAAAACCCTTGGTAAAAGCGGCATCCCAGTTCGTCGAGGACCTGAAGCTGCTGTTCGGTTTCGACCCCTTCCGCCGCGGCCAGAAGCTCAAGACTTTCGGCCAGTTTGAGGGATGCTTCCGTTACGGCGTGGGCCTTGGGATCGTCGAGCAGGTTCCGAACGAAGGCCTTGTCGATCTTGATTCCAACAACCGAAAGCTGGATCAAATACTGCAGGGATGAGAACCCGGTTCCAAAATCGTCGATCAGGAGCTGAAACCCGGAGTCCACCAAGCGTTCAAGATGGTCCAGCGTGAGTTGATCCCGGGTCAGGTTCGTTTTTTCGGTGAGCTCAAGGCAAATCCCCACCCCGGAGAGCAGATCCGGCGGAATCCGGTCTTCCAGGACCGATATGAACTCCGACCGGCCGACCATCTGAGAGGATACGTTCAGGCACATCCAGGAAATTGAGCTTGCCTCAAGCGATTCCTTCCGTTCGCGGAGGTTACTGGAAAACCGGTCCACCAGTTCATGTTCCAGATCCGGCAGAAGATTGCAGGCTTCGGCGATGGGAAAAAATTCCGCCGGGTTTCGGACCGTCCCGTCCGGTTCGATCCAGCGAGCCAGGGCCTCCAGACCCACCACCCGGGCGGAGTCAAGTTCGACGATCGGCTGGTAGTACAGCACAAATTCATGCTCGGACAGAGCTCGTTCAAGGCGGTCACGATCGTCCAGCCGGCTTTGCATTCGATCCCGGAATTCGTCGGTAAAGAACAAAAAATCCCGTTCCGGGGACCGTTTGGCCCGGAACATCGTGAGATCGGCGTCCCGGATCATTTCTTCCGGTGAGTCGTAATGGGACCCGGCCGGACAGATGCCCATGCTGGCTGAGAGGGTGAAGGATTGAACGTCCGTTTTGATCGGTTCCTCGAGACAGGTCTGGATCCGCCGGGCGACGTTCCGTAGTTCCTCGCGTTGGTCGACGTTCTGGAGCAAAAACAAAAACTCGTCACCGCCGAATCGAGCCACCGTGTCCTCGGGACGACACAATTCCTGAAACCGGTGGCCGAGGGTCCGGAGGATTTCATCCCCGATCGAATGACCGTGGAGGTCGTTGATGACCTTGAAATCATCGAGGTCCAGGAAAATGAGCCCGAAGTCCCATTCTCCATACCGTCTGGCTTTGAAGAAGGTGGTTTCCAGCCGGTTTTCGAACAGGGTCCGGTTGGGGAGTTCCGTGAGTTCGTCGTACAGGGCCAGTTGTTTGAGTCGTTCTTCCTGTCGGACTTGGTCGGTGATGTCCTGGGCCAGCCCGGCGATCCGGTGGACGTCTCCCTCCTCGTTGGTGATCGGAAAGGCCCGGTCGTGAATCCATCGTTCCTCTCCGTCGGGCCGGATGATCCGGTACCGTTCGTCATAGTCCCCGGTTACCTGCTGTTCCCGCATCGCCCGTTCAACCCGATCGCGATCCTCCGGGTGAATTCGCTGGATGACGTTGTTCAGGTCGTCGTATATATCTTCCGAGGGGATACCCCAGAGATCCTCGAACGCGGGGCTGACGTACAGCATTTGCTTGTCGACGGTGGAGAGCCAGAAATCTTCCTCGATGTTCTCGGCCAGCTGGCGGAACCGTTGTTCGCTTTCCCGCAGGGCTCGTTCGGCCTTCCGACGCTGTAATTTCGAGGCGATCTGCTCGGCGATGGTTTCGAGGAGGGCTTGTTCTTCGGGCAGAAACGGGGGGTTTCTCCCGTCTTCCTTCGGCTCGACGTAAACCTCCACCCGTCCGGCGGAGTCTCCGTCGAGCAGGATGTCGCACGTCTGGTGCCGATCGGTTTGGTTGAAGCCCGGACTCTCCACGGCCTCGTCTCCGTACCGGATCCGTGCGTGAGTCCGGTCGGGGTTTTGATAGCCGGAAGGGATCAGCGCAGCGATCTTTCCGACCAGGTCCAGCTCGGAGTCGTATTCCGTCTCGGGAACTTCCAGGATCGACCGCAGGCACGATTGTTCCTTGTAGCGTTCCTGCAGTTCGAGCTGGGATTGTTTTAACTCGGAAATGTCCTGCATGATGGTGGAAAAATACTGGAGGTTCCCCCGGTCGTCTCGATGGGCGATGATGGTTTGCTGGACGGGAAAATCGGACCCGTCCGGAAGTCGAAGGGTGTTTTCTCCCGTCCAGGTCCCGGATTCAAGGGCTTCGGGAATCGCTTCCTCCCGAATGACCTTCAGGGCGACTTCACTGTGGAGGAAATCGATCGAAATCCGGTCAATATCCTCCGGGGACAGTCCGTGCAGGTCGGAGTAGACAGGATTGAGATCGATGACGTCGCCTTCCGGGGTCGCCGTTCCGATGAATTGGGGGGCTTCCCGGATGATGTCCGCCAGTCGTTTCAGTTCTTGTTCGGGGTCCATGCCGTCGGTGTCACCCGAACCTCCTCGTACCAACCGGATTGATCCGGCTGGAGGGATACCAACCGTTCCGTACCCTACATCCCTCCTCCCGTAATGTAACCACAGACCGATTCAATTTGAATGGTTTCTCAAAAGTATCTCTCTCGGGGTCCGAGGAAGCGGTCCTTCTGAACGTTCAATAGGGCCCGAATTATGATTCGTCGACGAGAAGCAAGCCCTTCATTCCGACCACCTCGTGAGGAGTGCAGATGTACCGGTAGGCACCGGGTTCGTCGAACTGAACTTCGTATCGCTCGCCCTCCCCGTACATCAGAGGGCTGCGCTGATCGGTTTCGAGTACGCTGACGTTGTGCGAACCGCCGTTTCCCGTCCAGACGAATTCCACCGTGGTTCCCGGGTCGATTCGCAGGACCGCCGGACTGAATTGCAGCCCGAGATCACCGGCTCCAACCTCGACGGTCACCGTGTCCTCACCCCGGGCGTCACGGGGTTCGACGTCCCCGCGAAGGGAGTCCACCCACTCCCGAAGCTCCCCCTCAAGATCGAGCTCGCTGTCGGATTCGGTTCTGTCTCCGTCGGTTCCGTCCTCTTGCTCCTGCTGGCTCGTTTGAGATTCCGGTTCCTGGTTCTCCCCGTCCAATTCAAGCGTTCCGTCCATCATGGCCATCATCGACGCCTGCATGGACCGGCAGTGCTGGCGCCGTTCTTCCTCGTTCATCCGCTCCATCATCCGCCCCATGGGAGCGGGCCGTTCTCCGTCCTCCTGCCGCATCATCGCTTGATGGTGGTCCTCCATCATCCGCATCATCCGTACGCAGCCCTCTCCCTCCATCATTCTTCCCATCATCCGATGCATCATGCCCCGCATCCGCTGGCGGTCCATCCCGTTGTTCATCATCCCGGGGCCGCGTTCTCCGTGCATGGAACCGTCCATGTTCTGACCGCCCATCATACCCATCAAACCGCCGTTCATCCCCTGATGAACGGCCAGTGCATGGGCGGTCCAGCCCAGGATCAGTCCGACCGCAAAGACTCCCAGGAGG
>CAYPTI010000134.1:0-4701 GCA_964413525.1 uncultured bacterium | reverse complement strand
CGGGGCAGCAACCTGCTGGTGGACGAGGGAGTCATCGAACGACCCATCATCCGGTTAACGGGCGATTTCACCTCCTTCGGGTTTGATTCCACGCTGGTCACGGCCGGGGCTTCCGTCCTGATGCCCGAGCTGGCGATGGGAGCCGCCCGGGCCGGGTTAACCGGGCTTGAGTGGGCCTCGGGGGTCCCGGGCACCGTCGGGGGGGCGGTGGTCATGAACGCCGGAGCCTACAACCGGGAGGTCAAGGACGTCCTCAAGTGGGTGGACATCCTGACCCCGGACGGAGATCGGGAACGAATTCCCGCCGAGGAACTGGTGATGGAGTACCGGCGAACCGACCTTCCGGACCGGTCGATCGTCCTCCGGGCGGCCTTTGACCTGGAGTACCGGGAGCGCTCCCGCGTGATCCAGGCCACCCGGGCCCTGGTTGAGAAACGGCGCTCCGATCAACCCGTGGGACCGCCGAGCGCCGGATGCATGTTCAAGAACCCGAACGGGCACAGCGCCGGCGAACTGATCGACCGGGCGGGCATGGCGGGGGAACGGGAAGGGGACGTGGTGGTCTCGGACCAGCATGCGAACTACTTTCTCAACCTCGGATCGGCCACCTGCGAGCAGGTCCTGACCCTCAGGGATCGGGTTCGCCGGGCCGTGCGGGATCAGTTTGACGTCGACCTGGAGCAGGAGATCCACCGTCTTGGTTGAGTCCGATTCCGTACACACGGCTTCGTCGGACGGATCGAAGCTCGCCTCGCTGGACGGACTCGATATGGTGGCGGTGCTGGCCGGGGGACAATCGGCCGAACGGGAGATTTCCCTTAAATCGGGGGAGGCCATGTTTGAGGCCCTGGAGGAGGCGCCCGCCCGCCGGGTGATGCTGGATCCGGGGAGCGATCTTCCCCAACGACTGAGGGAAGAAGAGGTCGACTGCGCGGTGATCGCCCTGCACGGACGGGGAGGGGAGGACGGCCAGGTTCAGGCGGTCTTGGACTGGCTCGGGATCCCGTATACGGGCCCGTCCATGGCTCCCAGCGCCCGGTCCATGGACAAACTGTTCAGCAAACGACTGTTCCGGCAGGGAAGCATTCCCACCCCCGATTGGGTGCTGCTCCGGGACGGGGAGTCCGCCGGGGTTCCCGATCGGCTGGGGGAAAAACTGGTGGTGAAACCCCGGTTTGAAGGGAGCAGCCTGGGGATGAGCATCGTTCCGAGAACCGACCTCCCCCGGGCTCTTGAAGAGGCCCGCCGGTACGATTCCGACGTGTTGATCGAGGAATACATCGACGGATACGAGGCGACCGTCGGAATTGTGACCCTCGAATCCACCCGGGTTCTCCCCCCGGTGGGGATCCGACCGGGACATGAGTTTTTTGACTATGATACGAAATACACCAAGGGCATGACGGAGTACGATGTCCCGGCGGATCTCCCCGACACGACAATCGAGGCATTGAAGGAAATTTCCCTTGAGGCGGCTCGCCACCTGGAGACCCTCGAGCTGTGCCGGGTGGACCTGATGGTCCCCGATTCCGGATCCCCGACCGTGCTTGAGATCAACACGATTCCCGGGTTCACCGAGACCTCTTTGCTTCCCAAGGCGGCCCGGGCCGAGGGGATTTCCTTTCCGGAACTGGTCTGGGGGATGGTCCGTTCCTCCGTCCGCCGGGCCCGGGAGCGACCGTGACCAAACGGAACCGGTACAAGAAGAACCGTTCCGGCTGGTTTTCCTGGCTGCCCGGGTTGTTTTCCCTGCCGTGGAAACGGCTGGGGCTGTGGCTTCTACTGGGTCTGCTCGGGGCCGGAATCATCCTCCTGGGCTGGGATTTTTACCGGTACACGCTGGAGAACGACCGGTACCGCGCCGAATTGACCCTCGAGGGCAACGAAGTGATCACGGAGACCCGGATCCGGGAGACCGTGCTCTCCGAATTTCAGGGCGATACTCTGCCGTCGATCTTCGCGATTTCCCCGTCCCGGCTCCGGACGGTTCTCATGGAAGACTACCGCCGATTCCAGGAGGTCCGGGTGGAACGGCGGCTTCCGGACGAATTGCGCATCGTGGTCCGGGAGCGCCAGCCCATCGCCCTGGTGGCCCGGTACAGTCAGACGGATGAGCGACGGTATTATCTTCCGGCGGATCAGACCGGGACGCTGTTTGAACCCGAAGAACACGAACGGGGTTCCCTGGCGAGCCGGTTGCCGGTGGTCGAGGGGCTGGAACTTCATTCTCCGGGCTCGGAGGAGTTCGCCGAGAAGTGGGACCGGACCCTGGCCGTGCTGCGGGCTATTCAGACCGCCTTTCCTCTGGATATGGTGGATACGGTCTCCATTCGTGAAGGAGGGTTCGCCGAAATGGTTCTCAAGCGCCCCCGGGAGATTGAGGTCCGTCTCGGACTCGACAACTACCCGTCCAAGATTCAGCGGTTGCGGAGCTTCATGGGAACGGAAGAATTTCAGGACATTGAGGAATGGATTAACCTCAGTGATCCTGAGAACGTGCGGGTTTATTAACCCCAAACAAAATCAGCAAGGACGTGATGGTTCATGCCCCCGAAGGACATCGTAACGGGTCTGGACATCGGGACCACCAAGGTCTGTGCCATCGTCGGCGAGCGGAATCAGGACGGTGAAATTGAAATTATCGGCGTCGGGGAGAAACCCTCCCACGGCCTTCGGCAGGGGATCGTTGTGAACGTGGAGGAGACGGTGAATTCCATTTCCGGCGCCGCCGAGGAAGCCGAGCTCATGGCCGGGGTCGACATCTCGAGTGCTTACGTCGGCATCGCCGGGGGGCACATCCAGTCCCAGAACAGCCGGGGAGTCATCGCCACCGAGCAGGAAAACAGGGAGATTACCGAACGGGACGTCCACCGGGTGATCGAAGCCGCCGAAGCCCTGTCGATCCCGCCCGATCGGGAACTCATCCATACCCTTCCCCAGGAGTTCTACGTCGACGAACAGGATCACATCAAGGATCCCGTCGGCATGACGGGGGTCCGGCTGGAGGCCGACGTTCACATCGTGACCGCCTCACTTCCGTCGGTCCAGAACATCGTCAAAAGCGTCTTCGACGCCGGCCTTGAAGTGGAGGACATCGTCCTCGAACCCCTGGCGTCGAGCTACGCGGTTCTGGACGAGGACGAGAAGGAACTCGGGGTCTGCCTGGTGGACATCGGAGGGGGGACCAGCGACCTGGCCATCTTCGCCCGTGGCTACATCTGCGACACCGACGTCATCAGCATCGGGGGGGAACACGTGACCCAGGACGTGATGAAGGGGTTGCGTACCTCCTCACAGGACGCCGAGATGATCAAGATCAACCACGGCTGCGCGGTGCCGTCGATGATCGATGAGAACGAGACCATCGAGGTCCCCTCCGTCGGTGGGCGGGACCCCCGGCAGCGAAGCCGTCGTCAGCTGTGCGAGATCATCGAACCCCGGATGGAGGAAATCTTTCAGTTCATCGAGATGGCCCTGAAGGATTCCGGCTACATGGAACAGGTCATCGCGGGCATGGTGGTTACGGGGGGGGCCTCCGGCTTGAAGGGAACCCAGGAACTGGCCGAGGACGTCGTGGATATGCCGGTTCGGATCGGGGAACCGTGGGGGATCGCCGGGCTCATTGACGTCGTGAACAACCCGAAGTATTCCACCGGGGTCGGCCTGGTGAAGTACGGTTTCGAACAGCAAAACATGGAGCAGAACTACCATTTTTCTCCCGACGGCAACCTCTTCCAGCAACTCAAAGGACGGATGAACGATTGGTTTACCGACCTGGGGTCCTGGTTCACCGGCGGGTGAAACCCGTTCGACCGGAGCCGAAATTCACGTAAGATAAACCTGACCTGTTCTCAACCGGAGGCGGGCCGGATTCCGTCAATCTCGGGAGGCGTCGTTTATGAGCAACGTGGATGAAAATTTATTTCAGTTCGAGGACAACGATCTGACCAACCCCACCGACATCCGGGTGATCGGCATCGGGGGCGGAGGCAACAACGCCATTACCCGGATGAAACAGCAGGGGATTCCGGGCGTGAAGATGATCGCCGCCAACACGGATGCCCAGGACCTCCAGAACGCCCGGGCCGACGTCAAGATTCGCCTGGGTGAGGATCAGACCGGGGGACTGGGGGCCGGCGCCGATCCCAAAACGGGCGTGAAGGCCGCTCAGGAGAGCCGGGAGCGGATCCGGGACGCCATTGACGGAGCCGACATGCTGTTCGTGACCGCCGGAATGGGGGGTGGGACCGGAACCGGTGCCTCACCGGTGATCGCGGAAATGTCCCAGGAACTGGGCATCCTTACCATCGGAGTCGTCACCCGCCCGTTCAGTTTTGAGGAACAAAAACGAGCCAAAAAAGCCGATCAGGGCATCAAAGCCCTGAGGAACAACGTCGATACCCTCATTGTTGTCCCGAACGACCGGTTGTTCGAAGTGGCCGACAACGACCTGCCCATGATCGAAGCCTACAAGCTGGCTGACGACATCCTCCGCCAGGGCGTCCATGGAATCTCGGAAGTGATCGTGGAGGATGGGCTCGTAAACCTTGATTTCGCCGACGTCCAGACCGTGATGAAGCAGCGCGGTGACGCCATGATGGGGATCGGGGAGGGCAACGGCGCCAGCGCCGCGGTGGACGCCGCCCGGGACGCGCTCGCCTGCCCGCTCCTGGAGACCAACGACATCCAGGGAGCCACCGC
>CAYPTI010000133.1:0-4746 GCA_964413525.1 uncultured bacterium | reverse complement strand
TGGGGGGCGGAAGGAATCGGTAAACTGCAGGAGGTCCTGGTGTCCCGGCCGACCGAAAACGAGGTCCGGGAGGAGTACGCCGAGGAACATGAATACTATTACTCGGCTCAACCGGGCAACGCCGAATTGGAGGAAATGCAGGCCGAATTCGACCGCTATTACGACCTCCTGGAAGATCACGGAGTAACCGTCCACTACCTTGAACCACCGGTTCCCGCCATTGGACCCTACGGGTACCTGAAAAACCTGGTGACCCTGGCCGGGGCCGGACTGGTGGTCAAGGGGGGAGCGATCGTACACCGGATGGGAATGGGGTCCTTCCAGCGGGGACGGGAAGTGATCTGGCAAAAGGCCCTGGCCGCCCTGCAGGTGCCGGTCTACCACACCATCTTCGGTCAGGGGGTCGGCGAACCCGGGGCCGGGCGCTGGCTCGATAGCAAAACCTACGTGTTTAACGAGGGCGTGGTGGCCAACCGGGAGGGCATGGACCAGATCCAGTGGGTGCTGGACAACCTGGGGATTGAATTCGTCCGCTGCCATACCCCCGGCTGGCACGAAACCACGGCCGGCGGGGACATCGGCACCATCCACGCGGACATGTTCGTCATGGTTCCCGACATCGGCATGGCGGTGGTGTCGCCCCAGATCGTCGACTATTCCTTCATCAAGTACCTGAAGCAACGGGACATCAAGGTCATCGAGGTCCCGCTGGAGGAGTACTGGAAGCTGGCCACCAACGGGGTCAACCTGGAGCCCGGCAAGGTGATCATCAACGAAGGATCGGAACGAGTCTACGAACGGCTCGACAAGGAGGGCATCGAGATCATTCCCGTCAGCTTTGAACAGAGTCACCAGTTCGCCATCGCCGGGCTGCACTGTGCCACCCTGGAGCTTCGACGGGAACAACCCGGCCCCCTGTTGCCCGACCACGACGAACGCTAACCGACTCGGCTTCTCTCCCGGTCCCTGTCGGCCGAACTCTCCTGAGCCTGGATACTCTCATGTCAATTCCGCTGGTTACCGTCTCCCACCGGATGGTCAGATGCCGGTCATGTTCTGAAGATACCGGTTAAGGACGGCCCGGTTCACCCGGCAGTCGACCACCACCGGCCCGGACGGTTTCGTTTCGATCCGGTTGGCAATTCGATCCACGTCGGCCGCCGAACGGACCGTGTGGCCCTCCGCCCCGAGGGATTCGGCTACCTCGGCAAAGTCCGGGGTGGAAAGCAGGGCCAGTTCTCCCCCAAACCCGTCGTTTTTGGCCATGTGATACTCGGCCCCGACCGACTCGTCGTTAATCACAATGACGATCAGTGGGATCTGTTCCCGAACCGCGGTCTCCAGCTCCGGCAGCGACATCATGAATCCCCCGTCCCCAAGAAAGGCCAGACTCGTTCGATCCGAGGACACAGCCGCCCCGATCGCGATGGGTAGCCCCTGCCCGACCGCGGCAAAATCGAGCGTCCAGATGTGGTCGTCCGGGTGCGTTATCGTGATCCCGTCAAGCACCCACATGTAAGCGTGACCCGTATCGTGAACCACCAACCGATCCTCCGGCAGCACCGGATCCAGGCGTTCCATGAGGGTGCGGGGATCGATGACTCCCTCCTCGGTGCGCCGTTCCTCCCCCAGCGGATTCTGAGCCGCGATCTCTTCCCGCGCGGCCTCCGTCCAGAACGTCTTGCCCGAAGGGACCCCCCGTTCATCGATCTCCTTCACCAGAGCCTCCGTCGTAACCCGTGCGTCCCCGTGAAGGGCCAGGTCCACGGACGTAAACCGGTCAAACCTTCCCCGGTCCACGTCGACCTGAACAAGCCTTGCCTCGTCCCCGATCAATTCGCCCGACTCCGTCGTGTGCTGATTCAGGCTACATCCCACGGCGTAAACAAACTTGCTCTCGGCCAGATATTCGTTGGCCAGCGGCCTGCCATGGCCCCCCACGAACCCCGGGTGATAGGGGTGCCCCGAAAAATAACTCCGGGCCTGCAGAGTCGTGAGCAGGAACGCATTCCAGCTCTCGGCCAGCTCTTCAAGCGATTCTCGAGCCTCCGCTTCCACCGCACCCCGGCCGGCCAGGATCACCGGGGGGGTCTCATGGTCGGTCTCCCGAAACAGGTCAAGGGCCTTCCGAACATCCCCCGGTTCCGGATGCAACCGGGATCCGGACGGTGAAGCCCTCCCGGTTCTCCTCGAACCCCCTGTTTCAAATTCGACCGGTTCCTCCAGTTCTCCCTCCAGGACATCCCAGGATACCTGGACCGCGAGTGGGCCCTCCCCGGCCCGAAGACGCCGGAAAACGTCCCGCAGAGACGAAACCACGTTCTTCGAACTGCGGATGGAAACCACCTCCCCCGCCGTCGATTCCAGATACGATTCCTGCGGAAAGGCCTTGGGGTCGTTGACCGCAAATCGCTTGAAATCGGGCACGAGATACAGCACCCGGGACCCGCGATTTCGGGCCGTTACCAGGGAGGTACCGGTTTGCGCGATCGCCGGGCCTCGACCCACCAGACACACGCCGATGCCGTCGCCCGCCCGCGAATATCCGTCGGCCATCGCGGCGGCCCCCTGTTCGTGCCGAACGGACACAACGTCGATCTCGTCCCCGTAGCCGGATTCAATCTCGGACAGAATCCCTATGATGTCGCCCGACATCAGCGTAAAGACCGTGTCGACTCCCTCGTCACGGAACAGACGGGCGATGGCCTCATACGTCTTCATAAATTCCCCTCCAATTGTATTCAGGTCAAATGCTTTTTTCGTGTACGAAAGCTCTTCGAACGGCGTTTTGATTTGCCGACCGGGAATCCCACCACGGGGCCTCGGTCGTTCCGTTCGAACCATACCAACCGTTGTTTACCAATCCGGTAACGGAGCCGCAATCCCTCCGTAGTTCGGCTTCATTCTGACCGGTTTCAAGGGAGAAAATCCGGTTTTCCCTCCGGTTTCGAGTCAATTCGTTTGTAATGTGTGTCCTCGACAGGAGGGATGTTCTTACAACGTGAGAGCACCAACGACTATACGCACCGGGAGCCGACCGCCGAACGACGTCGACAGCGTAATTTACTCCTCGGAAAAAAGTCCAACGGACGAACCCGTCGAACAACCGGCTGACGGGAAACGGGAGGACACACGGGCTGGCTTGCTCCCGCCCGATTCAGTCCCTTCGGGAGGCTGCATCCACCGTCCTAAAGCCGAACGGACCGAACCAAATCAATCGGATCCGGGACGACCCGGGTCCCTCCCCACCGGGGAAACGATTACTCATCCCAGCCCATGGGAATGTCCGACCCGGCTTCCTGAAGCAGGGTTCTCAACCGGTCCACGTCCTCCTGACTGGCTTCCCCCTCCTCCAGCATTTCCCAGTAGGAGTTGTAGGCCGCGTTGACGTACCGGTCCGCCGCGTCTCCCTCCAGCTGGATGGTCTCCAGCCCGACTTCCCGGTACACAACCTCGTCCCGGGCAGCCTGCCACCGGTTCCAGAAGTAGGACTGTCGCTCCGCCGTTTTCACGGCGTCCATCAGGGCCTCCTGGTGCTCGTCCGACAAAGCTTCCCATTCGTCGAGGTTCATTAGCAGGGAGACTTCCACCTGGAAGAACCCGGGCTTCACCACGTAGTCGACCTGCTCGTGCCAACCGTAATTCACGATGCCGGCTTCCGGCCAGCAAAACCCCTCCACCACGCCCCGCTCCAGCGCCGTGTAAATCTCCCCGGGAGGAGTGGTGACGGTGTTGGCACCGAAATGCTCCAGCATGGGCCGGTACACCGGGGTCGTACGGATATCTCGTCCCTCCAGGTCCTCCGGTTCCTCGATCGGTTCCTGGAGATAACAGGCGAACTGATTGGCCGAATGTCGACCCAGGTACTTCACTCCGTTTCGTTGATGAACCTCATCGAAAAAATCATAAATTCCGTTCTGCCGCATCTCCCACGGGGTCATGTCGGGAAACACGGTCCCCTGGGCGATGGGGACTGCCCCGCTATAGAAAACCCCGGTGACGTTGGCGATGTCGATGGCCCCTTCCTGGACGTTGGCAAACACTTCAAACGGAGGGAACGCTTCCGGGCCACCCGCATATTCAAGATCGAACCGGTCGGAATGTTCGGTCTCGACAATCTCCATGAAGGCGTCCATGCCGTACCCTTCAATGCTGTCCCGGACGAACGCACTGCCCACGTCCTGTTGAACGACCTCCATTTCTTCCTGTTCGGCCTCCTGCGTTTCTTCCGTCTGTTGCATCTCTTCCTCGGCTTCCGGTTCCGGCGACCCACAGGCCACCAGCAATCCAACCGCGAGGATGCTTACCAGCGCCAGCGTGAATATCCGACCGGAATTCTGCCAGGAAACGTTAATCACGTTCGACCCTCCTGAAGACGACGAATAACCCGTGATGGTTCATTTGTCGTTTCGTTGATCATTTTCAGCGGAGTCTGTGGAGAAACCCGTCAAAAAAACAAACCTTACTATCGTTATCAAACGTCACCGAAAGCAAAATAAACGGTCCTGCCAGGAAGTCAAGAAGCCCTACCCCTCCCCGTCGGAGGCCACGGACCGCAGCTTCCAACCGGTTCGAACGGATTTTACGGGGCCGGGGACTGATTGAAATAAAAAAACCCCCCTCTCCCTTGTCGGAGAGGGGGGTTGGCTTCGGCTGTAATTCCTCGCGAGGCAATCGGGCCGAACGGACGCGACTAGTTGTCCCAGCCGAGGGGAATGTCGGAGTCGGCCTCCTGGAGCAACTGCT
>CAYPTI010000132.1:0-4827 GCA_964413525.1 uncultured bacterium | reverse complement strand
GATTGCGGGTGTAGCTCAGGGGTAGAGCGTCTCGTTGCCAACGAGAAGGTCGTGGGTTCAAATCCCATCACCCGCTCCATTAATACAGTTAGAAAGTTGGAAAGTTAAAAGGTTAGAAAGTTGGAAGGCGTAAAAAGCCAGAAAGTGAAATGGAAATGTAGAAAGTTAACACGCTGACGAGTTCGAACGTTGGGGGCAGGTCAGTAAGTTGACCGGGAATAGGGAATAACCTGGGTCCGTCGAGCGTTGTTAGTTTATGCATCTGACTGGAGAAGAACCTGTTCGGAAATCCAAAATATTCTTTCCGGAGTTCTTCGTTGTTTCTCCTGCTTTGCCCGTTTGACTTGCTTTTGACCTTTGATTTTTCAGGTACTATTTTTTCGATGATTTGTCGTTTCACATTTAACTTTGGACCTAGAACCTTCAACTGTTTTTCCGGAGGCGTAGCCAAGTCCGGTAAGGCAGGGGCCTGCAAAGCCCTTATTCGTCGGTTCAAATCCGACCGCCTCCTCCATTTCTTTCCCCGTCCATATGAACCTTCGACGTTTGACCTTCGACGTTCAATCGTTTTTTACCTTTCCTCTCTAACAATGCCTTAGACGGTGCGATAGTGCGATAACTCCAAGTCTTAAGGACATTAAGAAATCTTCCAGAGTGAACGATGGCTTGGAGATGCTGAGTTAAAGTCACTGCCCTTTTGCTCCCGATGGGGATCAAATACAGTCTGATTTTTGAGCACCCCCCAATGGGTATGTGGAACATCTTCCGCCTGCGGGAAGCCCCCGCGATCGATACGACCGGCCGATCAAGAACTCGTCGGGGTGGCCGTCGAATCGGTTGATTCGGCCGAATCTCCAAACGAAGTCCTGCTCCGTCGGGACATGCTTTACAGGCCAGACTCCGGAATATAGGTTCGGAATTGAATCCAAGAGTGGTTAATCGGAGCAGAACCTTTTGTTGTCCTCATTTGGAGGTTTTCCCTATGAATTCCCCCGGAATGGCCCACGCACCGTCGGAGCCGTCTTCAAGCCGATTTGGCTGGCGATTACTTTCGCTGGCCGTCTTCGTGTTTGTTCTGCTGGGAACCCTGCTTCCCATGCTTCCCCAGAAGGCTGCTGACGCGGCGGAGCATGCGGATGAACCCGAACCCCTGAGCATTTCGATGGAGGGCTACGAATACCCCCATCCGGTCTCCTTCCTCACGTTGACCGTGGAAGGTACGGACGCGCGGATGGGGTACATGGACGTTCAACCCTCCCAATACGATGTTGAACCCAACGGCGAGACGGTTGTGTTGATGCACGGCTACAACTTCTTTGGATCCTACTGGGAGGACACGATCGAGGCGCTCGCCCGGGAGGGGTACCGGGTCGTGGTGCCCGATCACCTTGGATTTGGGAAATCGGCCAAGCCGGACATTCAGTACGATCTCCACCAACACGCCGGAAACATCCAGAAACTCCTCGATCACCTTGAGATTGAAGAGGCCCACATCGTGGGCCATTCCCTGGGCGGAACGATTGCCATCCGGTTTGCCCTGCGGTTTCCCGGCATCACCAACAAACTGGTTCTGGAGGGGCCCATCGGGCTGGAGGATTACCGCAAAAAAGTCCCCTACGCCCCGCCGGAGGTTCTGTACCAGTCCATGCTGAATCCGACGGAAGAGGGAATCCGCCAGTATCACAGGACCTATTACACCGAGTGGAAGGAAGAGTACGATGAATTCGTCCAGGTCCACTACCGGTGGTCCCTGAGCGGTGAATACAACCGGCTGGTCTGGGCTCGAGCGCTCAACGCAACCATGACCTATCTCGAACCGGTGAAATACGAACTTCCGTTGCTTGAACCTGAAACCCTCATCGTGATCGGCGAGGAGGACAGGACTTTCATCGGCCGGGGAGTCGTGCCGGAGGAGGTTGCCGAAACCATGGGCCGGTTTCCCGAACTGGCCCGAGAAGCCCGGGAAGCCATTCCGGACGCGGAGGTCCGGAGCTTCGAAGGCGTCGGTCACCTTCCGCACGTCGTCATCCCGGAGCAATTTAACCGGACCCTGATCGACTTTCTCCAGGAATAGGAGTCCGAGCGGTCGGTTCGTTTGAGCTGAGCGGAGTGAAAGGGTCTCCCAGGGTGGTTCCGCAGGAACCGGGATAGGAACTTATCCGCCTGGGGTCAACGGTCGGGTTGCACCCTGAACCGGCATTCCTTCCCTCCATCGACCGCCGAACAGGTGATCTCCCTGGATCGGTACCGGCCTCCGTGGATCACCTCGGCAATCGCCGCCGTCATCCCTTCGATGGGGGAGCAGACCGGATCGTCCGCCGGTCGGAGTCCCCGGGCGAAGGGACTGTTGCTGACTTTTAGTTCCAGGTCATCCTCGAGGCCGTCGCGGAAGCTCCAGACCCCCCAGCCAAGTTGAGCAGCCGTTTGTTCAATGCTCCGGAGCAGGGTTTCTTCGCCGCCCGATTGGTTTTCCCGATAGGCCTCGATTGACTTGCGACCGTGTTCGTACACTGATTGTCGAAAGGCCTTCAGGGCGGTTCGGCGAAGGTCCGGTTCCAATCGTTCGAACAGACCGGCCAGCACGTCATGTCGCACCATCAGGTACCGGATCCCGTCATCCCAGAGACCTCCCTCCGACTCGGCGAACCAATTTCCGGGTTCCGGGGAGCCTGAACTCGTTGCCGGACCGTCCGACTCGGGAGGAACCGTCAACGTCGTTCACCTCGCTGGACGAGTAGTATTCGACTCGGATCGTGGTCAAACCTTCAGCCGGGCAAAACCATACCTCCGGGGGCAGCATGGTGTGAAGAGACGCCTCGGTGGTCAGGACCGGTTAAACCACTCCTCGGCGATGGCGTAAACATGGCGGTCCAGGTCGGTCAGATCGGTGCTCTGCCGATGGACGAGGATGATGTCCCGGGCCGGCCGGGGTTCGCTGAACGGAATGTACCGGATCCGGTCGTGGTTCGAGTTTCGAATCACCATCTCGGGAACGAACGTGTAACCGAACCCGGAGTCAATCAGGTTCAGGATGGATTGCATGTTGCTGCCCTGAAACACCACGTTGGGTTGCACGTTCTGGCGTTCGCAAAACGACAGGGTCTGATCCCGGAGGCAATGACCCTCCTCGAGGAGCAGGATCGGCTCGTCCGTGATGTCGTCGATCTGGATCTCGTCCTGCCGGGCGATGGGCTCGTCCTCGGAGACGGCCAGGGAAAAAGGTTCCTGACCGAGCCGCTCGATCGTAATTCCTTCCTCCGGGATGGGGGGTGAGAGCAACAGATGATCGACTTTCCCGATCTTGAGCTGCTGGAGCAGGGTGTCGGTTTGCTGTTCCCGGATGAGCAACTCCAGTTCCCCGGACTCCGGGTTCAGCTCATCCATCAGGGTCGGAAGGAAATACGGGGCAATCGTCGGGATGATGCCGAGTTTGAGCTGTCCCTGGGAGAACGATCCGTTGGATTGTACGGAGGCTTCCGCCGAACGAACCGAATCCAGAACCCTCATGGCCTCGGGCAAAAAGTTCTCACCCTGTTCGGTCAATTTGATCCGTTTGCCCATCCGTTCGACCAGTTTCACGTCCAACTCCGTTTCCAGTTTCTTGATCTGTTGACTGAGGGCCGGCTGGGAGACGTTGACTCGCCGGGCGGCCTCGCTGAAGGTCCCGGTGCGGGCCAGGGAGATAAAGGACCGAACCTGACGCAGTTTCATTTGTATAAGATTTCCTTATAGGTTTGATAAAAATCATTTCCTTACGTTATTGTAGGGAGCGGGTTACACTGTGTCCAATGAACCCATGAGTCCACTGCAAACATGTTCTCGTCGTTCCGGCGAGCCTCGGAAGCCAAGAGATGCCCTTGCGAACTTGGATTGCCAGGGTACGCCCGGCAATGACGAATAGTGAAGGGGCCGTGAAAGACTTCTTGCAGAAGACTCATTCATACCGAAAACATTTTTCTTAGGAGTGATTCTTATGACGCAGGCGCGTAAAGGAAATATTAGTGATTGCCCGGTGGTGGGCGGAGCCGAGGGCGTCGGAACGGAGGAGGCCACCATCCGCAACAAGGAATGGTGGCCGAACAAGCTGGACCTCTCAGTGCTCGAACAGAATTCCTCCCACCTCGATCCCCTGGATGAGGACTTCGACTACGCCGAAGCGTTCCAACAAATAGACTACGAGGAGCTGAAGTCGGATCTGGTAGACCTGATGACGGACTCGCAGGATTGGTGGCCGGCGGACTACGGTCACTACGGGGGACTGTTCATCCGGATGGCCTGGCACGCCGCGGGCACCTACCGAACGGTCGACGGACGGGGTGGGGCGAGCGGGGGAACGCAGCGATTCGCCCCGCTCAACAGCTGGCCCGACAACGCCAACCTCGACAAGGCACGCCGGTTGCTGTGGCCGGTCAAGAAGAAGTACGGGGAAAACCTCTCCTGGGCGGATCTGATCATCATGGCCGGAAACGTCGCCCTGGAGTCGATGGGGTTTGAGACGTTTGGCTTCGGGGCAGGCCGCGAGGACGAATGGGAGCCCGATGACGCCTACTGGGGGGACGAACGGGAGTGGCTCACCAACGAGGAGCGCTACAACGAGAAGGATGAACTTGAGAAACCGCTCGGCGCCTCCGAGATCGGCCTGATCTACGTGAATCCGGAGGGACCCAACGGCGAGCCGGATCCGGAGTGGGCCGCGTATCGAATTCGTCAGACCTTCGGCCGCATGGCGATGAGCGACCGGGAAACCTTCGCGCTGATTGCCGGCGGTCACACCTTCGGCAAGGTCCACGGGGCCGCCGAAGACGACGAGTACCTGGGTCCGGAGCC
>CAYPTI010000131.1:2706-4872 GCA_964413525.1 uncultured bacterium | reverse complement strand
CGTTCAACACCCATTGATTCATCGACACATCGACATATCAAGATATCTTGATATGTCGATGAATGAGAACAAACGTGGAACCGGATCGGTTGTCGTACTTTTTTGGTATACCGTCGGTTTTCGGACGGATTTATGAACGGACAGAAAAACCCATGTACGGTTCTCCAGATCGATCCACACGTGCCGACCGTAGTTGTAGGAATAACGGGTTTCCGACCGGGTTTGTTTTCGTCGATCCGGAGACAGTCCTGATTCACCAGGCGGGGCGACGAGCCTGAACGGAGGCAGGAGACATTTCCCGATCCGGCAGGCAAAATCACCTCGGAGATCAGGGGCCGACCGCCGGAGACAAATGAAAGGAGCCCGTTGGTACAGAATCGTCGAGGCACAATCCACGGACGTAGGAACGGGCCGTTAAAATCAAACAAGGAGATCAATACGTCCGGTTTCCGGAACCGACCGATTGAGGTACCGCCGAGGGAAGAAAAAAAGTCCGGCCCCCGAAAGAGGGGACCGGACCGGTCAAGTCTTCGGAGTTAGATGTCCTGCTCGGCCAACGGTTTCTTGATCCGCCGGTACCGCTCGTCAATCGCGGACCAGTCGACGTTGTTCAAAACCGCCTCAATGTAGGCCCCGGCGTCGTTGGCGAAGTCCATGTAATAGGCGTGCTCGTACATGTCGATGGTGAAGATCGGGATGGCTCCCCAGATGCCGCCCTGATCGTGGGCGTCACACAGGAAGTTGTGGATTTCGCCGTCCATCGGGTCGTAGGCCGTAACCACCCATCCCCGGTTCTTGGCAATGGCCCCGCAGGTTTTCTTGAGGTCGTCGACGTAGTCGTCAATCGATCCGAAGTCCTCGCGGATCTTGTCGGCAACTGCTTCCCCGCCCGGCTCGCCATCCCCGCCCAGGGTGTCAAAGTACAGCTCGTGGAGGATGGCTCCGTCAGCCACGTAGGTTTCCTTTTTCTTCAGGGCGCGAAAATGGTCGCCGTCGGAGGGTGGGGAGCCAAGCGCCTCCTTCACGGCGTTCCGCTTGTTAACGTATCCGTCGTAGAGCCGGTCGTGGTGAACTTCAAGCGTCTTGGAGGAGATCCCGTCGGATTCCAGGGACTCGTAACCAAATTTAAGGTCTTTCGTTTTGTAGGGCATGAAAAATCACTCCGCAAGAAAGATAATTAATTCATGAACGTATCGTCCAACCTTACTTTTAAGGGGTCCGGATGTCAAACGATCAAATCGTGTCGTCGGGCACGTCACCTTCCGGTTCCTCCCCGGTAGCCAGCTTGGCGCAGTTGACGTACTCCCCGAGGATCTGCGCGTTGTTTGCCGCGGTGTACAGGTACACGGTGGGGTCAAAATCATCCAGCCCGGAGGTCGTCTTGATCCGGGCCGTCTCATGGCCCCGGTCGTGCAGCCAGTTCAGCGCCCGTCCCACCAGCGCCGAACCGAGGTTTTTCACCCCGTAGTCGTACTCGGCCATCATCCCCCATTCGAAGGTGTCCCCCCGGTCGGAGTCCAGCGCATCACAGACGGCGATTAACTCCCCGTCCCGGCGGGCGAGAAAGAACACCTGGTCCTCGTCCCGGTCAAATTCGTCCAGCCGTTCACGGACCCGCCGTCTCATCTCCTCCCGAATTTCATCGGACTCGGGGGCCTCTTCGTCCTCACCGTATTCAACCCGGATCCAGCGCATGTCCTGCTTGTATTCCTTCCAGAACCGCCAGTACGGCTGGTAGCTGTCCAGGATAAAATCCTCCAGTTCGTCCAGGGCCGGGTCACGGGTCCGCTCAATGTCGACTTCGTCCAGATCCGGTAGATCCACCGGACAGAGGGACGTTAGATCCCAACCCATGTCGACCGTCTTTCGGGAGGACCAGAACCCCTGTTCGGCAAAGTACCGGGTCCAGCCTTCCCCGTCCTCCATGACGGCGTCGATCCGGGTGCAGTCCTCCTCCTCAAACAACCGTTGTTCTCCCGCTTCGATGAGCCGTTCCTCCAGTCCCTGGTCCCGAACCTGTTCATCAACCTGTAAATCCCCCAGAAACCCGTGGTTTCGCCGGGAATCATCCCGGATCGCGGAACGGATCGCTCCGTAAATTTCGCCTTCGTGCCTGGCCAGATGAATTCGGTTGTCCCGGTAACGGATCATGTTTAATTCCCGGTT
>CAYPTI010000131.1:0-2606 GCA_964413525.1 uncultured bacterium | reverse complement strand
GCCTGGCCAGATGAATTCGGTTGTCCCGGTAACGGATCATGTTTAATTCCCGGTTCGTGCCCCGAACCGGTTCGGGAAGTTCGTCCATCGGTTCGATGGTAACGTCCTCCGGATCGAGCGCCGTGGAACCTGCAGTCATGAATTGAACCTCCAGGGTGGAATGGGGTAGCCCATTATTCTTTGTAACCATAGTCGCCGGACTGGTTTGATCTCGCCGATCAGAATCGTCCCTGCATCACAAACCGTCACGTTTGACATCGACAGACGGAGACCCGGAACGGCGTTCCATCGGGCACCATCACCTCGGAAGTCAGCCAGCGGCTGACCGAGAATGATGGAAGAAGACTGTTGGACGAAGGGCTCAAAATTCAATCAAATCCATCGTTCGAACAAGGACAACCCCATTCGAACGAATCTCTCAATCATAGAAGGTTCATTGTAGCATTTCCGCGGAGGAGGGTCACGGCGAACGCGAAAATCAACCCGCTCAGGAGGAGCCGTCCGACGTGACCAGTTCCTTTAAATAAAAAATCGTTTCCAGAACCTCGGGTTCCTTGATCCGGTACACGACACGGCGGTTCTTGGTCCGGTTCGAAACCAGTCCGTTCCGCTTCATCTGTTTTAAATGCCTGGAAACCGTGCCGTCGGATCGGTTCACTTTCTCGGCCAGTTCCCCCACGTAATGCGGCTCCTCCCGGAGCGCCTTGAGCATCTCAAACCGAACTTCGTTCGATAACGCTTTGAACATCTCAACCAGTTTCTCGTCGGATGGACTCAAGGGCAATCCTCCAAAAATGAGGGTTCGCGGATTCCTCGCCTGTCGTGAACCCATGATTTCGTGCCGTCTCATCACGATTCAATTCAAAAGTAAATTCCTGAATTCGATTCCGCAAGCAATTCATCTTTAAAGTTTGCAATCGCCCAAACCGTCGTCCGAACCCTCCACCCTTCCAGCCGGTGAAACGAAGGAAGATGCAATCGAACCCGCCAGGGACCCCGTTCGGTCGGTCAATCAAGCACCGGGGACATGGTTGGCCGGAATCAACCGGGCACAGGACCTCGGAACCGGTCGTCTACTCGCCGACGAGGACCCCGGCCTCGCGGAGGGTGTCGGTCACGAGTCCCTTCCAGTATTCCCCGCCGTCCCGGGTGGCAATCGGGCTGGCCGGACTCGGATGAGGAAGATAATAGACGGGCCGATCGAGGTCTAGTTGCTCCGTGAGCGACTGGAGCCGGGCCTCCCCGAACCGTCCGATCCCGATGAGCACCGAGGGGTTCAACCGTTCGAAGAAGGACTCAAGGTAGGGATCGCAGACCGCAAAAAGTGCCCGACGGTCCTTGATAAGAAGGTCCTCGGGAGTCACGTTGTTCCCCTCCGGTCCGAACATGATGAGGGGACAGTAATTCATGACAAAATGGTCGGACAAAAAATCGGGCACCGGACCGATGACTTCGCGGACATACGAATAAAACCGCTGTCCGCTGCCCTCCGTGCGATCGCATTGCCAGCCGAGGACGGGCCGTTCGTCCCGTTCGTTCGGAGGAACCCCCACCGGAGCGGCGGGAAGCTCCATCCAGTCCGAAGCAATCACGGTGTCGCTGAACGGGACCCCGGTCTGGCCCATCCCCCAGGGACCGGGGTTCATTCCCAGGAAGAGTGCCTGCTTGGTCTGATCGGCGTACCGCTCCAGGTAGGCCCGATGGACGGCCTCCGCGTAGTTGAGGGGATTGTACGACCAGGCCACCTTGTTCTGAAACGTAAGTCCGTCCAGCCGGCGCCGGACCCGATCGGTGGCGTCCCAGAGCTCCTGAAACGGGGATGGTCCGCTCACCGGGACGTCATCTCCGGAACTCGGGATCCTGCGGGGATACCCACTCCCGAAAACGGGACGGCCAGACCTGGACGGGGAGGCGTTCTTCCGATTACGTCGCGACCGGAGAGGGCGTCGGTTGAGCCGACACCTCGTCGGGCTGTTGTTCCTTCAGCCCCATAAGGACCTTCTCCGGGGTCATCGGCAGGTCCTTGATCCGGACGCCTACCGCGTCGTAGATCGCGTTGGCCACGGCGGGAGCCGGTCCGTTCATCGGAATTTCGGCCACCGCTTTGGCTCCGTAGGGACCGGTCGGATCATGGGTCTCGACAAAAAGGTTCTCCAGTTCGGGCATATCACGGGAGGACTGAATCTTGTAATCGGTGAAGTTGGAGTTCACCATGGCTCCGTCCTCGTCAATGACCCACTCCTCCGTGAGGGCGTAGCCGAGGGATTGAGCGATGGCCCCCTCGACCTGCCCCTCGCATCCCTGAGGGTTAATCTGAATCCCGCAGTCGGTGGCAGCCACGTACTTCTCGACGTTGATCTCCCCGGTCTCGGTATCGACCGCAACCTGAGCGAAGTGAGCCGCAAACGGGGGAGCCGAATCGTAGGACATGTGAGACCCCGTGGCCTGGATCTGTCGCTGGGGATCCATGTAGAGGGCGTTGTGACAGATTTCGCTGTAGGTCAGTTCCTCGTCAGTCCCCCGCGAAATCACCTTCTTCTCGCCGAGTTCAAGGCTGTGGGTCGGAACCCCCGTCATGTGGGAGGCCCGTTCCAGAATCTGCTCCT
>CAYPTI010000130.1:0-4959 GCA_964413525.1 uncultured bacterium | reverse complement strand
AGGTGCTGGACGACGGGTTCTCCCCGGACGGCGCCGCCAACGCCACCCGCCGGCTCATCGAAGAACACGGCGTGGACGCGGTGATCTCCGGGTCCTATTCCTTCACGACCCGGGCGGGAGCGCCCATTGCCCAGCGAAACCAGGTGCCCTTCATGGCCGCTTACGCGGTTCACCCGTCCATCACCCAGACCGGCGAGTACGTCTGGAGGATCGGGGCGCTGGCCGACGTGCAGGGCAAGGCCGGGGCCCACCTGGTCATGGATGAAATGAACCCCGACAGCATCGGGTTGCTGGTGATCGATAACGACTACGGCGTTGCCCTGGCCGACACCTTCCGGAACGAAATCGATCAGCTGGACGGCAACATTGTCTTTGACGCCCGCTACCCGCTGGGCGAAACTGACTTCCGGCCGCTGATCTCCGGCATTGCCGAAGCCGATCCCGACGTCCTGTACGTGACGGGCTATTACGGTGAAGCCGCCAGCTTGGTTCGACAGGTTGACGAAGCCGGACTGGACGTTCAGATCGTCGGGGTCGAGGGCTTCGATTCCCCGACGTTTCTTGAACTGGCCGGGGAAGCGGCCAACGGGGTGGTGTTCACCACGGACCTCAACCGCGATTCCGAGCGAGAAATGGTCCAGCAGTTCCTTGAGGACCATCGGGAGATGTACGACATTCAGGGGGACATGGTAGGCGCTCACAGTTACGACGCCGTCCGGGTCCTTGCTCATGCAATTGGAAAATCCAACTCGACCGAACCCCAGGCCATCCTGGACGGGCTTCGGTCCATCGAGGATTACGAAACGCTGAGCGGGACCATCCACCGGTTCACCGACGGTCGTGAGGTGGTCCGTCCCATCGGTGCCCAGATCGTTGAGAACATGGAGTTTCACTTTTACTGGGAGACCGATGATCCCGACATTATTACCCCTCCCCGGTAACGACCTCGGTTAGAGGCCCGGACCCCGCATGATCCAGGGGATTGCCAACGCAGCGGTCACGGGGTCAACGTACGTCCTGATCGCCATCGGCCTGACCATGATTTACGGTCAGCTCCGGATCCTGCACATCGCCCATGCGGCGGTCTTCACCCTGGGCGGGCTGATCGGCTGGTTCGTCCTTCAGGCCGGCGGCAACCTCTGGCTGGGTCTGCTGGCCGCCGTGTTCGTCTGCGGGCTGGTGGGGGTGGGGTTGTTTGAGGGGATCTACCGGTTCATCAAGGACCGCCCCCCCATCGTCCCCCTGATCGCCAGCGTGGGTCTGTACATCCTTGCCGTCAATCTGTTCCAGGAACTCCTCTTCGGACCCCACAAACAAGCCTTCCGTCCGGAGGCCACGCTGCCGGGAATCGGATCCCCCCTTTCAGCTCTCTACCTGACCCCCGAACAGGTCACCGTTCTGGTCGTCACGGGGGTGTTGATCCTGGGGTTAATAGCCATCTTCCGCTGGACCAAGGTCGGCATGCAGTGGCGGGCCATCGCGGCCGATACCCCCATGGCCAACGCGGTGGGGATCCCGGTCCGCTGGAGCATTTCCCTGAACTTCTTCGTCGGCTCCGCCCTGGCCGGCATCGGGGGCATCCTGGTCGGCCTGTACGACGGTCAGGTGTACGCCACCATGGGGGACGTCCCCTCCTACAAGGCCTTCGTGGTCATTGTCATCGGCGGTCTGGGGAACGTCCGGGGCACCATCGTCGCCGGGTTTCTGCTCGCATTGCTTGAAACCGTCTTTATTACGAACTACGGCTACCTGATCCCCCGGGACGCCATCGCCTTCGCGATCATGATCCTGGTGTTGATGTTTGCTCCCCGGGGACTGTTCGGGGGTGGGAAACAATAGAATATCTGGTGTCAGTGTTCACGTTCGGCGTCATCTGGGCCCTGCTTGTGGTGTCGCTGAACGTGCTGGTCGGGTACGCCGGCCAGGTGTCCCTGGGTCACGCCGCGTTCTTCGGCATCGGCGCCTACACCGTGGCGATCCTGTCCACCCGCTACGGGGTGCCCTACCCGGCCACCCTGATCTCGGCCATGGGGGTCACCGGGGTCTGCGGGTTGCTCCTCGGGCTCCCGAGCCTGCGGGTCCGGCACGATTTCCTGGTGCTGGTGACGATCGGACTTAACTTCCTTGTCGTGGCCCTGTTCAACAACGTCGACTTCTTCGGGGGCGCCATGGGCATCGTCGGAATTCCGATGGCCAGTGTCGGCGGGTACGAGCTGCGCGGGTGGGCGTTTCTTCTGTTCTGCACCGTGCTCACCGGACTGTCCGCCTACGTCTGTTATCTGCTGCAGAAAACCTGGGCGGGCATGGGGTTGTTCACCGTCCGGGACGACGAACGAGCCGCGAGCTCGGTGGGGGTCAACGTCGCCCGGTACAAGATCGCCGCGTTTGGCATCTCCGGGATCTTCGCGGGCCTGGCCGGCGGGCTGTACGCACCGTTTATCGGCAACGTGTTCCCCGATCAGTTTGGATTCATTTCCTCGGTCACCCTGCTGGCCATGCTGGTGTTCGGAGGGATGGGAACGGTCCGCGGCGCCCTGTTCGGGGGGGCGGTCTTCAAGATGCTGCCGGAGTACCTCCGATTCGCCGACGAGTACCGGTTCGCCATCTACGGCGGCGCGCTGTTGCTTATGATCTGTCTCCAGCCGCAGGGGATCCTGGGCAAAAATTCTCTCGTTATGCGGGGCCTCAACTACGCTTGGACGCGGCTGACCGGATCGAACCGCGGGTCCGGACCATCGAGTTCCCAACCGTCCTCCGAACCGGAGTCCGACCTTGAAGAACCGGCGGATGAGTCGGACGAGGACGCGGACCCCCACCGTCTGACCGTCCGGGACGTCCGGGTGGAATTTGGCGGACTCAAGGCCCTGGACGGAGTGGACATGGAGGTCGAGACAGGAGAGATCGTCGGCCTGATCGGTCCCAACGGAGCCGGCAAAACCACCCTGATCAACGCCATCACCGGTCAGGTTTCCCTGGCCGGCGGGGAAATTCACCTCGACGAGCAACCTCTTCACGGCCGATCCCCCGACCGGATCGCCCGGGACGGAATCGCCCGAACCTTCCAGGTGACTCGACCCTTCGAGGGCCTGGATGTCACCGACAACATCATCAGCGGTCTCGGCGTGAACGTGTATCATCGTTTCGAAGCCTTTTTCAGCCGGTTTGGCCCGGCGGAACCCCGAGCCCGGGAGTTCGGACGGGAGGCCGGCGTCCAGGAGTTCATGGACGCCGATCCGGCCGAAATTCCGATCGGTCTGCTGCGCCGGATGGAGGTCGCGCGGGCCATGGGAATTGAGGGGACCTTCGTCCTGCTCGACGAACCGGCCGCCGGGTTAACGTACGGGGAGGTCGAAGAGCTTCGTGAGCTTGTGCAGACGATTCCGTCCCCGGAACGGGGCGTGGTTCTGATCGAACACAACATGCGCTTCGCCATGAACGTCTGCGACCGGATCGTCGTTCTGGCCTCCGGGAAAGTTCTTGCCCGCGGGACCCCGGACGAAGTACGCAGGGATCCCGAGGTCATCGACGTGTACCTAGGAAAGGAAGCCTGACCATGCTGCTGGACGTTCGAGACCTGACCGTCGCCTACGGCGAGCTGGTCGCCCTGCACGAAATCAACCTGGAGCTGGGAGACGGGGAACTGGTGGTGGTCCTGGGAGCCAACGGCGCCGGAAAATCCACCCTGATGAGGACCCTCATCGGTTGGCTTTCCCCCGAACAGGGGACGGTCCGATTCGACGGAGAGGATCTCCTCGGTCTGCCGCCCTGGAGACGATCCCGCAGAGGATTGTCATTCGTCCCCGAGGGGGGACGACTGTTCGGCGACATGACGGTGGAGGAAAACTTCTCCCTGGTCGAGCCCACGGACGAGGGACTGGAACGGGCCCTGGAACTCTTCCCCGTCCTGGAGGAGCGGATGGATCAACAATCCAGCACCCTCTCGGGAGGAGAACGCCAGATGCTGGCTCTGGGCAGGGCGATTTCCACCGAGCCGCGTCTCCTGCTGGTGGATGAAGCTTCCACCGGGCTGATGCCCACCCTGGTCGAACAGCTGTTCGACGTCCTCCAGACTCTTCGGGACGAGGGACTGCCCATCCTGCTGGTCGAACAGAACACCCAGGCCCTGGAGCTGGCCGACCGGGGGTACGTGATGGAGGCCGGAGAAATCAACCGGGAGGGTCCGGCCGAGGACCTGGCGGACGATCCCGAACTCCAGCGGGCCTACCTGGGGGGCTGAATCCTACCGTTCGTCCCCTCGCGCAGTAGGTTTACGGGGGAAACCCGGGTACCGATTTCAACCATACGGCGCCCTTTTCGGTTCCCATCAAATCGTCGCCTTGCTCGGAAAGTCAGCCGGTACTGGTACAATTGTCGGACGGTTAACGTTCCTCGGGAGGCATGATCGAACCGGAACCATCGCTGACGGGGTCCCGTCCATTTTCGGGTGTAAAAACGGTCTCAGAACGAGTTTGATTTTGCCGGCCCGGACCCAATCGTGGATCACCCCTCGTCACGAACGGTAACTCCACCTGACACCATCGGAGGGATTGCTTGTGAATGCCGATACTCTGATTGACCGGGTCGATCGGGACCGTCTGATCGACCGGTTTTTGACCCTGGCAAAAGTTAACGCCCCCAGCGGCTCGGAGAAACCCCTGGCCGATCATCTCGAGGAGCCCCTTGAGACCATGGGATTCTCGATCGAGTACGATCAAGCCGGAGACGAACTGGACGGCAACTGCGGGAACATGTTCGCGTACTGGGAGGGAACCGATTCCGACGCCGAACCGATGTTTCTCTCCACTCACCTGGACACGGTTTTGCCCACCGAGGGGTTGTCCCCGGTCATCGAGGACGGAGTGATCCGGACGGACGGCACCACCATTCTGGGGGCCGACGATCGAGCCGCCCTGGCCGCCTACCTGGAGGCCATCCGGGTGATCCAGGACCACGGAGGCC
>CAYPTI010000129.1:0-4985 GCA_964413525.1 uncultured bacterium | reverse complement strand
ATTCGGGGGGTGGATAGTTCCCCTGGCGCTGAAGAACATCCGCCCGGTTCAGGGCCGTGGCTCGCACGTCGACCAGCACGTCACCCGGACCGCAGTCCGGTTCGGGACGTTCCTCCACGGTGAGGACCGTCGGATCACCGTATTCACCGATGGTGACGGCCTTCATGACGTTACGATCGGCCGTCCGGGGTGGAGTGGGGACGCGTTCAGGAGCATCCACTTATTCCTCCGGGGGATCCCAGGGGAGCAGGTCGGGGTTGTTCGCGAAGGTCTGTTCGAGTCCAACCCGATCGATTTTCCCCGTTACCCCGCGGGGAAGTTCATCCATGACGTGGATGTGTTTTGGTACTTCGTAGTCGGCCAGTTCCTCCCGACAGAATTCCAGCAGTTCCCCCGGGTCCACCGTCCGGTTCCGGCGGGGTTGCACCACGGCGACCACGGCCTCCCCCCAGTCCGGGTGCGGGGCCCCCACCACCGTGACATCGGCCAGATCGTCGTGTTCGTCCAGCACGGCTTCCACCGAACTCGGGTACACTTTCATGGCCCCGGACATGATCAAAAAGTCCATTCGGTCCACGAGGTAGAAATACCCTTCTTCGTCCCGGTATCCCACGTCACCGGTCCGGTACCAGCGGCCCTCGAAGGTCTCCACCGTCACCTCCGGTAGGTTCAGGTACCTGTCCATGACAACGTCCCCGGCCACGCAGATCTCTCCACGCTCATCCGGGGGCAACTCGTTGCCCGCCTCGTCCAGTATGGTCAGTTCGGAGAACGGATTGGGTTTGCCGCAGGAGGAAAGCAGGTGTTCCTCCCCCTTCAGTCCCCGGACGTGATCCTCGTCCCACAGAACCGACACCCAGGGGGCCGCCGCCTCCGTCATGCCGTAGTACTGCATCAACCGGCAGTCGAGAACCTCCCTGGCACGGCGAAGCAGGGCAGGGGTGGCCGTTTCGGATCCGTAGGCCATCAACCGAAACTCGGACAGGTCGAAGTCCTCCGATTCCTGGATTTCGATCACGCGCCGGAGAGCGGTAACCACGAGGACGGAGGACGTTACCCCGTGTTCGGAACACAGTTCCAGGAATCCTCGCGGGTGAAAATCGCCGTCGGGAAGCACCGTGGTCATGCCGTTCATGAGCCCCATCAGGGTGTAGACGCAGGTGACCCCGGCGTGGGGGGTCACGTTCAGCCAGACGTCTTCGTGATCCAGCCCGGTGGCCAGGACTCCCTGAATCAGGGATTCCCGGAGGTTACGTTGCGTGATGACGGCTCCTTTGGGACGGCCGGTTGTGCCGGACGTGTAGATGTACATGGCCGGATCGTCGTCGGTGAGGGGAGGGAGTTCAGGGTTCGGCTCGCCGCCGGAAAGAAATGGTTCGTAGGAGTGAGGGAGGGAGTGGTTCCCCTGAAACCCCACGAGTTCACAGCCCTCCCGGTTCAGCTCCCTGAGGTGATCCTCCAGCGGCTCAAGGCAGTTGGCCTGAACAAACGCTACCTTCGTGTCCGAGTCCCGCAGGATGTGGAGCATCTGATCGGAGGAGTACCGCCAGTTGACCCCGGTTCGCACGGCGCCGAGCTTCAGGCAGGCCAGGATGATTTCGGGTTTTTCGATGTGTTCGTGACCCAGCGTAGCCACGGTGTCCCCCTTTTCCACGCCGAGGTCCTGCAGCGCCGAGGCAAGCCGGTCCGCCCGGCGGTCGATCTCTCCCCAGGTCCGGCGGTCCGATCCGCTTACGAAGGCGGTTCGGTTGGACCAGGTTCGCGCACAGCGTTTGATAAATTCTCTCACCTGCACGTTGGATCACGACTCCCGCGCCTGATTGAATTCAGGTTGAAGGCCCCCGAGAGCGCTGAAGATTCCTTCGGGTCGGTCACGAGGTTCGGCTGTCCGTTAGAGCAAAGCCCAGGGGAGCCAGAGGACGATTTCGGGAAAAATCAGCATCAGCCCAATACAGATTATAAACGAGATGAAGTAGGGAGTAATGCCGATGAAGATGTCCTTTAGATTAATATCCGGATCCAGACCCGCCACGATGTAGACGTTAATACCAACCGGAGGAGTAATGGCTCCCAGGGTGGTCGTAACGGCCACCAGGATGGAAAACCAGAGCAGGTTGACGTCGAGGGCTTCGGCGACCGGGAAGAAGATTGGAATGGTCACGATTAAAAACCCCAGCGCGTCGGTCACACAGCCCCCGATTAGATAGATCACCAGGATCACGATCAAGATTGCCCAGACGGGAATCGGCAGGTCTCCGGCCCAATTCGCCAGAACATGGGGAAGGCGGGTGATGCTCATGAACCGGCCGAACAGGACCGCCCCGGCGAGCAACAGAATCACCATGGCCGAGACCCGGAGGGCGTCTCCGACCGCTCCCTGGAAGTCGGTCCAGGTGAACCCGCCGCGTCCCAGGGCGATGATCAGGGCTCCGAAGGCCCCGGCCGCCCCGGCTTCCGTCGGGGTGAACCAACCCGCGTAGAGACCGTACATGACCAGCAGGAACAGCAGCATGGTCTCGGTGATGCCGGTCAGGGATTTTATTTTTTCCAACCACGGGGTTTCGGGGCCCCTCGGTCCAAGCTCGGGGTTCAAAAAGGTCATGACGTATACCGAGGCCACGAAGAAGATCGTCAGGAGAATGCCGGGAAAGGTGCTGGCAAGAAACAGATCAATAAGTGATTGTCCGGTTTGGATGGAGACGATAATGAGCAGAACACTCGGGGGAATGATGACGCCGAGGGTGGCTCCCACGGCGATGGCACCCCCGGAAAAGGAGGGCCGGTAGTTGAATCGTTTCATCTCCGGCAGGGCGATGGTCCCCATGGTCGAAGCGGTTGCCGTGTTGGAACCGCAAATGGCCGAGAACAGCATGCTGGCCACGATGGTCGTGCTGGCCAGCCCCCCCGGCTGGGAACCAACCCATTTGTAGGCCACGTCATACAGTTTGCTCGTAATGCCGGATCGGTAGGTAATGGTCCCCATGAAGACGAACATTGGAATGACCATCAGGGTGTAGGAGGAAAACTGAGACCACAGGGTACTGACCGTCAGGGAAGAGGCCGCCGTCGGGTCAATAATGTACGCCAATCCCGCAAAGCTGGCCAGCAACATGGAAATGCTGATCGGCAACCCGACGATCATCAGGACAAGGAGAAAAACAATCCCCCAGAGGGCGACCATGCTTCCGGACATTATTCGGACTCCTCACTCGGACCGGCGGTGGCCCAGGAGGTGTCGTCTTCCTCGGCTTCTTCCGGAACCTCATACCCCAGGGCGATCATTCCGTCCCGGAGAAAATCCACCGCCAGCGCCAGGGTCATGCCCAGAAATGAAAGGGTGACCAGGTAGACAAACGGATACTGGGCGACGCCGAGGGTCGGGGAACTGGCCCCGGACTCCGCCATGGACCGGGCGTGATCGAACATCCACCAGGTGAGGCAGGCAAAAAAACCAACGCTCACCAGCATGGCGAGTGATTTGATGAACCGGGAAATCGAACGAGGAAGCTGATTCAGTAGGATTTGGACGGAAACGTGCTCCCGCTGGAGCTGGGTGTAGCCCAGGGCGAAGGCCACGGCAATGACTCCGGACCAGCTGACGTAGTCGTACGTGCCAACAATCGGCTGGTAAACCACACGCATGATCATGTTAGCGACCATGATCAGCATGACTCCGACGAGACCGAGTCCGGCCACGAATCCCATGGCGGAGTTGAGAAATTGGTTGACCGCATCAAGCCAGCCCATGAGGGTTTTTACGGTCTTCATGGCTTGGTCTGACTCCCTGACGGACCTGAAGTATGGCTCGTTTCGCACAACCACAGAAAAAACACAGAAATCTCCATCTCACTATAGAAAGAAGTGTTGGAAAAGAAAGCCCGAAGCCGGAAAGAAAAAAGACCGGCGCGGAGATCGTCCGCGCCGGTCCCGGTACTCAGGTAAACGCCGGTTCGGTTCCGTTACTACTCCTCGAGCTGGATGGTCCAGATCTCGGAGTAATGGTCCCGGAGTTCACGAATCCGATCGACCAGTTCCTGAGCGGGCAGCTGATCTTCGTGTTCGTCGACCCAGTTTTCAACCACCGGCTGAAGGGTTTCGTCCCACCGCTGGCGTTGCTCCTCGCTGAGTTCAACGACTTCCAGGTCATGATTCTGTCGGGACCACATCATGGCCTGTCGGACGTTGATGAAGTCGTGGTAGGCACCCGTCCAGACGGCCATCTCCCGGCGCATTTCATCAATTGCCTTCTGGACCTCCGGGGGGAGACTGTTCCAGCGCTGCTGGTTCATGACGGCGACGAAGACGCCGACGTCGGTCGGGTAATCCACCACGTAATTCAGGTACTCGGCCAGCCGGAAGTCCTGAAGTACTTCGCGGGAGGTGATGTTTCCTTCAATGATTCCACGCTCCAGCGCTTCGGGAACTTCGGGCATGGGCATGCCGGTGGCCGAGATGCCCAGTGCTTCCGCGATCGGAATGGAGGCTCCCCGGGTCCGCATTTCCATCCCTTCAAGGTCATCCATGGTTTCCACGGGATCCTGAGACTGGATGTAGGCCGGCTCGGTGGTAAAGGCCGTAATAACCTTGAAATCCTCCAGGGACTCGGGTTCGTACTCCTGAATAATGTCCCAGAGCACCTGACTGGCGACGGTGGCGTTGGGCATCTTCAGGGGCAGGGCGAACGCCGAAAGAAGCGGGAATTCGCCCGGATCGTAGGTGGTCAGGCCGAGTCCGACGTCGGTAATGCCGGATCGTGTCCCGGAATAGGTCTCCGGGGCCCCAAGCAGGTCGCCGCCGGGATGGAGTTCCATGTTGACCTGGATGTCTCCGTCGGTTCTGCGTTCCACTCGTTTTTCAAGTTCCCGGGACCATTCCTGCATTTGCATCCCGGGGAACGTCCAGGGCGGGGCAAAGAACGAATAGCGAATGGTCACTTCTTCCTGGGCGTCCGACGGCGACGGCGCGATGGCCACGCCCGCCAGGGC
>CAYPTI010000128.1:0-5022 GCA_964413525.1 uncultured bacterium | reverse complement strand
CCGGCCATCCGGAGGACGGCGTCGGCGGCGGCGGTGTCCCACTCCCAGGTGGGACCGAACCGGCAGTAGACGTCGACTTCCCCGACGGCGACCAGACAGATCTTCAGGCTGCTTCCGCAGCGGCGGAGATCGGCAACGGTCAGGTCCTCCAGCAGGGATTGGAGTTCGTCGCTCAGGTGGGACCGGCTGGTGATCAGTCGAGCCCGGTCGAGGGAAGAGCGATCGGATACGCCGAGGTTGGAATCGAGGCCCCGGGCCTGCAGGTCTCGACCGTCGGTCCAGAACGTCTGTGACAGGGCGGGAGCATGGACGACCCCGGCGACGGGAATCCCCTGATTGATCAGGCCGAGGTTAACGGTGAACTCATCCCGACGGTTCACGAATTCCCGGGTCCCGTCGAGCGGATCCACCAGCCAGAACCGGGACAATTCCCGGCGCTGCTCGGCCGGAAGCAGGTTGTCGGCCTCCTCGGAGATAACGGGGACGTGTGGGGTGATTTCTTCCAGCCCGGCCACCAGCATCCGGTGGGCCTGTTCGTCCGCCCGGGTCACCGGGGATTCGCGATCATCTTCCTTCGTCTTCACGTCGAAGTCATCGGATCGGTAAATCTCCATAACCGCCTCGCCGGTCTGCCGGGCCAGTTCCGCGACCTCATCAATCATGGACCGTCGTTCAATCATGGTTGATCAATCCCTGACGTGGGTTCCAGGTGAGATTTCGGTACGTAGGTTGCCGAGCGAAAGCTCGATGGTACCGCGTCGAGCCCGACCGGGGAAGTTCCCGGCGTCGATTGGCCATCTTCCGGAGTTCCCCGGCACGAAGGAATCGAGTCCGGGGAGAGGGAACGGACCGAATTCATTCCGACCTCTGGACGGCGGGGGGATCGAACGAGATACTGAGCTTCGCTTGCCTGACGACCATCACGGAAGGAGCATCCCCGTGGCACAAGCCAAACAGGCGCTGGTTCGGTTTCCCGGACACCAGTGGGCCGAGGAAGACGACATGGCCGCTCCTGACGAGGGACCCATCGAGTTCGTCGGAGCGTACCGTGGAAACCGGCAGGGCCGACTGCACGTGGAGATCGATCCGCCGCTGGATCAGGGATTTCTCGACAAGAAAGCCCGCGTCATCATCCCGCATTCCTTCAGCAAGGAGTACCGGGGCCGATACGTCGGGGACGACGAGGAAGGCAACGCTGTTTTCGGGGACATCAACCGGGAGCATTGATCCGAACCGTTAACCGACAAACTTTCCTCCCATTCGTTCCTCCGCCGGTACAAACACTTCCCGCCCGACGGAGTTTCCGGCGGTTTCTCCACCGAACGGGACGGTCCGTGGACATCCGGCAGGAAGGAGACGGGGAATCCGGGGTGGAGCAGATCCTTCCGGACGGCGAACCGCACGAAACGAACCTGTTGCCGTACTCCGAGGATGTGGAGGAACAACACGTGGAGGTTACTCTGGCATGAGTCGGTCCGAGGAACTCGAAGAAGCCCGTGGTTTCCTGGAGGACCGGACGGAGATTGAACCTGAAATCGGGTTGATCCTCGGGTCCGGTCTTGGCGAACTCGGAACGGAGGTCGAGGAGGCCGTCCGACTTCCCTACGACGACATTCCGGGGTTTCTGGAGTCGAACGTGGAGGGTCATGCCGGGGAACTGGTGCTGGGCACGCTCGACGGAGTGCCCGTGTACCTGATGAACGGTCGGTATCACTACTATGAGGGACACGACATTGACCGGCTGGTCTTCCCGGTCCAGCTGATGCCCCGGCTGGGCATCCACACGATGCTGGTCACCAACGCGAGCGGGGCCGTTAACGAAGAGTACGAGGTGGGGGATCTGGTCCTGCTGAAGGATCACGTGAATTTTCTGGGCGCCAATCCGCTGCGGGGCGACAACGACCCGAAGGTGGGTCCCCGGTTCGTGGACATGACCTACGCCTACGATCCGGACCTCCGGGAACTGGCCCATTCCTGTGCGCCGGACCACAACATTCGACTGCGGGAAGGGATCTACGTGGCCTCGGCCGGCCCGACCTACGAGACGCCCGCCGAGGTGAACATGTACCGGACCATCGGAGCCGATCTCTGCGGGATGTCGACCGTCCCCGAGGTCATCGCGGCGAACCACGCCGGTCTGGATGTCCTGGGGATCTCCTGCGTCACCAACATGGCCGCGGGGGTGCTGGATCAACCGCTCAGCCACGAGGAAGTCATCGAGACCACCGAGCGGGCCAAACGAGAGTTCAAGCCGCTTGTACGTAGCGTGGTAACCGAGTTGGCCGGGCGGTCCGGATAGCCCGATGAGCTTGCCGGACCCCCGGATCGCGATCCTGGGTGGCACCGGGTTTACCGACCTCGATTCGGTCACCATCCGGCGCCGGGAACGGGTCGATACCCCGTTCGGCGCTCCTTCGGCTCCCCTCGTCCAGGGCGAACTGGACGGCATCCCGGTGGTGTTCCTGTCCCGGCACGGTCCCAACCACGAACTGCTTCCCTCGGAGGTACCGGTCCGGGCCAACCTGTATGCCTTAAAACGGGCCGGGGCCCGCCGGGTCCTGGGCATCAGTGCGGTGGGAAGTCTCCGGGAGTCCGTCCATCCCGGGGAGCTGGCGGTTCCGGATCAACTGATCGATCACACCCGGTCTCAACCCGCGAGTTTCTTCGGAGAGGGGCTGGTCGCTCACGTCTCCGTTGCGAACCCGTTCTGTCCCCAGATGCTGCAGGTTTTTCGGGAACGGGAGGCTCCAAGGGACGTCCCGGTCGGAGGGTCCTACGTGACCATCGGAGGTCCGCAGTTTTCGTCTCAGGCCGAGTCCGAACGGTACCGGAAGGAGGGGGGTGACCTGATCGGGATGACCGTGGGCCCCGAAGCCAGGCTCGCCCGGGAAGCGGAACTGTGCTACGCCTCCCTTACCATGGTGACGGATTACGATGCCTGGAAGGGGGAGTCAGCCACGGCGGAAACCGAACAGATCATTCAGATGCTGCAGAAAACTCAGGGGAAGGCCCGGGCCGTCGTCGAGTGGTTGATCCCGATCCTGTTCCGGGAGGACCGGGACTGTCCCTGTGGATCGGCCCTGGAGGGGTCCCTCATCACCCCGCCGGAGGCGGTCCCCGAACGGACCCTCCGCCGTCTGGAGCTGCTGCTTCCCGATGGGGCGTACGGACCGGACGGATAAGAGTCGGTTATGACCGATCTCACCTGGGTGGACGAGCTCCCCAAACTGGACCTGCACCATCACCTGGACGGAGCGATTCGAACCGAAACGATGCTGGAGTTGGCCGACGAGCAGGGGAAGGACCTTCCGGCCGGCTCGGTGGAGGAACTCAACCAGTTCGTTCAGGTCCGGCCCGACTGCCGCAACCTGAGTGACTTTCTGTCCTGTTTTGAGGTGTTTTATCCCCTGCTCCAGGAGCCCTTGGCGATGGAGCGAATCGCCCGGGAACTGTGTGAGGACCTGGAGGAACAGGGGGTTGTGTACGCCGAGACCCGGTTTGCTCCCGTGCTGCTGACGGAGGAGGGGTCAACCATGCGGGAGCATATCGACGCGGTCCTTGACGGATTGAACCGGGGAATGCGCCAGCATGATGTTACGATTAACCTGATCGTCTGCGTTTACAGGGGAACCCCGGCGGAAGCGAGCGACCGGCTGGTGGATCTGGCCGCCGAATACCGTTCCGAAGGACTGGTCGGGGTGGACCTGGCCGGGGACGAACGTCGGTATTCCGCCGACCCCCACGTCGGAGCCCTATCCAGGGCCCGAGAACTCGGGCTGCCTCTGACTATTCACGCGGGGGAGGCGGCGGACGCTGACAACGTCCGGGAGGCGGTCGAACTCGGTGCAAGTCGGATTGGCCACGCGGTGAGCCTGAGGGAGGACGAGGCCCTGCAGGAGAAGGTCAAGGAGAACCACATTGCGCTCGAGCTCTGTCTGACCAGCAACCTGCAGACTCAATCCGTGTCCTCCCTGACGGAACACCCGTTTCGGGACTTCTTGAACCGGGGCCTCGAGGTCACCCTCAACACGGATGACCCTCGGGTCTCAAACACGGACATCAACCGGGAATTCCGTCTGGCCGTGAAAACCTTTGACCTGGTTCGGGAGGACGTGCTTCCTCTGCTTCGCTCGGCTGTGGCGGCCAGTTTTGCGACCGAAGTGGAACAAATGCGGTTGACCGAAAAGATTCCCTCGACCTGACCGTTCGGTTGGGTTGCCCATCGGGACCGGCGGGAGGGGTTGGTGACCGGATCAACTCGACATCCATCTCGTACGATGAACCTTGCATGGAAAGGTGAGTTTGATGAAGGAATTGTCAGGAGAGGACCAGGAGCTCGTGAATCAGGCGGGAGAAGCGATGGAACGTGCGTATGCCCCGTACAGCAATTTTCGTGTGGGTGCCGCGCTGTTGACCTCCGAGGGGAACGTCTACCGGGGTTGCAACGTGGAGAACGCTTCCTACGGACTGACGAACTGCGCCGAACGCACGGCGATGTTCAAGGCCGTGTCGGAGGGGGAGCGGGAGTTCACGTCCATCGCGATCATGATCGACACGGACAAGGGAGTGGGGGCTCCCTGCGGAGCGTGCCGACAGGTGATGAACGAATTCAACGCGGGCATGACGGTCATCATGGCCAATACCGCGGGCGAGTTCGAGGTGGCGGATCTGGATGAATTGCTCCCTCGCTCCTTCGGCGCCAACTACCTGGAAACCGAGCCGGAGGCGCCGGTTCCCCGGGAGTACGTTGAGTCCACGGCGGTCGAGAGCAATGAGTAAGGGCGGCTTCGTGTTTCTCCTGGGAATCCCCGGGTGCGGCAAATCCGAAGTCTACAACCGGCTGGCCGAACGGTTCCGGCGGGACGGGGTGGCTGACTCGGTGGACCGGCTGGACGATTACCCGATCCTCTGGGAGTACTTTCAGGAAGACGGGCCCAAGACCAAACCGACCGAGGACGGGGGATACAAAATCCTCGATCCGACGCTCTGGGACGACGTGCTGGTCTCCCTGGACGAACAGTG
>CAYPTI010000127.1:0-5108 GCA_964413525.1 uncultured bacterium | reverse complement strand
TATAATTTGTTCAACCCAGACAGCATCCGGCAAGGGAGGCCAATCAATGTCCGACAACGTGGTGTACGAGTCAACCGTGAGGGTCGACCGCAAGCAAGGAACCATCCGCACCGCTCATCTGCCGGGGAAGGAGGATCCGGTGACCTTCGGGGTGCATTCCGAAATTGCCGAACACTACGGGATCGACCCGGAGAAGGAACCCCCTCATACCGCCACGATCGATTACCTCGTCGCCGCGGCGGCCGGATGACTCACCGGAACCTTCGGAGGCGCGCTGGAAGCGCGTCAAATTGAGGCCGACGACGGGAAGCTATGGTCCGAAGCCACCGGCGAAATTGAAACGGAGGACGGAGTGCTGGTCGTGAGGCGAATCCACGTCGAGTATCACCTTAAGGCGGACGATGCCGACCGGGAGACGGTGGAGCGAGTTCACGACATGCACGCCGATCGGTGCCCGATCGCCCGGTCCATCCGGGACAGTGTTCAAATCACCACGGAACTGATCGTCGAATAACTCAGCTTCCCGGGTTGAATTGTCCCGTCCGGGACGCCGCTGGTCCTCGGTAGGGATTTCGACCAATCCCCGTTCCAACCGATTGCCTCAATGGGCGGTCCAAACGGCGACGAAACCGGAACCGGACAGCCGATCAAACGGATGACCCCGCGGTCGGTCTCGGTTCCGTCGAACCGGATGGGAGGAGTCACCAATCATGGTCACGATGGATTTTGACATGATCATTATCGGGGGAGGCGTGGGGGGACTGGTGACCGCCAGCGGCCTGGCTCAGCTGGGGGCCGAAGTGTGCCTGATTGAAAAAGAGGAAGGAAATCTGGGCGGGGACTGCCTCTACTTCGGCTGCGTTCCCTCCAAAACCCTGATCAAAACCGCTCGGGTCGCCAACAACATGCGCAACGCCAGCGACTACGGTCTCCCCGATTACGATCCGGAAATTGACTTCCAGGCCGTCATGGATCGGATGTGGGACGTGATCGAACACATCGAGGAACACGACGATCCCGAGCGGTTCCGGGACATGGGGGTGGACGTCCGGTTCGGCGAGGGTCACTTTGTGGATGAACACACGTTCGAGCTGAACGGAGAACACCTTACGGGTCGACGGTTCCTGATCTCCACCGGTTCCTCCCCGGCCGTGCCCCCGATCGACGGCATCGATGACGTTGACTACCTGACCAACAAGGAGGCCCTGAGGCTGGACGAACTCCCCGAATCCATGATCGTGGTGGGGGGCGGTCCCGTTGGACTGGAACTCGGTCAGACCTTCCACCGGCTGGGAACCGACGTCCGGATCCTCGAAGCCCTCGATCAGATCCTGCCCAGGGAGGACGAGGAAATGGCCTCCCGGATCCACGATCTGCTGGAGGCGGACGGTTTGGACATCCGGACGGGGATTCGTGCGAACTCCGTCCGTCCGGGGGGGGACGAAATCATCGTGAACACCCGGCAGGGTGATGAAGACATGTCCCTGCGGGCGGACGAATTGCTCGTAGCCACCGGTCGATCCCCCAACGTTCAGGACCTGAACCTGGAGGCGGCCGGGATCGAACACGACGAGCGGGAGGGCATCCCGGTGAACGACCGCATGGAGACCAATCAATCCCACGTCTATGCGGTGGGAGACGTGACCGGGCTGTATCCCTTCACCCACGTGGCCGAGTACCAGGCGGGAATCGTGGTGGGAAACATCCTGGCGGGAGCCATTCCGTTTTACAACCGAACGGCCGATTACCGGGTGGTTCCCTGGTGCACCTACACCGAACCCGAGCTGGCCCGGGTCGGGATGACCGAACAAGCAGCGGTTGAGGAACACGGGGAAACGAACATCACGGTGCTCCGGTATCCGTTCACCGATCAGGACCGGGCCCTGATCGAGGGCAAAAACGACGGCCTGGTGAAGCTCATCTACCGGGACAAACTTATCGGCATGGACCTGCTCGGGGCCCACATCGCGGGTCCGTCCGCCGGCGAATTGATTCATGAGTACGTGCTCGCCATGCAGCACGGTATTTCTCCGGCCGGGCTCTCCGGCACCATCCACGTGTACCCGACCCTTTCCCAGGCGGTGAAGCGGACCGTGGACCAGTACTTCGGGGACGTCCTGTTTGACGGGTTCCCGGCAACAATCGCAAGGAAATACCTCCAGTGGACCCGGTAATCCGGCGGAGCCTTCAACCCATCTCACTCTCCTCCGTCCGCCAGACCCTTATCAGGTCGGGACGAAATCGACCATGAACGGCGTGAGGAACAACTGGAAACTCATCCTGGTCGGGGTGGGTCTGGTTGGCCTGGTGGTTCTGCTTGAGATCCTGGGGATCCGGGATTCCTTCGCCCACTGGTTCCAACAGGACCTGCGCCCCTGGCTGGACGCCAACCCGGTGCTGGCTCCCTTTGTCTTCATCGTGATTTACATCGGCTCGGTCGTGGCGTTCATGCCCGGGAGCATCATGACCCTGGCGGGCGGGGCCCTGTTTGGGCCTCTACGAGGGACGCTGTACGTGGTTGTCGCCGCCACCACGGCCGCGGGAATTGCGTTTCTCATCGCCCGGTACCTTGCCGCGGACTGGGTGGAATCGAAAGCCGGCGACACCCTGTTAACGATCAAAACCGGTATCGAACGGGACGGCTGGCGGTTCGTGGCCATCACCCGGCTGGTCCCCATTTTTCCGTATACCCTGCAGAATTACGTCTACGGGTTAACCCGGATCAACTTCTGGGTGTACTTCTGGGTTACCGCGGTAACCATGATCCCCGGGACCCTGGCCTACGTTTACGCCGGGTTTGCCGGCCGAGAACTCTTCGCCGGAAGCCCGGGTTTGCTGGAAACGCTGATCCTCGTCGCCACCGCGGCCGGCGTGCTGATCCTGGTTTCCATGATTCCCCGCTGGATTCGCCGGTTCCGGGACGGTTCCCTTGAGCCGGAGATCAACGACAAACCGGAACCCACGAACGATCCGATCGAAGGCCCGTGAGGTTGCGAAAATCCGCCGTTCGAACGAACCGATCGAAACGGTACGATTGAGCGGCTGCCGGTCGAACTCGAACCAAGCCGTACCGGGGACCCGCAGGTCCCTGGTTTCCCCCGGGAAGCGAGGCAACCCGTGAACCGATCAACCCACGGTCTGAGTCGGACAATTTCATTGGTTACCGTCCTGCTGGTGAGTCTGGTTCTTCTCTCGTCCGGCCGGGCGGTGCCGGGGATCGCCTCCACGGTTCCGCTCGGGTTCGATTCGGCCGAGCAATGGGAATCCTGGCGGGACGTAACCTTTCCCGATATCCGTCCAACGGAATACACCTTCCATGAAAACGAAACCATGGTCTGCGGACGTGCCGATGCCTCCGCCTCGGGGACGATTAAGGAGTTTCCGGGGAAATTAACGGACCATCCGATCCTGAGCTGGGAGTGGAGGATCGACGGAGTGCTGGAGTCGGGGGACGCCCGGGTAAAGGAGGGAGACGACTACGCCGCCCGCGTTTACGTTAATTTTGAACGGGACGATCGACTCGGCTGGTGGGAGCGGACGCGGGCGAGCCTGTTTGAAAGCATCTACGGTCAGGAGATCCCCGGCCAATCCCTGAACTTTGTCTGGGCAAACCGGCTGGAGGCCGGCGAGGTAATTCCCAGTGCCTACACCGAGCACTCTCGACTTATCGCTCTGCAGTCCGGTAACGGGCAGGCCGGGGAATGGGTGCGGGAAGAAGTCAACCTGCTCGACCAGTACGAACGGGCCTTCCCCGACCAGGAACCGCCGCCGGTCCATTCGGTGGCCATCATGGTCGATAGCGACGACACCGGGGAATCCGCCCGGGGTTGCTTCCAAAATCTCACGCTCTCGTCGACTTCGGGGGAGAACCGAGAAACCTGATGAACCCGTCTCTTCCCCGGACTCAGGACCGACCCGAGGGCATGGTCACGACGTCCCCGGAGGAGGAGGCCCCGCGCCTCCCCCTGCAGGATCTGGACACCGTCTGGTTCCAGGTCACGGGAACGCTGTGCAACCTGAGCTGCAACCACTGCTTCAACGAATCCGGGCCCAACAACCGGACCTTCGACATGATGTCAATCGAAACCGTTCGAGAAACGCTCGACACAGCCCGTGAACTCGGGGTCCGGGAGTACTATTTCACCGGAGGGGAACCCTTTCTCCACCCACGGATGACCGATCTGATCGAAGAAACCCTGGAAGTCGGACCGGTCTCGGTGCTCACCAACGGCACCGCGTTCACCGAACCCGAACTCGATCGGTTGGGGGAACTGTTCCGCACCTCCCGGTACAGCCTCGAAATTCGGGTCAGCCTGGACGGGTTCGACGCCGAATCGAACGACGCCATCCGGGGCGAGGGAAGCTTTGACGCCGCGGTCCAGGGCCTGCGGGATCTGGTGGACCGGGGTTTGTTGCCCATCATTACCGCGACCCGGACCTGGGACGTTCAAGACGATCCGGAGATGCTCGCGGGATTCAAGGATCTGATGCGGTCGGTGGGGTACGAGCACCCCCGGATCAAATTGCTTCCCTCGCTCAAGATCGGCCGGGAAGAGGTCCGGGACCGTTCCTACCATCCGACGGAGAAGGTCACTCACTCGATGATGAAGGACGCCGAGGTGGAGCAGTTTCTCTGTTCGGACGCCCGGCTGGTGACCGAACGAGGCGTCTGGGCCTGTCCAATCCTGGTCCTGCACTCGGAAGCCCGGCTCGGCGACACGCTGGAAGAATCCCTGCAGCCCGTGAGCCTTGGATTCGACGCCTGCTACAGCTGCTATCGGTTCGGAAAATTGTGCTCCAACATGCCGGCCACCGAACCCTCGGGACGGGAGTCCGAATGAGCGAAGCGGTCCGGTTTGGGTTCTTCGGCGGTGTGTACAACAACCATCTCGCCCTCGAGCAAACCATCGACACCTTCCAATCCCTCGGGGTCGAGGAAACCTACTGCCTGGGGGACATTGGAGGGTTCGGACCGCATCCCGACCGCTCCGTCGAGCTTCTCCGGGATCGGGACGTCAAGGTCATCCAGGGAAACTACGACGAAGCCATCGGCCACGAACGGGAGGACTGTCAGTGCGGGTACACCGATCCGGAGGACAATTACTTCG
>CAYPTI010000126.1:0-5113 GCA_964413525.1 uncultured bacterium | reverse complement strand
TACCGTCGAACCGTCCCGCTGGACGTTATCCCGGACGGTGTCGACGATGGTCGCGAGATAGGAGTCCATTTGGACGCTATCGACGTCCTCCTGCTGGTAGAGCATCCGGTGGAGTGAGACCATGGACTGGATCCGACCCTGGACGTCGTCCAGGATTTGTCGGACCTCCTCGTTGTCGGTGGCCCGCCGCTGGAGGCCCAGCATGGAGGAAGCGAGCTGGAAGTTGTTTTTAACCCGGTGGTGGATCTCCTGCATCAACCGGTCCTTGGCCCGATTGGCCTCCCGGAGTTCCTGTTCCCGTTGTTTGAGTTCGGTAATGTCCCGGCCCTCCGGAACCAGCAGGACGACCTCACCGCTCTCGTCTGTTATCGGCCGGATCGAAAAATCAATCATGACGGTCCCCTCGGCCCCCTGAAGCTCCCGTTCGCGGCGGACAAACTCCCCCTCGGCCGCCCGCTGAACATCCTCACGGGTCCGCCGCCGGGTTTCCTCGGATACCTGATACCACGGCGTGTTCCAGATCTTCTTCCCGAGGACCTCCTCCCGACTCACTCCCCCAAACTCAAGCGCGGAGTCGTTCACTTCAAGGAAGGTGCCGTCCGGTTCCAGCAAGCCCGTGAACTGGTAGGTCTGGTTGAAGATCGCCTGATACCGGCGGGCCCGTTCCTTTTCCTCGGTAATGTCCTGGGCCACCCCGACCACGCGATAGACCTCGCCCCGGTCGTCTTGCACCGGAAAGGCCATGTCGTGAATCCATCGAACCTCGTCGGTGTCCGTCACGATCCGGTATTCGACGTCATGGGCCGTATCGTTCTGGGTCGTTAATTCATTGAAAATCCGTTCCCGATCGTCGGGATGGATTGATTCGAGCCAGTCTTCGGGGTTGTCCAACAGCGACGATACGGACTTTTCCCAGATATCCTCGTACGTAGGACTCACGTACAGAATCTCGTTCGTCTCGGGATCCCGCATCCAGAAGACCGCCTCGATGTTCTCGGCCAGCTGGCGGAACCGCTGTTCGCTTTCTTTCAGAGCCTGTTCGGCTCGCTTTCGATCCGTGATGTCGCGGACAAAGGTAAGGTAGGCCGGCTGACCTCGATAGGTGATTGGAGCCGTACTTACCTCCACCGGGATTCGCGTCCCGTCCTTGTGGAGGTCGACGCTCTCAAATTGTTCCCTGCGATGCTTCTCCGCTTCATGCTCAACGTACGAATCTCCAGATTCGGACAACTTTTCCGGCGCGACGATGTCCTGCACGGACAACGAGAGCAATTCTTCCCGTTCGTAGCCGAGCAACTCACAGGCGGCCTGGTTGGCGTCGAGGATCTCGTCGTCCATGCTTTCGATAAAGATCGGATCCCGGGCGTCCTTGAACACGGTTCGGTAGCGTCGTTCCGACTTATGCCGTTCGATCGCGTACTCGATGGCCTTGTTGAGCCAGTGTGTGTTGAGTTCATTTTTCATCAGGTAATCCTGGGCGCCCAGCGTGAGGGCCCGGGACGCCAGTTCCTCGTCTTCCCGGCCCGTCAAGATCACAATCGGAATGTCCGGATATCCTTCATGCAACGTTTTGAACGTCGAGATGCCCTCCGAGTCCTTCAGGTCCAGGTCCAGCATCACCAGGTCGAACGAGTCGCTGTTCAGGTGTCCCCTGGCTCCGGACAACGAAGGAGCGTGGGAAAGCGTGTACTCCGTCTGCCCGGTCGGACTGAGGTACTCCCGAAACAGATCCACGTCCCGGGGGTTGTCCTCCACAAGCAGGAGGGCGATGGTGGAGCCGGTCGCGGTCACGGGGATGACGAAGGATCCTCGAAGGTATTTTGGAGCGTCGAAGAAGGAGAATCCAGTCGGCGAGCCGAGGGTCCATAAAGCGTTACCGGAACAAAATCACTGGAGGAAAGTTTCAACCGAATGCCTCCCGAGAGCTATTTCCACCTCAAGTCTAGTAGGATTGTATAAGATAATCCGGTGGAGTTTTAAACGCTTCGTGGCCCCGGAAGCCCGTATGTCTTCCCGTGGTTCGTCCCCGGACATCGTCAACCGTGGGACGACGCCCTGTTTAACCGAACTGCCTGACACCTGTTGAGCGACACGTGGAGGTCAATGAGACGAAGGGCGATTAATCAGGTCCTGAGCAGAAAATCTCCCTTGTAGACCTCGTCGGGAGACGACCCCCACCCGATAAAGCGTTCAGAACGCGGTAGCGGTAGTTGAACCGATATCGTTTTACGAGGAGCCCTCAGGAACCTCTAATGACAGCGGGAATTCGACCCATTTCCCGGGGGAGGGATCCGCCTCCCGGGGGTTCAGGATCACGATCCGTTCCGTGGAAATGCCCTGTGAATTGAATTCGTTCCGCACGGTCCGGGCCCGGGTTTGAGCCAGCTGAACCAGCGTTTCGTCCTCAATCTCGACCTGGTCGACGAGTCCGGTATAGAGAGCCTCGACGTAGGCTGCTCGATTTGAGGGTTCGGAGAATTCTCCCGATTCTTCCTGCGAGTGCTCATTGCGCAGATCCCGCTGGGATTCCCGGGAATACGCTTCAACGTATAGCCGCTCAAGGACCGAAACGGAGTCGGTCAGATCGTCGGGACGACCGCCCGCCTGCTCAATCCGGCCGTCGACCTCTTGACGAGCCAGAATCGTTCGGTCAAAACTCGTCCAAATGGGTTGAATTTCAAGCCCGAGCCGGGGACGCTCATTCAGTGCTCGAGCCATCAAACGAACCGTTTCCTCCCCCTCCGGACTCAGCGACGGCGTTCCCGGTTGAAACTCGATGGTGCGCAGCTGCTCGGGGTCGGTTCCAACCAGGTTCGAAAGGAACTGGAACGGAGCCGACACAATGCTGCTGAACATCCGGGAAACGGCCTGACGAATCACCTGCCCGAGATCGACCGTGAGGTTATCGACTTCCCCGGAAACCGGAATCTCAAGGTCGATGACTCCGTTTTTGTCCTTAAGGAGGGCCACGATGAGATCGACCGGGTAATCAAATAACGAATCCTCGGAAACTTTTTCCCCAATAAGAAACTGTTCAATCACAACGTGATTGGACCCCGTAAGAGCCCGATTCACGATTTGGTAATTCAGTCGCAATCGAAGCGTTCCCTGGTCAACGCGGTACCCGACAAACTTCACCGTGTAGGGAGAAAGGGTGGTTATCGGCACATTTTGAAAATCCACCTCCATATCCAGGTTATTGCTTGCCTGAAACGGATTCAGCATTCCGTTCACGGCGACCCGGGTCTGCTGATCCGCTTCCCCCTCCAGCTCAACGGTGATGGTGTCACCCCCCTCCGAACGCAGGCGGCCGATGGTTCCGTCCAGGTCGTGAATCTCCGAACTGAACCCACCCGGGACGTTCTCATCCCGAAAGTTCACCCTGGCCGAATGGATCGAGGTCGGCCCCAGTGAGACCTGCCAGGGACTCGCTTCTTCCCCCTCGGTCGATTCAGCCCCGTTTTGCGGTTCTGTGTCCGACCGGACCAGCGCACCGAGATTGGTCCGATACCCCTCGCCGATAAACACCTCCACGAACGGTCTATCAACTCGAATGCCTTCAACCCGTACGGACCGGTCGGCCATGTTCAGCCCGAACGTATCCACCGAAATCTCCTCCCACGAAAGAACCCCGGTCCCCTGATCGTCGACCATGGACGCATCGTCGACCTGAAGGGACGATTCAAGCGACATGGCAGAATCCTCGATCCCCACCTCGGCCCGGCCTTCCAGGGAAAGTTGACCGGTCTCCCACCGGCCACGGACCAGCCGGGAAAAATAATCGTTCCCGAGGGTGAGGGGGACGTTGTTGAGGTCAATCTGAGCCGTCAGGGGCTCACCCCCCGGTTTCCACCGGGTGGTCACATCAACCTCTCCGGTGTCTCCCAACCGTCCGTTCACCTGCAGGGAGTAGGGCTCCTCGGCCGGCCAGCGAATGGAATCCGACTGGAGTGCAAGGGAGTCCAAGGAGAGGTTCGCCTCCGGGTCCCGAGTCCGATCCGACCAGGTCAGGGTTCCCCCGCTCACTCGTAAGGAATCGAGATATATGGACCGGGGCTGTCCCTCCCCCGACGAATCATCACCGGACTGAACTCGTTCCAGAACGGATTGCCAGTTCAACCGGTTCTCGTCGTCGAGTCGAAGGTGAACACGGGGGGAAACCACCTGCAGCCGATCGACGGTCCACGTCCAGCTGAGCAGAGAACTGAGTGGCTCGAAATCAACCGACACCATCTCGAACCCGAGGATTTCCTGGTCAAGCCGGTTAAACTGAGCCTCTTCCACGGTTATCTCGTACGTGAAGGGATCAACGGTGACTTCCCCCGCGGAAACGGGTTCAAGCCCCAGATCGTCCTCCGTGTACTGGACGATCTGACCCTGAATGATCCCCGGCAACACAAAATACATTGCCAGCAGGTAGACCAGAATGAGACCCGCCAACGATGCCAGTAACCAGGTTCGTTTAAGCTTCCACCAAGACTTCTTGTTCAAGGATCGACCCCTTTTGAAAAATGACGTTTTTACGCAATCAGCAGACGAAAAACCCGTAGTAGTCCAGGGTATTTAGCCTTCAATTTCCGGTTAGAAAAGAGGAAGTCTTTTAACCGAAAATTTGTAATCCCCATCCGGAACGATGGATTCGTCCCGTCAACTCCAATTATTCAGGAAAACAATTGGGGCGTTACTCCATGTTTTGACTCCGAACCGGATCAAAGAAGTCTAGGTCATTTTGTCTCAGGAGCAAAAGAACAATGGTATCTCGAAAGTACTGCTGGTCTTCCGGACGGATATTCTTCAGGGTGTGAACACAGGAAATCGCAGCATAAATTGATCGTAGAAATATCAGGGCTACGAGTTGTGGAGATTGGAGTTACGGCTGAAGAATTTCATCGATTCGTCCGTCTACTGAAATCACGACGGAATCAACCGACTGAAACTGCCGCAGGGTGTTCTCTATCTGTGAGCGAATCGCCCGTACCCGACATGAACCGGCCACCCCCTCCTCAAGTTGCTCGTTCAACCCCACCTCCGCCGTTCCGTCCTGAATAACAAGCCGCTGGATGACCACCCCCTCGGGAATGGAGGTGAGGTATCCCTGCCGGGCTTCGTTCCA
>CAYPTI010000125.1:0-5159 GCA_964413525.1 uncultured bacterium | reverse complement strand
GCCGCCCTGGCCGCCTACCTGGAGGCCATCCGGGTGATCCAGGACCACGGAGGCCGGTGCGGGCCCATCGAACTGGTGCTCACGGTCCGGGAACAGGAAGGACTGCTGGGTGCCCGGGCGATGGATTTTTCAAGGATCCGGTCGGAACGGGGGTTCATCTTCGACAGCAGCGGGGACGTGGGTCAGATTATCCTGCGGGGTCCCTACGGACGCAAGCTCTGGTGGGACGTCGAGGGGAAACCCTCCCACGTGGGGTTGGCTCCGGAGGACGGGATCAGCGCCATTCAGATCGCGGCCGACGCCGTGACCCAGATGAAGCTCGGCAAGGTGGACGACGTCACCCACGCGAACCTTGGACGGATCGGCGGGGGGGAACTGGCCTCGATTATTCCGGAACACGTAAGCATGGTGGGGGAAGTCCGTTCCCTCGTCGAGGAGAATTTGCAGGCCCAGGTCGAGCACATGAAACAGGCCGTCGAGGACGCCGCCCGATCCCGGGGAGGCACGGTCTCCTGTCGGGAGGAGGAAAAATACCGGGGGTTCGACGTCCCCGAGGATCACTCGCACGTTCGGGTGGCGGTCCGGTCGATGGAGAAAATCGGCGTGGATCCGTACTTCACCGAAACCCTGGGCGGGGCCGACACCAACATCTTCAATCAGCACGGCCTGCTCTGCTTCACCATGGGGCTGGGGTTCCGGGACATCCATTCCTTTGACGAACACATCAGCGTTGAGAACCTGGTGAACACCGCCCGGTGCACGGTCGGGTTGATCGAGGAATTTGACCGTGAGTCCTGAGCGAAAAACCGTGCGGGCCGAGCGGGGGACGGACCTGCGCTGCCGGGGCTGGCGTCAGGAAGGTCTGCTACGGATGCTCGAAAACACGATCGAAAACGGCGAAGATCCGGAAAATCTGGTCATTTACGGCAGCCTGGGCAAAGCCGCCCGAAACTGGGACAGCTACGAACGAACCCGGGAGGTTCTGCTGGACCTCAAGCCGGAGGAAACCCTCGTGATCCAGTCCGGCAAACCGATCGGGGTGTTTTCAACCAGTCCCTCCTCCCCGCTGGTCCTGATGGCCACCAGCAACCTCGTGGGTCGGTGGGCCCGGGAGGACCATTTTTACGAGCTGGAGGATCGGGATCAGATCATGTGGGGCGGCTACACCGCGGGCGACTGGCAGTACATCGGATCCCAGGGAATCATCCAGGGCACCTACCAGACCTTCGCCGAGGTGGCCGCTCAGCATTTCGGAGGAACCCTGGAGGGTCGGCTGGTCGTCACCGCCGGCCTCGGCGGCATGGGCGGGGCCCAGCCCCTGGCCGTGACCATGAACGACGGGGTGGGGTTATGCGTTGAAGTCAACCCGGACCGAATCCAAAAACGAATCGAAACGGGCTACCTCGAACGGAGCACGGACGACCTGGACGAAGCGCTGATCTGGGTCCGGCAGGCCCAAAACGCCGGCAAACCGACGTCCATCGGGCTGCTTGGGAACGCCGCCGAGGTGCTGCCCGAGCTGAGGGAGCGAGGGGTCGTCCCCGACGTGGTCACCGACCAGACCTCCGCCCACGATCTCAAGTACGGGTACTGTCCGGAGGGTGCCTCGGTGGAGGAATGGTTCCGACTGCGGGAGGAGGACTCCGACGACCTGCGCCGCCGGGCTCGGGAATCGATCGAAAAACACGTTCGGACCATGCTGGCCTGGAAGGACCAGGGATCCGTCGTTTTTGAATACGGCAACAACATCCGGGCCCAGGCGCGGGAGGCCGGACTGGAGGAAGCGATGTCCATCCCGATTTTCACCGAGGCCTACATCCGGCCGCTGTTCTGTGAGGGCAAGGGGCCCTTCCGGTGGGTTGCCCTGACCGGCGACTCCGGGGACATTGAATTCATCGACCGGTTACTGCTGGAGGAATTTTCTGATAACGAGCTGATCGGGGACTGGATTCCGCTGGCCCAACAACACCTCAAGCACCAGGGGTTGCCGGCCCGGATTGCCTGGCTGGGCCACGGGGAACGGTCCCGGCTCGCGGACCGGGTCAACCGGGCCGTCCGCAGCGGGGATCTGTCGGGCCCGGTGGTCTTTACCCGGGACCACCTCGACGCGGGCGGAGTCTGCCAGCCCCTGCGGGAGACCGAAAACATGAAGGACGGGACCGACGCGGTGGCGGACTGGCCTCTGTTGAACGCCCTGCTGAACTCGGGGTCCGGGGCCGACCTGGTGGCCATTCACGGGGGAGGAGGCGGCTACGCCGGATATTACAAGAGTGCCGGGGTCACCGTGGTGGCGGACGGATCGGAGTCCGCCTCGGAGCGATTGAACCGGGTGTTTGACGGGGACACCGGAATCGGAGTGCTTCGCTACGCCGACGCCGGGTACGAGCAGGCGCAGGCAACCGCCCGGCAGACCGGCATCCGGAGCGTCCGACCCGAGGACGATTGGGACCCGAACCGTGTGTAAATACAGTCTCCGAACGGGTTTGGTTTCACCGGCTCGGAACCAACCAAAAGTCACCAATCGTCACGAACGGACTGAATAGACGCAGGATAAGGAACTCGATCCGGGGAGAAAAATCACCCCGGGGACGTACGTCGTGCCTTTGGCACCGGTCAGACATCGGCTGACCGAGAATGATGTGAGGGGACTGTATTTGCACACGGACACGGACGTGTGCCGATAATATCTGTTTCTGAGCGAACTTTCGTAATGAAGGAGCGTTCCTGCGATGATTGATCTTCTGATCACTCAGGCCAGCGAATTAATCCCCTGCCGGAGGGATGGCGAGGGTCCGGTGGGCGGCTCGTTTAACGTCATCGAGAACGGTGCTGTTGCGGTGGACGACGGAGCGATCCTCGACGTGGGATCAACCGAGGCACTCACCGAACGATACGAGGCCCGCCGAACCATCAACGCGGAGGGCAAGGTCGTCTCCCCCGGATTGGTCGACTCCCATTCTCATCTCGTGTACGCCGGATCCCGTCACGAGGGATACCGTTACCGGGTGACCGATCGACCCGAGAACCGGCCCCTGGAGGGAGGAATCCAGTACACCGTCTCCCGGACCCGGAAGGCCTCCTACGACCAGCTTCACGACCAGGCGACCCGCGACCTCGACATTATGCTCCGCCACGGCACGACCCTGGCGGAAGCCAAGAGCGGCTACGGACTGAACCGGGAGACGGAACTTCGCCTGCTCCGGGTGGCCGACGAACTGGATCATGACGTCGACGTGGTCGGGACCTACCTGGGAGCCCACGTGGTGCCGGAAGAATACGAAGCCGATCGGGCGGCCTACGTGGACCGGGTGATCGAGTGGCTTCCGGAAGCCCGGGAGTACGCCGAGTACTGCGATGTCTGTTGCGATCCCATCGGGTTCACCGCGGAGGAAAGCGAACGGATCGCGCGGGAAGCCCGGAACGCGGGATTTAAGTTGAAGGTCCACGCCGATCAGACCGGACCCTACGAGGGAGCCGAATTGGCGGCCGACCTGGAGGCGACCTCGGCCGATCACCTCGATTACGCCAGCCGGGAGGGAATCCGACGCATGGCCGATGCCGGGGTGACGGGCGTCCTGCTGCCCGGGGTGACCTTCCACATGCTGGAGATGATCCCGGGCTGGGAGAACGGGTCGCAGACCGAAGCGGAGAAACCGTTCATGCCCCGGCAGGTCCGGGACATGGTGGAGTCCGGCATGCGACTGGCGTTATCGGCCGACTACAACCCCGGCTCCTGCCCAACGCCCTCCCTTCAGCTGGTGATGCAGATCGCGGCCCGGATGTACCGTCTCGACTACGAACAAATCTGGCAGATGAGCACCATCGAAGGGGCTCACGCCCTGGATCGATCGGAGGAGTACGGGAGCCTGGAGGAGGGAAAACGGGCCGATATCGTGGTCTGGGACGTTCCCGAACACGGCATGGTGATCCACCGGTTCGGGGTCAATCTGGTGGACACGGTGGTGAAGGATGGCGGTGTGGTGGTCGAAAACCGGTCCGCCGGGGGAACTTCAGCGAGCTGAGCGCAGCCGCGCGGTCAACTCCTCGACCCGTTCGCGGAGGGACTCCCCGGATAGCCGGGTGAGTTCCCCGTCCCGCACGACCTCTTCCCCGCCAACGTAGACCGCCTGGATGGCCGAGGGCTGGAGCGAATAGACCAGGTTCTTGAGCAGGTTAAACCGGGGCAGCATGGACGGATCCTGCGTGTCGACCAGGAAGAAATCGGCCACCGATCCCTCCCGGATCCGGCCGCCGTCCACCTGCAGGATGTCCGCCCCCCGGCGGGTGCCCATGGCGAAGGTGGTTTCGGCCGGGCACACGGTGCCGTCCCGCCGGCTGGCCTTCTGCAACAGGCCGGTCATCCGCATCTCCTCCAGCACGCTGGTCCGGTTGTTGCTGCAGCCCCCGTCGGTCCCCAGTCCGATCCGAACATCTTCGTCCAGGAAGGCGGGCACGTCGGTGACCCCGTCCCCGAGGAACATGTTGGAGGACGGGCAGTAGGCCAGGGAAGCGCCCTTCTCCCCCATCAGTCGGATCTCCTCCAGTTCGAGGTTGACGCAGTGCACCGCGATCGTGGAATCGTCCACCACCCCCAGGTCGTCGAGGAACCGCATTGGTGTTGCTCCGTATTCCTCCCGGGTCATCCGAACCTCCGATTCCACTTCGGCCACGTGGATGTGCATGTTGGTGCCGTGCCGCCGGGCGAGATCGTGGCCGGCCCGGATCATCTCCGGGGAGGCGGCGTGGGGACTGTGGGGGGCGGGCGAAACGTCGACGGTGGATGAATCCTCGTATTCCCGGATGAGGCGATCGGTCCGGTCGAACGCTTCGTCGACCGACTCCCGGTACATCTCCAGGCCACCGGACCGATCGTACATGGTCCGGGCCAGATGACACCGGATCCCGAGATCCTCGGCCGCCCGGATGACCTGCCGGGAGGGATCGTTGCTGTCGTGGTGGAGGTAGAAGAAGTCGCACACGGCGGTGACCCCGTAGCGGAGCATCTCGCCGAACGCCAGCAGGGCCCCGGTGTAGATATCGTCCTCCGTGAGCTGTTCGGAGAGCCAGTAAATGCCCTCGTCGCACCAGTCGTCAAACGTTCGGTCGTCGGCCAGCCCCCGGCCCAGGGATTGGTAGGAGTGGTTGTGGACGTTGACCGT
>CAYPTI010000124.1:0-5224 GCA_964413525.1 uncultured bacterium | reverse complement strand
CCTTTTTCGAGCAGGAGGGTGTCGAGGTTCCGCGTGCAGGCGTCCAGGGCGACGCCGAGCCCGGTGGCGCCTCCTCCGATGACGATCACGTCCCAGGGTTCGGTTCGATCGTGGATTTCCCGGAGCATGCGGTCGCGGTTCAGCGCATCCTGTTTCAACGATTAATCCTCTTCGATCTCCCAGTTTTTGGCCCGTTCCAGGGCTTCCTCCCAGCGGGCTCGACGCCGCTGTCGAGTGCTTCGGTTCATGAGCGGTTCAAATCCGCGGTCCGCTTTGACCAGTTCGTCGAGTTCGGATTGAGAGGACCAGATCCCGGCACCGTACCCGGCCATCAACGCACTTCCGAGGGCGGTGGTTTCGAGCAATTGAGGACGTTCGATTCGAGCGTTCAGAAGGTTGGATTGGATCTGAAGGAGCAGGTCGTTCGCGGCCGCTCCTCCATCGGCTTTTAGCACCGGAATGGAAGCGTCAATGTCGGCTTCCATGGCCCTGAGGACATCGACCACCTGGTGGGCTATGGCGTCCAGGGCGGCCCGGGCAATATGCGCCCGATCGGTGCCTCGGGTCATTCCAAGAAGGGCACCGCGGGCCCGCGCGTCCCAGTGGGGCGCCCCGAGCCCGGTGAAGGCCGGCACCATGATTACACCGTCTGAGTTTTCCACGGAGCCGGCCAGGGCTTCAATGTCCTCCGTGTTTTGGAATAGTTTCAATTTGTCGCGGAGCCACTGGACGACGGCCCCGCCCATGAACACGCTGCCTTCAAGCGCATAGGTTGTTTCCCCGTCAAGTTTCCAACCAACGGTGGATAGAAGCCGGTTGCTGGACTCACCGGGTTGAATTCCGACGTTCATCAGCATAAAACAGCCCGTGCCGTAGGTGGTTTTGGTCATGCCTTCGTCCGTGCATCGCTGACCAAACAGGGATGCCTGCTGATCTCCGATCAGGCCGGTGATCGGAACCGGCTGGCCGAACACGTCGGGATCGGTTGTCGCGATGTCTCCCGCGGATTCCGTCACGGTGGGAAGCATCGGACGGGGGATTTCAAACAGCTCCAGCATCCGGGGATCCCAGTCTCCGGAATCAAGGTTGAATAACATGGTCCGGGAGGCGTTGCTGGCGTCGGTCACGTGGGTTTCACCGTTGGTTAACTTCCAGACCAACCAGCTGTCCACGGTCCCGAAGAGGACCTTCCCCTCCCGGGCTCGTTCACGCGCGTTCGGTATTTTAATCAAGAATCCACTGGAGTTTGCTGGCTGAAAAATAGGGATCCAGCACCAGACCCGTCCTGCGGTGAATCTCCGATTCAAGCCCCTGTTCCCGGAACCGTTCGACGGCCCTGGTGGTTCGTCGATCCTGCCATACGATGGCGTTGTGAAGGGGTTCACCTGAGTTCCGGTCCCATACGAGTGTGGTTTCACGCTGGTTGGTGATCCCGATGCAGGATAGGTCGGAGATCCCGACGGGGGATCGTTCGATGGCTCCCCGGGCAGCATCGATCTGAGAGCGCCAGAGGTCTTCCGGGTCATGTTCCACCCAACCGGGCTGGGGGAAATGTTGCTCGAACTCCACCTGGTGGCTACCGACCGGTCGGGCCCGGTTGTCGAACACGATGGCCCGGGAACTGGTGGTACCCTGGTCGAGCGCCAGGAGATACGCCATCAGGTAAGTTGAGCGATCTGTTCTTCGGCCAGTCGGTTCTGATCCCGGACCAGGGAGTCCACGTCCAGGGGGAGGAAGTCCCCGTCTTCGACTACGACCGTTCCGTTGATGATGGACCAGTCGACCGTTGGTGGATGACACAGTACGGTTGCCGCGAGCGGATCGTGGAGACCACCGGCGAAGTCAAGGTTTTGAAGGTTAATTCCGATCAGATCGGCGGCCTGCCCGGGTTGAAGTGTCCCGATATCGTCCCGACCGATGGCCCGGGCGCCCCCGACGGTGCCGGCCCGGAGGACGTCCACGGGACCGATGGATTCCTCGTCGTAGTTGATCCGCTGCAGCAGCAGTGCCTGGCGCGCTTCGGCCAGCATGTGGGAGCTGTCGTTGGAGGCCGAACCGTCCACGCCGAGGCTGACGTTCACCCCGGCTTCCAGCATGTTGACGACGGGAGCCATCCCCGATCCGAGCTTCATGTTGGAGGTGGGGCAATGGCTCATCCCGGCCCCGGCGTCGGCCATCCGGCGAACTTCGTCCTCGTTGAGGTGAACCGAGTGGGCGAAGAAGCAGGACTCGTCCATCCAGTTCAGTTCCTCCATGTATCGGAAGGGGCGTTTGCCGGTGGTCTCGATGCAGAACCGTTCTTCGTCGAGCGTTTCGGCCAGGTGGGTGTGGAAACTGACGTTCTCGTACTGTTCCCCCAATTGCTTGCTTTCCCTCATGAGCGAATCCGTAACCGAGAAGGGAGAACAGGGAGCCACCACGATCCGGAGCATACTGTAGGGATCGGGGTCATGGTACGTCTCGATCATCTGCTCGGTGTGTCGGAGGATGGTGTCTTCGTCCTGAACGACGCTGTCAGGGGGCAGACCCCCGTCTTCCTTGGAAAGCGACATGCTTCCCCGGGTGGGGTGGAACCGAAGCCCGGTCTCCCGGACCCCTTCCACCTCCGCCTCGAAGACCTCTTCACCGTACCCGTCGGGGAAGACGTAGAAGTGGTCAACCGCCGTCGTGCAGCCGGACATGATCAGTTCGGTGGCGGCCACCTGAGCGCTGATTTTGGACATTTCGGGGGTGAGGAACTTCCAGATTTCGTACAGGTAGGTAAGCCAGTCGAAGAGTTTGGCGTTCTGGACCGCGGGCACACATCGATTCAGGGTCTGGTAGAAGTGATGGTGGGTGTTCACCAGTCCGGGCATCACGAGGAGGTTGGACCCGTCGATGGTGCGATCGGGGGTCCAGCCAGGGGGGACTTCATCTCGGACCTCACTGATCCGGTTGTCCTCAATCCGGAGACTTACGTTCTGTTCCGCCGGTTTGCCGACCTCGGTGATCAGGTGAGCAATGTTCTCGATAACCAGTTCACTCAAGGAAATTCATCCTTTCTCCGGGAGCGGATCGTCGAATTCTATGCTGACAACGTACCACAGCTGAAGCTCGTTCATAAACGGAAACGAACCAACGAGGCCCTTCACCGCCGTGACGGACGGATCCGGGATCTCCGCCGATTGGTCGGGGGGACTTCATCGGTAGCTTTGACGGTAAGGACGGGCTGATGGTAAGTTACTTGTTCACCCTATATCCTTTTCAGGAGGAATACCATGGAATTGAACGAGGAAAAACTTGAGGAGCGAGCGAGAAAATTGGGACGTGCCATCGGACAGACCGACGCCGCCAAAGCTCTCGATCAGGCTCAACAAGCCATCCAGGACGACGAGGAAACCCGGGAGTTGTTTGAGACGCTGCAGCGAGAAGAACAGGATTTGCTCCAGCGAGCGCGCTCCGGTGAGGATGTCTCCCAGGACGAACAGCGTGAGCTTCAGGAGAAAATGGAAGAGCTTGAATCGAAGCCGGCGTTTCAGAAGTACATCGCCGCCCAGCAGAACTTTGAAAAGATTATGAAACAGGTGAACGAAGTCATCCAGGAGGGAATCGAAGAAGGCCAGGATTCCCGGATTATTGAAGTCTGACGTTCTACCGGTTCCGGATCCCCTGGTTCCGCGAGTTCGGAACCGGGGATCCTGGACCACCCTTGAGTCGGAACCCTGGCCGGGGATTCTCCTCGGCCAAACCACAGCCCTGACCGGACGGTCGTTCCCGTGCAAGGGAGCCGATGTTCCTCTCCAGCTGGCTCAATTTTTGCCCGGTCGTTCCGTCCATGTACCCGAACAGGTACACGGTTCCGGATTGGCCCCGGCCGACGCTCCGGGGGATTCGTTCTACCCAGGCATTGACGGACTGGTAACGTCCCGTCCCGGTTGTCTGTTGATGGTCCGGACGGCCGATTGCGTACCGGTGATCCTTTACGAACCGAAGACGCGATCAGTCGGCCTTCTCCATGCGGGCTGGCGCGGCCTCGTGAAGGACATCCTCCCAACCGCACTTCGGAAGCTGAACTCCCCCGTTCACGTTGTGCTCGGCGTTCATATCCACCCTGATCGGTACGAAATCGGCGAGGACGTGATCCACCGGCTGGAGGATTCCTTTCAGGCGTCCCGAACCGAGTTGCGCCGGAAGGGGATCCTGTCCCCCGACAACGAACTGTCGCTTGCCCGGGCTCTCCGAGAGCAGGCCCGTCGCGCGGGGTCCCTCCTGTCGTTTCGAGGATTCCCTCAGGATACGGCCGAACGTTCTCCTCCGATGTTCAGTCACCGGAGGTCGGGAACCGAGGAACGGATGCTCACCTGGGTGGTGAGGCGAAGCCGATGAATTCGGAAGAACCGTCCCCCCGCGTGCTGGTGGCGGAAGACGACGAGATGATGGCAGATTTTTTACAGGAGGCCCTGGAGGAGACGGGATATCGACCAACGGTGGTCGGAACGGCGGAAGAAGCCGAATCGGCCCTCCGGGGGGATTCGTATCAGGCGGTGGTCTCCGACATTCGGATGCCGGGGAACAGCGGTCTTGAGTTGCTTGACAGTCTCCGGGCGCGTGATCCGGATCTTCCGGTGATCCTGATCACCGCTTACGGGGACGTGGATCAGGCGGTTCACGCCCTCCGGGCCGGAGCCAGTGACTTTCTTCGCAAACCGTTTGAGGCTCAGGAACTGGTTGACATTCTTGAGCAACAGATTCACCGGAGCGTGGAGCCGAGGGATAAACCGACCAAGCCGGTCTACGCCAGCCAGGTGATGGATCGGCAGGTCCGGCTTGCGTCCCAGATCGCCCCCCGACCCGAACCGGTTCTGATCACCGGTGAAAGCGGGGTCGGGAAGGAAGTCTTCGCCCGCTACCTTCACTACCACAGCCCGCGGGCGGAGGGGGCTCTTCTGACGGTCAACTGCAGCGCCATTCCCCGCGAATTGCTGGAAAGCGAGTTGTTCGGACACAAGAAGGGAGCCTACACGGATGCCTCCGGGGACCGGGAGGGGTTGTTTCTGGCCGCCGACGGCGGAAGCCTCCTGCTGGACGAAATCGGGGACATGCCTCAATCCCTCCAGGCCAAACTCCTCCGTGTGATCGAACAGAAGGAAGTCAAACCCCTTGGAAGTGACCGAACGGTCTCCGTCGACGTCCGGATCCTTGCCGCCACCAACCAGAACCTGGAAGAACTCGTGGAAAACGGGGA
>CAYPTI010000123.1:2107-5263 GCA_964413525.1 uncultured bacterium | reverse complement strand
AACCGTCAGAACCGGCGGATGACCAACCTGGTGCAGGACCTCCTCACGATTTCACGGCTTGAATCCGAGGACGATCCGCTGGAGCAGGTACCGGTCGACCTGGTCGACCTGATCCGGGAATCGGTTTCGCCGCTGCGGGAAACCATGGGGGAGAAGGACCTCGAACTGGAGTTGAACCTGCCCGATGAAGACATGAGCATCGAGGGTGACTCGTCGGCCCTTCGACAGCTGGTCACCAACCTGGTCGACAACGCGATCAAGTACACCCCGGAAGGGGGACGGATTACGGTTTCGCTTCGGGAGTCCAACGGAGAGGTCCGGCTGGCCGTGGAGGACACGGGGGTTGGAATTGAACCCCGCCAGCAGGATCGAATTTTCGAACGGTTCTACCGGGTGTCCGAGTCCCGGTCCCGGGAAATCGGAGGAACCGGGCTGGGGCTGGCCATCGTGAAGCACGTCACCCTATCGCATGATGGTGAGATCGAACTCGAAAGCACCCCCGGAAAGGGAAGCACTTTCACCGTGACGTTTCCGGCGGATGAATGAGTCTGTTCTGGTACGGTTCGGGCGATCCGGCTAGCCATCCATGGGTAGGGGGATCCAGACAGAACCGTCGAACACTCCAATCAGGCTAAGAACAGCGATCAACAAGGTGGTAAAAACAATGCTGGTGGCCGGGGGATCAAGGTGCGTTTCGGCGTGAGCGTAAACCAATCGCTGGAGTCCTTCCCCCGACACTCCCCCAATCCATCCAAACAGAATCCCAAGGATCACAAATCCGGCCAGCGGGAGACTTGCCGTCCAATCATGGGTAACCAGGCTCTGATTGGCTCCGTAGTAGGCCAGCGGGGCGGCGCTGGCCGGCAGGGTCATGTGATGGGTAACGGGAATCCGTTCCCTTCCAGCATTCATCAGGACGAGGGCCACAACGCTTATTCCGAAGGCCAGGAACGCACTTCCCGTAACGTAGGCCGTGTACCCACCGAGCGCGCCCATGGAAGCACTGAGCAGACTCACGTCTTTCCACTTCATCTGATAGGGCAACCAGGGTTCCGGTGAAGAGGTGGTTGGATTGCTGGCTGAGTGCGATCGCATCGAAAACACCGATCCTGAAAAATCCCCCAGGAGATGGTATCCGAACGCCCACCGGTGGAGCAGAGCCGAGGCGACGACTCCGAAAGCTACCGGGTCCCAGGGAAGAGCGATATACCGGCCCGTCTCCGCCAGCAGGAGCCCCGCAACCCCGAAACAACCCCCCACCAGCAGCACGTCATACCGGTTTCCCAGCGCGACGGTAACGTTTTTCGCCGGATGGTAGGGAAATTCGGGAAAGACGTCGTTCCCGCGCGCAAAGTAGGCCAGAGCCGCAGCACCCCCGCCGAAGGCAACATGGGGACCAAGAAACGCTCCGAAAGCTATTGAGACGGTTACGTCTCCCCCCGACGTTAGAGGAACGGAAGCCAGGCTGAGGTCGGCTATTCGAAGGATTTCCCCCGCCACGACCATCAACCCGCAGAGGGAGAAGGAGGGCAGGGCGCCGATGCTGGCTCCGAACACCCCACCCGCAAAAGCGACCGGGATGAGTACGAGCAGTTCGGGGATCAGGAACTACCCGTCAAGTTCGTCAAACAGTGATTGGACCCGTCGCTGAATCTCGTCCCGGATCCGGCGAACCTCATTCAGGTCCCGGCCGTCCGGATCGTCCAGGTCCCAGTCCCGGGCTTCCCCGCTCCATGAGACCGGACAGACATCCTCCGCCCCGCAGCCCATCGTGATGACGTAATCGACCCCCTCCAGGTCTTTCGGTCCGATGGACCGTGGGATCCGGTTGCTGAGGTCGATGCCTTTTTCCTGCATGATTTCGACCACCTCCGGATGGACGTGATCCGCCGGGTTTGTTCCTCCGGTGAGGATGGCCCCGGAGATGTTGCGGGATTCCTTTTCTCGCTCGGCAAAGGCGGTGGCCATCTGGCTTCGTCCGGCGTTCTGGACGCAGACAAAAGCCATTGAAACGTTCTCCGACATGGATCTTCTCCCTTTCAACTATTGAAATCTATCGAACGTTATCAATGATCAGAATTCATTGGGACCGAACCGGCATGGTAACCGGAAAGTTCGCTACCGGTACGGGTGTTAACGGGGGCTCGGTTGCCGAATGATTTTCTCGGAGGAACCGGAACCACGTTGACCTCAATCTCATCCGCCTCCGGCGGATTGCAAGGTTTTCGTGGGACGCTCTGAATTTTGGTCAAATCTCGGCCAGGGCCGGGTCCTCGCTGATCGAACCCCGTTTCATGTCACCCAGTTTTTCCTCCGCGTTATCGATCGATTGTCGGAGGGTCTCTTCCACCGCCCGGGAGTTGAGCACCATTTCCCCGTGCCCCGGGCAGATCCGGTCGATCTTGAAGGCCTTCAGGCGCCCCAGGGAATTCACGTAGTCCCCGTAGCTGCCGGAACGGGTGATCAGGGAGATCGTTCCGTTGGCGAACACGGTGTCCCCGGAGATCAGGGTCCTCGTCCGGCTCTCGTACAGACAGATGCACCCCGACGTGTGGCCGGGGGTGTGGAGGACCTTCAGGTGCAGTCCCCCAATGTCGAACAGGGTGTTGTTTTCCAGCCACTGGTGGACCCGGTAGCCGGAGATGTCCTGCTTGTGGGCCCGGCACTGGAGGACCTCGTCGTCGCCGTGATTCATCTTCACGGCGGAGAACCGGTGAGCCGTGATCATGGTTTCCTCCTGGAAGGCTTTGTTGGCTCCGATGTGGTCGAAGTGTTCGTGGGTGTTGATGATCAGGTCCGGCGCTCCCCCGATGACCTCGCGGATCCGGTCCGCGTTCGAGTCCAGCCCGGGGTCCACCAGAACGGTCAGATCCTTCCCGTAAAAGACGTAGCTGTGGGATCCTGGTTTGTGGGCCGGGATTTGAACGATGCGGTCTTCAATCACCCGCTGTTCAATCATCATAAGCACCCCTCAGGTTCAGGATTCAAATCAGGAGGAATGGGTGTGCCTCCCGAGATTGGGTCTGGTTGAGCTGATGGTTCATGCTGCTCTCGAACAGACTTTTGTTCCGCACGGTTCCTCCCCGTGCTGAGCGCAAAGAATACGGAATGACTGTTAACAAGGGATAAATCCGGGGTAAATATTCCATGAATTTG
>CAYPTI010000123.1:0-2007 GCA_964413525.1 uncultured bacterium | reverse complement strand
GGAAACCAAACAAAACTTTTATTTCATCTTAATCCAAGATTAACAGTGAGTTCCTATCGTTTTGTCCTGGACGACGAAAGGAGGTACCAATCGTTCGAACGACGGTCCTTCCTGTTGTCGAGCCCGAACCATGGGAAGGCGATCCCGAGTCACACGAAGGAGGGATGGAAGAAACGAGTTGGAAGTCGTAGCTGGTCGATAATGATTGGACGAACGAAACTTATTTCTCAGTTGAGGTGAGATCAATGAAATTGAACTCGATCACCTTCCCGGGTCGAACCGGAACGGTGTTGTTGGCGATGTTCCTGAGCCTCCTGTTGGTGGCGGTTCCGTCTCACGCCCAGGAGGAGTCGGACGAAACGCTTGAGGAACGGATCCGGAGGATCGAGCAACAGGTTGAGGGCGACGAAAGCCCCTGGGATCCGTACGTAAGTGAATTCGGTGGTCGATTGATGGCCGATTGGACCTTCAATGCCGACCAGAGTCCCGAGCTGGAGAACGGACTGGGGCAGGCTGAGGACGGATTTGAGTTCCGGCGGCTTCGGTTGTACGCCGAGGGCCCTATTGGAGAAGTGATTTCGTACAAGGTCCAGTTTGACTTCGCGGGAACCCTTGACGACGACCCAGTGGACCTGAAGGACGCCTACATTACCGTGGCCGATCTCGGGATCTTGCCCGATTTGACCATCGGCCACTTCAAGGAACCCTTCAGCCTGAACGAATTAACGTCCAGTAAGTACATCACGTTCATGTCCCGTTCGGCGCTCTCGGACGGGTTCACCCCCGAGTACAACCCCGGGGTAAAGTTTTCTCAGCACACGTCCCTGGCTAACTTCACGCTGGGGTTGTTCAACCAGCAGGACGGTCAGTCTCCCTCAACGGACGGAAGCTATAACGTAACCGGCCGGGTCACGAGCCCGTTGCACTACTCCCGGGACGGCCGCAGCGTGATTCACCTCGGTCTGGCCGGGCGTCGTGCTTCGGATCAGTCGGGCTTTTTTGACGTGGACCTTGAGCCCGAGGTCCACAAGGGGGACCCGGAGTACCTCGAAGTCGACATTCCTTCCGAGAACCATACCGCTCTGGGGCTGGAGCTTGCCACGGTGCTCGATTCGCTGTCCTTCCAGGCCGAGTGGGCTCAGCAAAGCATTTCAACTCCGGACGGCGTGGATCCGGATCTGACCAGCTATTACGCCTTCGTGAGCTACCTGATTACAGGTGAACACCGGCCGTACGATCCGAAAGCCGGTGATTTTGGACGGGTAAAACCGCAGGCTCCCTTCATGGGCGTCAGTCACCAGAACCACGGGACCGGTGCCTGGGAGGTCGCCGCTCGGTTTTCCCATACGGACTTTACGGAAGCCAAACCCGTCACGACGGACGATTCGATGCTGGCCAGCCGGATGGACGTCTTGACCCTGGGACTCAACTGGTATCCGCACTCTCACGCGAAATGGATGCTGAACTACGTGGATGCCTCGCAGGATGACTACGACGGTGACGCCCAGTGGGTGACGACCCGTTTTCAGGTTGACTTTTAAACATTTTGTCGGAGGGATGAATTTGGTCTATGGAGGTGATAACCGAAGTCGGTAAGTGATTCCCCGCGGTTCGAGCAACGGAAAGCGGGGATGGTTAATACGACAACCGTTCCACGAATGATGACATTTACCCTTTTGCCTGAGGAGGCATGAAATTCATGATTTGGTCAATTCTTCGACCGCTGAGTGTAGCGCTGGGAGTGATCCTCCTGGTGAGCATGGTGGGAGGAACGCCTGAACTCCGAGCTCAAGACGTTTCCGGTGACGTTCAGATCGCCGGAAGCAGCACCGTCTATCCGGTCGCCACGGCCATGGCGGAGGAGTATCAGAAGCGACACTCGAACGTGAACATTTCCATCAGTTCGACCGGCTCAGGAGGCGGATTCTCGAACTTCTTTTGCGAGGGCAAGACGGACATCAACAACGCCAGCCGCCCGATCAAGGAGAGTGAACTCGAGCAGTGCCG
>CAYPTI010000122.1:0-5277 GCA_964413525.1 uncultured bacterium | reverse complement strand
ACAGGGCGCTGATGACCTCCCGGGTCCAGAAGGCCAGGACGATGGCGATCAGCGGAGGAACGATCGACCAGATCCCGTAATGTCCATTTCCCCCGGGGAATTGACCGGTGAGGCCGACGGCGCCGCCGATCACCAGGAGACCCAGTCCCACGACCACCCACCGGATGCTCACATGAGCCTCCGGTTCGGACGAATCCTCCCCGGCGCCCTTCGAGTTCTCGGAAGACGGAGAGTCCATCGAAGGGTCCGGATCGTTCATGAGGAACCGTCGTTCCCCTCTTCGGGAGTAAACTCAACAGACCGGACCCCATGGTATGTTGTTAATTAATGGGTGACCAGTGAACAATCCGACCCGTCCGGGGGCTCGCTCTTATCGGGTTACCGTCGGTTGTATCCGTTTCGTTACCTGATAGTATGAATTCGAAATTTTGAAGAATTTGAAGTGGAGCGGCCAAATTAACATCCCAGCAGATAATCAGGAGGTAATCAGTTTGAACACGTCAGCGTTGTCCGTTTTCAATCGGGGGTTGGCGGTGGTGGGAGTTGGAATCCTTATGGTTCTGTTACTTACGGCGTGTTCGTCTCCCGCACCGGAGACTGAGGAGGAAGTCGAACAAGTCACGTTGAAGATCGGCAACATTGTTCCCCTGCAGGAGGATGTTATCGGTGCCTACGCGGTAGACAAGTTGCCGGACGTGTTGGAAGAGGAGGCACCGGGAATGTTCGACATTGAGTTCGCCGGAGGACCGGAGACCTTTCCTCCCCTCGAACTGTACGGATACGTTGAGGACCGGACGATTGATATAGCAAGCCTCCCTACTACCTTTTACGGCGGGGAAATTTTCTTGGCCGTAGCTGCCAATTATCCCAATTTATCCCCCGAGGAATTACGGGCGATTGGCTTCAATGACTGGATGGACGATCTTCACGCGGAGCACGGAATCAAATACCTCGGCCGGTCCGCCAGCGGGATTCCCTTCCACTGTTATACCCAGAAACCAGTAGAATCTCCCGAGGACCTGGAGGGCATCCCAATGTACGGGACCACCACCACCCAGAGTCTGCTGGAGAACTTCGGCGCCGAAGTGGTTTTTATGCCTCTTCCCGAACTCTACACGGCTATCGAGCGTGGCGTGGTGGAGGGAATGTGCCAGCCGGAGATTTCGCTGGTGGTCTCGAACGAATATTACGAGCATTTGGATTACATGATTGAACCCGGCTTCTACCAGTTAGAAATGAGCCTGATCATGAATCGGGAGAGCTGGGACGACCTGTCGGCCACCCATCAGGAGGCACTTACCCGAGGGATTCGGGAACTGGAACGGCGTGTGCACGAATTCACCCGCCAAAAATCAGCCGAACATCGGGAATTTTTGCTCGATCAGGACATCGAGGTCGCACGATTTGAAGGGGAGGATGCCGAACGCTGGACACGCTCTGCCCGGCGGGAGTTCTGGTATTATCTGTTCGACGAGTCGGGCGACCATGAACGAATTCGAGAACTAAATAGCCTGCTAGAGGAGGCTGATTACGAGACCTACTTTCCCGAGGAGCTGGAGGGATAACCGGGCTACCGTAGAAGGGTTGGCAACCGACGGAGCAGCTCAGTTCTTCCAGCGTGGGGTTGGAGGCAAACTGGAAGCATAAACAAACCTACACCCCACAATCGAGGGGATCAGGAAGGAAGTCGTACAGGTAAATCCTCCGTCCAACATCCTACACAATAGAGATTCCCACCGCCACATGAGGTAGCTCACGAAACAACACCATCGGATTCAACCGGAGCGCCTCCCCTGGGCATACGTACGTTCGTATTCCGCGATACATGATAAGTTGATCGTTGTTCGGTGACCTACGGAAGGTGAGTCCTTTCGAACCATCAACGTAGAACAGCGGTCCACCGGCATACTCCAGGTCCTTCTCGGTCGGCGAAACCGGGGCGGAATCATGTATTCTCCTGAAGTGGAGTGGTAACGTATCCGGGAGGCCGGAGGGACGGTGTCGGCCTAACCGCGTGAGGGTCGGGGAAGTGGTAAAATCCGGGGAACCGGGAGACGGGAGCAGGATCCTCGATTCGGTCGTCCCGTGGAGGAGATTGCCGTGCAGCAAGCCGAAGAAGTTGAACTAAACACGAAACCGTTCGTCGTTCCAGATCGATTCAAACCCGCGGTGGTACGGGCAGTGAACGGGAAACGGAACCGAGCGAAGTGAACAGGTCTCTCCCTGAAGGCGACTCATGATTCGTGACAACGTGACGATTCTTCTGGTGCTGGCGGTATCGGCGGCCAGTTATTACCTTCCCCTCGGGTTGGGGTTGGACGCGGAGGCCCAGCTTGGGCTGGCGGTGCTCGTATTTTCCGGGGGGTTGTGGGTGCTGGCGCCCATCCCGCTTCAGGTAACGAGCCTGTTGATTCCCGTCGCCCTGATCGTCACTCAGGTGTTGCCCCCCGCCGAAGCCTTTTCCTCGTTTGCATCACCCGTCGTCTTCCTGATCCTGGGGAGTCTTTTCATGGCTGAGGCCCTGCGAAAGCACGGGCTGACCCGCCGGCTGGCCATGCTCATTATTCTCCAGTGCAAGGGACGCCCGAAGATTCTGCTGCTTGCGTTGATGGTGGTGGCCGCGCTGACCTCCATGTGGGTCTTTTCAACCGCGGTGGTCGCCATGCTGATACCGGTTTGTCTGGCCATTTCTTCCCAGGTTGACTCATCCCATCGGGACCAGTTTGTGAACGTGTTGCTCATGGCTCTGGTGCTGTCCACGACGCTGGGGGCTCTGTCGACCATTCTCGGGGCTTCCTCGAACGCGATCGCCAGCGGAAGCCTCGCTGACGTGCAGGCCTGGTCGTTCTTTGACTGGATGAAGTACGGGACTCCGCTGGCGGCCCTGTTCGTCCCCCTGAGCTGGTTGATCATGGTGGGGTTCGCATTTCCGGACGTGGACCAGCTTGACGTCCGCCAGTTTGAAAATGAGATTCAGACCCGAGAATCCATGAGCGGGAAGGAAAAAGGGATTCTCTGGATTCTGGGTGGTGCTATCGTCTTCTGGGTCCTGGGACCCCCGTTGGCGTCCTGGATCGGACTCGATCCGACCCTGGTCGACAGCGCTGTCATCAGCATGGCGGCCGCCGGGCTGCTGTTTATGGGAAATATCATCACCTGGGGTGACGCCCGGCAGGTGAACTGGGGCGTCTACCTGATCATCGGAGCGGGGCTGTCGCTTGGAAAAGGGCTTCATGCCAGCGGATTGAGCGGAATGATCGGCGATCTTGTCTCGGCCGAGGTCCAGAACTGGCCCTATCCGCTGACCGCGGGGATGTTAATCCTCGGATCGGCGCTGATAAGCAACGTGGTGAACAACACGACCGTCGTGGCCATCCTGGCGCCGATCATGGCCGATGCCGCGATCGGCATGGGGTTTGCTCCGCCGGAACTCATGCTCCCGATGGCCTTCGGGGCTACCTTCGGGTTCATCGTTCCCAGTGCGTCCTCCCGGACGGCTCTGGTCTACACCAGCGGTGAAATTTCTCAGACATTCATGATGAAAACCGGAGTCCTCGTGACGATCCCGTTAATTTTCTTAACCGTAAGTTATTTCTGGATACTTTCAGGACTGGGGTGGCTGTAGTGAACGGATCGGATGCCGAGACGAACAAGGATATTTGCGCCCTCGTAATCGGGCCGGGAGGTGTGGCTGACGGGGTCATCCATCAGTTGCAGAAAAACGCTCGTTTTCGGATCGTGTGGGCCGGGAAGGATCTCGAGGATTCCCAGTTCTTTCCCGAATTCGGGGAAGAGATCGCTCAATTCGTGGATCTTGATAAGACCGTATCCCCGATGAACATCAACAATCTGATTGACGAGTACGAACCGGACATTGTGTTCTGGTGTCAGCGGGGAGCGGAATGGGACTCGGGCGATTCAGTGGCGGGTGTTGACCTGGAGCGGGAGATCCTCGGGGAAGCGATCATCGTGGGGAACGCTCCGGTGATTACCGTGTCGCTGGAACAGGAGCAGCCCCACGGTCCCATGCAGGAATAAAACCTCTCACGCTCCCGGTCGAGGTTCGTTCTAAGCAAGTTCCTCCAGGGAGAGTTCGGGAGCAAACCGGAGGCAAAGAACGAACATACACCCCACCACCAGGAGGAGGACCAGGAAGGTGGCCGTATAGGTAAATCCCCAGTCCAGCATTCCCCCCATGATGAAGGGCCCCACCGCCGCGACGATGTAGCCCACGAAGAACACCATGGAACTCAACCGGTTGGCCATGGACGGATCGTCGGAGTAATCCAGCGGCAGGGTGAGGGAGAGCGGAAATTGACCGCCCAGACCCAGTCCGACGAGTCCGGCCCAGACCCAGGGGGACGCCAGGGGAACGAAGGTCATGCCCACCAGGCCGGTGCCGATCATACAAATCGTGAGCCCAAACCAGGGCCGGCGGTCGTGGAACCGATCGGCCAGCGGGGGGATGACCACCGATCCGGCCAGCTGCACCCACATCATGAGGGAGAGCAGGTATCCGGCGGCTTCCTCGCTCCAGCCCTCGGAGACGTACAGGGGAGCGATCCAGGTGATCGAACCCGCGTAAGTCAGAGCCTGACAGCAGAAGAACAGGGTGATGAGCCAGGCTCCCGGCTCGTTCCACGGGATGGCCCGGGACTCCTCGAGTTCCGGAACGGAGGGTTGTCGATTGTTCGCCCAGATCAGCACGGGAATCCATCCCACCAGGGCAATCCCAAGAGGGAGCACCCAGACGGACAATCCCCAGGTCCAGTGACCGATCAGCAGGGTGATGGGAACCGTCAGACCCGACGCGACGGCCGCTCCGGCGTTCATGCCCGAGACGATGAATCCCATAACGGTGGCGGCCCGGTCGGCAAAGTATCGTTTGACCAGCGCCGACACCATCGGCTGGCCGACCCCGAGGGCCACGCCCCCCAGCACGGTTGAACCGATCAGGACCCAGAAGAGGTCTCCCCGGACTCGCATCCCGGTCGCGACGGCGAGCAGGACCACGGTCCAGAAGATCCCCTGTTCCAGGCCGAGTTTCCTCGTCACCGTCACGGCCTGCAGGGAGCAGGCCCCCATGAGGAAGATCGGGATGGTGGTCAACAGGCTGACCACCGCGTAGCCCACGTCGAGGTCGAACCGGATCATTTCCAGCACGGGGGGAACCGAGGTGATAATGATCCGGAGGTTCAGGGCGATGAGCACGATCCCGACCAGGACCAGGCCGTATTTCTTCAGGGAGGCGTAGGAGGGTTCGTTGGACATGGTTGA
>CAYPTI010000121.1:0-5288 GCA_964413525.1 uncultured bacterium | reverse complement strand
GCTGCCTGGGGATCATCGTTTACTCCGGTCCGGTCCACATCGTGGTCGTGATCGGCCTGATCCTCGTCAGCCTGGCGTGGTACTTTTTCCTGATGAGGGACCGGGTCGACTTCGAACACGCCGGGGATCGATTCCTGAAGGAGTACCGGGAAACCGGAATAAAATCACTGATCGGCATGAAGTCCCGCCACCCGACCACCTATTCCCCCTCCTACGAGGGATACCAGTTCCACCCCGAGCGGGCTCTGGATCCGATTTCTCCTCGAACCATCCTCACCGCCCTGGCGAACCCCGAACACGAAGCCGACCTGCTGAAACTGGCTTCGGACATGGCCCGGGGTGAACGGGATCGGGGAACCGTATACGGCCTCCACGTGCATGAAGTCCCTCAGCACACCTCGCTGGAATCCGCCCGGCAGTCGGTGGAAACCGTGGAGCGAACCGAGCGAATTACGGAATCGGCAATCCGCCAGGCCGAGTCCGCCGATCAGCTGTCGGAGTGGGTCGATCTCCATCCGAAGGTTGCCTTCGCCCACGACGTATTCGGGGCCCTGATCGACGAAACTTACCGGAACGAGGCGGATTGTCTGCTAATGGGCTGGCAGGGGGGATTCAACGTCGGCAGGATTTATAACTCGCCGGTGCAACAGATCATGTCGCGGCTCCAAGCCGATCTGGCCGTGCTCAAAGACCGGGGACTGTACAGCGCCAGCAAAATCGTGCTTCCGTGGGGGGGAGGGGTCCACGCCCGGCTCGGGCTGGAGTTCGGGCACCGGATCGCCCGATCCAACGACGGCGAGGTCGAACTCCTCCGGGTGGTCCGTCCCGACGTGGACGAACGGAGTGAACGGGAGGACTTGCTCAACACGGTCAACACGATTCTCCCCACCCTGGACAACATCACGGTGAACGTCCAACCATCCGAAAACGTCGCCCGAGGTATCCTGGAGGAAGTGGACGAGGAATACGACCTCCTGATCATGGGAGCGTCGGACGAGTGGGGGATCCAGAACGTGCTGTTCGGGACCATCCCGGACGTGATCGCCGACCGGGCCCCCTGTTCGGTCCTCATGGTCCGACACTACGAAGAACAGGACCTCCAGACCCAAACCCGGAAGGGCTGGAAACGACTCCGGGAGACCCTCGGATTAACCACCTCCCCCCGGGTAGAAACCATGACGTAACGTAGCACGAGTCTTCCCACGTCCCCGAACCACTCTTCTCTCCCTGTTAGAAAATGAAGAGAATTTGGTTCCGATCGGACGTCCGGAGCACGGAGACGACCGGCGAACTTTTCAACCGGTTCATAAGGGATCGAGGTTCACCGTTCATCCGGGCATAATCTGTCATACCATCAAGACATCATTTCCGTTCCCGAAGAGTATCCTGCTGACGGTCCGATCCTGGTCCGACACGAGGTTCGATCATGTCCGAAAAGCAAACCGTCATCGAATCCGGGGAAGGGACCCTCGGAACCTTCGGGGGAGTGTTTACCCCCTCGATCCTGACCATCCTCGGGGTGATCATGTACCTGCGGTTCGGGTGGGTGGTCGGGAACGCGGGCCTGGTGGGAACCCTGATTATCGTGACCCTCTCCGTTGCCATCACCTTCCTCACCAGCCTATCCATCGCCGCGATCGCCACCGATCAGAAGGTCCGGATCGGGGGCGCCTACTACATGATCAGCCGGTCGCTGGGCATCGAGGCCGGGGGAGCCATCGGCATTCCCCTGTACTTCGCCCTCGTCTTTTCCGTCGCCCTCTACACGGTCGGATTTGCCGAGAGCGTGGTGAACGTATTTCCCGTCCTGAATGAGACCTGGGTCGGGGTCGTGACCTCGGTGGCGGTGGCCGTCGTGGCGATGACCTCGGCCAAAGCCGCCATCAAAGTCCAGTACGTCATCATGGCGGCGATCGGGCTCTCCCTGATTTCCCTGCTGTTCGGATCGCCCATCGAGCAATCTCAAGTTGAACTGTGGGGAGCCGCTCCCGAGAAAGCGGCCTCGTTCTGGGTCGTTTTTGCGGTGTTCTTTCCGGCCGTGACGGGCATCATGGCCGGGGTGAACATGTCCGGGGACCTCAAGGACCCCAGCAAATCGATCCCTCGTGGGACCTTCTACGCCATCGGGGTGGGGTACCTCATCTACATGGCCCTGCCCCTGATCCTGGCCTCCCGGGCCGACGCCCTCAGCCTGATCGAGGACCCGCTCATCATGCGGAGAATGTCGTACTGGGGGGACGCGATCCTGCTGGGGGTCTGGGGAGCCACCCTGTCCAGTGCCGTGGGAAGCATCCTGGGCGGTCCCCGGGTCCTTCAGGCCCTGACCCGGGACAACATCCTCCCCCGCTGGCTCAAATTCCTCGGCCAGGGTTCGGGCCGAGACGACACACCCCGCTACGGGACTCTCTTCACCCTCGTCGTGGTGTTGCTGGCCGTCTGGTTCGGCGACCTCAACATGATCGCCCCGGTTCTGACCATGTTCTTCCTGACCACCTACGGGGTTCTGAACATCGCGGCCGGGCTGGAAAACTTCCTCGGCAGTCCTTCCTTCCGACCTCAGTTTGAAGTCCACTGGTTCTGGTCCATCCTCGGGGCGGTGGGTTGTTTTGCGGTCATGTTCCTGATTAACGTGACCGCGACGGTCGTGGCTCTCGTGGTCGTGGCGACGATCTTTGTCTACCTGGAGCGCCAGGCGCTTGAATCGGTCTGGGGGGACCTGCGCCGGGGAATCTGGATGTCCCTGGCCCGGGCCGCGATCATGCGGTTGAGCCGCGACGTCGATCCGAAAAGCTGGCGGCCCAATCCGCTGGTCCTCTCCGGTTCCCCGCGCAAACGGTGGCACCTGATCGATCTGGCCAACAACCTCACCCACGACCGGGGGATCCTGACCGTGGCCAGCGTGCTGACCGGGGGAAACATCTCCCCGGACCAGCAGCGAACCATGGAGAGGCGGATTGAAGAGTACCTCTCGGATCGGAGTGTCCAGGGGGTCTCCCGGGTCATCGCCCAGCCCGACTTCTACCGGGGGGCCCGAAATTTTGTCGAATCCTACGGGCTGGGTCCCCTGGTTCCCAACACCATCATTCTCGGGGCCAGCGACCGGAAGTCGATCGAAGACCAGTATTTTCAACTCATCCACGATCTTCACGATCGCCGGCGAAACGTCCTGATCGTTGACGAACATTCAGCCGGGGAGAACGTATTCGGCGACCGGGAGCAGATCCACATCTGGTGGGGAGGGCTCAAGGGCAACGGCGGACTGATGCTGATCCTGGCCTATTTGCTGCAGGGAAGCATTCCGTGGAGCCAGGCTCAGGTCCACGTAAAAATCATGGTCGACGATCCCGCCGCGAAGGAAGACATCCGGGAGAACCTGCTGGATATTACGTCGACCATTCGAATCGGAGCCCGGGTGGACGTGATCGTGAGCGAGGGCCGGGACTTTTCCACCGTCCTGCATGAGTCGTCGAACGACGCCGACCTGATCCTGATGGGGATGGCCGAGCCAGGCGAGCACTTTCACGACTACTTCAAATCCCAGCAGGAGATGATCGCCGACCTTCCCACCACGGTGCTCGTGCTGGCCGGGGAGGAGATCTCGTTTGGTGAGGTGTTGATCCGGAAGGACACGATGACTTAACCATCATTCGGCAGGAGCTGCCGGGCGCGACTGTCACTCGTAGCGGGTCCAATCGGTCACGTTCATCTTTGTGTAAATTCGGTCTCCGAGCGGGTTTGATTTCGCCGATCCGGGAGGCAAAATCGCCTCGGGGACGGAACTCGTGCCTTTGACATCGATCAGGCTCCTGTTTACCGGGAAGGATGGGAGGAGGCCGTTTTTACACACAATTCGGGACCCGATCGTCCACCCCGGTTAACGGAAATGCGTTCAGGCCAAATGACGGGTTAAAAACGAGGCCGTGACCCCCCAGGCGGCACAGGCGGAATCGGGCTGATGGAACGCCTCCGACCGCAGGTTGTCGAAGGCGTGGCCGGCCCCCTCCCAGAGGTGGGCCGTCGCGCTGTCCCGACCGGCCGCGGCGTCACGGACCGCTTCACTGTTCTCCCGGGGAATGTATTCGTCCTCCGTACCGAAATGAAACAGAATCGGACAGTCGATCGCCGGCAGCCGGTCAAGGAGATCGGGGACATCGGAGCCGTAATACGACACGCAGAGGTCCGGATCCCCGGCGGCGGCAAGCCGGTAGGCCAGCGAGCCCCCCATGCAGAACCCCAGCACGCCCGTTCCTCCCTCAATCCGGTCTACGGATTGGAGATGATCGAGGCAGGCCTGCAGATCGCTGACGGCCCGATCGTGGTCGAGCCGTCCGGCGAAGTCCATCGCTCGCTCGAGCCCGGCTTCGTCGTGACCGAACGACCGGCCCGGTTCGATCCGGTGGTACAGATCGGGACAGAGAACCGTGTATCCGAGGACCGCCAGCCGCTCCGCCACGATCTCCATGTACTCGTTCGCCCCGAAGATTTCATGCACCAGCACCATCCCCGGCCCGGGTCCGGAGGCTGCCGGACGCCGCAGGGCAGCAAAATCCTCACCCTTTGGGTTCCGGATCCGTTCGTGTAAATCAACCATAAGCATCCCTCCGTTACACGGTTCGAACCATCAAATTCATTGTAGGGAGCACATACGGGTTCCGAAGCGGATCTGTAATCTCCGATCCGGAACCATCCGCGGATCACCAACTCAGGGACCGGACTGTACGGACGGAGGATAAACAACCGGACCCCGATGGCGAACTTCGCTCGATGGTCGGCCCTCCGCCAACTGAGGTTGATGCGAGGAGTCCGATGGCACCAACGCTCGGTACCCATCGTCTTCCGACCGTCGTAAGAAACACCAATTTCACGTAAAATACCGGTGCCGACCACCTTTCCCCTGTCGTGAGGGTCGAACGGACTCATGAATTCATCCATCAATTTGTGGAAACGGCTTCTTTATACCCTGCTCGGAGTCCTCGGGCTGTTGCTGGTGTTCAGCTTCCTCTACCAGTGGGGAATGGATACCTTTGAAGACCAGCGTGTCACCCTGTATCAATCGTTTCAGGTCGTCATCGAATCCATCACCACGGCCGGGTTTGGCGGTCACGCTCCCTGGCAAAGCCTGTTCATGAACCTCCTGGTTGCTACCTTCAACCTTACCGGCCTGGCCCTGGTGTTCTTCGCCCTGCCGGCGTTCGTCATTCCGATGTTCAAGCGGGCCCTCCGGGATCAGCCCCCCACCGCGACCGAACTGACGGATCACGTGATCATCTGTTCGTATTCCGATCGGG
>CAYPTI010000120.1:0-5325 GCA_964413525.1 uncultured bacterium | reverse complement strand
TACGAGGCTCACGCGATTGAAGCGGGGCTGGAGATTCCCGACTACCCCGTGTTCTTCCCAAAGTATCCGAACTGCCTTGTCGCCAACGGGGATCCGGTGGTGGTGCCCCGTGTGAGCGATGAATTCGACTACGAGGTGGAGCTCGCGGTGATCGTCGGGAAACGGGGCCGGTACATTGATGAAGACGACGCCTTCGATCACGTGGCCGGGTACACCGTGATCAATGACGGGTCCCTGAGGGATTACCAGTTTTTATCAAGCCAGTGGATGCAGGGGAAGACGTTCGATGACTCCACCCCGCTGGGTCCCTGTCTCGTGACGGCCGATGAGATCGACGATCCCCACGATCTCGAGGTGAGGACGGAAGTGAACGGCGACGTGCTTCAGAAGGCCAAAACCAACGATTTAATTTTCCCGATCGAGGAGATTTTCGCGTATGCGTCGGAGTTCATGACCCTTGAACCCGGGGACGTCATTGCCACCGGCACCCCGGCCGGCGTTGGGTTCACCCGCGAACCTCCGATCTTCCTCGAAGACGGGGATCAAATGGAAACCATCATCGAGGACATCGGAGTGCTCCGAAACCCGGTTCGCAGTGAGTCCGGCGGGTAAGGTCTGACGGCTTTCGACTGCTCCCGACGTTGAGGGAGTCCGGCCACGGTTCGGCCGATCTGAAGTCCCCCGCCGGTGAAGGCAGGCCGGCGGGGGCGGTCGGAGTTTCGGAGGCATCGGTGGTTGCGAACGATTGGGTTCATCCTGTGCTGGGAGGACGTCCTTATGCTTCTCCGCATCATTCGTTGCTGGGTTGATCCGGAGGACAATCCGGAGGTTGAGAAGATTGAAAACCGCGTCAGCACCCTGTACGTACCGGAGAACGGGTGTGAATGGACCCGGTTTATCGTCGATCGGGAGGAGGGGGTCTGGGGGAACGTGGGGCTCTGGCGGTCGATGGAGGACATCGAGGCCCTGGGTGAACACCCGAAGATGCAGCAGATCAAACAGGACCTTGAACCCCTGCTGCTGGAACCTCCCACGGTCGATATTTATAACCTGTACGAACCGAGTCCCCCGGAATGACACCCCTCCGGGACCCGGGGACTCAACCACGAATCGCTTGATCCCGACGTGAAGGCACCGCAGGTCCCGGGGGGTTCGGATTTCCTTCCCATCTCGAGAACGTGTTGTCATCATCCTGTTGACGAGGTGGTGAAGGACGATGCCCCTGATTCCGTACGCTGACGAAGCGGACACGGATCCGAGGATGGAGGAACTGTTCGAGCGGGCCCGTAACCGGTTCGGCATGGTGTTTAACAACAACCGGCTCTTCGCCCACAGTCCTCCGGTGTTGGACGGATTCTTTCGTTTTACGAATCCATTGCCAACCTCGACCCGGAGCCGGACCTCGTCCAGCTGGTCAGCATCATGACGTCGGAGATCAACGAGTGTGAGTATTGAATCGGTCACCACCGGGGCGCCGGTCAGGCGTTCGGATTAACCGAGGAACAGGTTACCTCAACCCACCGGTGGGAAACGGCCGACTGCTACGACGATCGGCAGCGGCTGGCCCTGGAATACGCCGAAACCCTTACCAGGAAGCAGGCCGCTCCCGAGGAACTGGTCGATCGATTGACGGATGAATTCACCGACCGGGAGCTGGTCGAAGCAACCATGATGATCGGTCAGTCCATCCTGTTGAACATGTTCAACGACACCCTGAAGCCCGAGCTGGAGGAAGAATACAGGAAGTTCGTCTAGTTGATTACGGCGGACAGTTGGTTCGGAACGGTGATCCAGCCATGAACCTCGCCGGCATGCTGAGCCGGATGGGACGATCCTATTCCGGTGCGCCGGCCCTGACCTATGATGGGAAAACCCGCTCGTACGGGGAGTTCGATCGCCGGGTGTCCCGGCTGGCCGGGGGACTTCGGGAGCTGGGGATGGATCCGGGGGATCGGGTTGGAATCTTCCAATTGGACCACCCGGATCTTCTGGAATCCCTGTTTGCGATCTTTCGGGCCGGGTTGATCGCGGTCCCGATCAACCGGCGTCTTCACCCGGACGAAGTCTCCTTTGTTGTTCGGGACTGCGGGGTTCGGGCCTTGATTCATTCCTCCGATCTCGGGGAGACGGCCCGTCAGGTCCGGCAGAATGTCGGGAACCTGACCCTCGTTGAGACGGGGGACCCGGGAGATTCGAAAAGCGTCCCCAGCTACGAGGAGTTGGTTGACTCGGGCCAGCCGATCGACGATCGGACGGTAGAGGACGAGGACCCCGCCTGGATTTTTTATACCTCCGGAACCACCGGACGGCCCAAGGGGGCCGTCCTGACCCATCGAAACCTCTGGGCGATGACCAGCAATTACTTCGTTGACATCGAGCGGGTGGAACCGGGGGACGTGTTGCTCCACGCCGCTCCCCTGACCCACGGATCCGGGCTCTGGGCCCTGCCGGGGGTGGCCGGCGGAGGTCATCACGTGATTGCTCACGGCCAATCCTTTGAACCCGCCCGGTGTCTTGACCTGGTGGAGGAGTACGGGGTGGACAATTTCGTCTTCCTGGCGCCGACCCAGATCCGACGTCTCGTGGACGCCCGTACGGGCGTCCGGGATCTGTCGAGCCTTACCACCCTGGGTTGGGGTGGGGCTCCCATGCACGCGGAAACGGTCAACCGGGCGGTGGACACGTTCGGACCGATCTTCGTTCAACTGTACGGCCTCGGAGAATGCCCCATGACCATCACCGTTCTGCGGAAGAAAGACCATGTATCCGACGGATCCGATCGGGCTGAGGAGCGGCTGACCTCGGCGGGGATTCCTCGGCTGGGGATGGATGTTCAGGTGGTGGACGAGAACCACGACCCGGTGCCCCCCGGCGAGGAGGGGGAGGTGGTTGCCCGGGGTCCCGTCGTCATGAAGGAATACTGGAACCGTCCGGAGGAAACCGAGCGGGTGTTTCAGGACGGTTGGTTTTCCACCGGGGACATCGGGACCTTCGACGAGGAGGGCTATTTGTATTTGCTCGACCGGGTGAAGGACGTCATCATCAGCGGCGGGGCGAACATTTATCCCCGGGAGGTCGAGGAGGTCATTCTGCAGCATGACCGGGTGCGGCAGGTCAGCGTCATCGGCGTGCCCGACGAGGAATGGGGGGAGGCGGTCAAAGCCGTGGTGGTGGCAACGGAGGAGGACCCGGACGAAGGGGAACTGGAACGCTCCATCATCGAACTGTGCAGCAAGCGCATTGCCGGTTACAAGAAGCCGAAGTCGGTCGATGTTGTTGAGAGCCTTCCGACCAACGCATACGGGAAAATTCTCAAGCGTGAATTACGGGATCGGTACTGGGATGATCGGGATCGATCCATTTAACCGCACGGAGGGTTGAAGCAGAATGAATGACGGTACCGCTTTTCGACTTCTCGATCCGGTGTTCCGTTCCCTCGATGAAGTGGAACGGGGAACAGGTCGGTTCGGGGAAACGACCTATTCCTACCGGGGTCGTCAGGTGGGACACGTCCACGGAGACAGCCTCCACATTCCCTTCCCGAAGCGAATTCGGGACGAACTGCTCGACGAAAACCGGGTTCAAAAACACCCTTATCATCCCGACAGCGGCTGGATTCACCTGACGGTTCGAACGGAGGAGGATCGGGGAGAGGCCCGGCGCTTGATCGACCGTTCCTACCGGTTGGCCAGGGAAGCCAAAGGGTCCCCCTCGTAGGCCGACCCACGCTTGAAGTCCAATCCCTCCGGTTGGTACCGTACGGTCGGGAAGTCCCCGTCCGGGGGGGACCAATCATTCAGTAAAACCGTCTACTCACGTCCCCGCTCGGTCGGGAGCTGACCTCCGAAATGATTTCACCTCAATTGAGGAGTTGCTTGGTCCCGGTCGAAGACCGGATTTCCACACGAAATTGGAATGGACCATGTTCGCCTGTACAAACAACAAGAATTTGACCTGATAACCTCGAACCTTATTTGAAAGGATTCTCCTGCCATGGATGATGAATTGAAGGAAAAGATCTGGGTGAGTGATTATAATTTTGACCCCGACGTAAAACCGTCCTTTGACTACGATGGGACGGTTCAGCTGTATGACACCACCCTGCGAGACGGAGAACAGACGGTCGGGGTGGTCCTCCATCCGGACGAGAAGCTGGCCATCGCCCGGAAGCTGGACGAGCTGGGAATCGCCCGGATCGAAGGGGGGTTCCCCGTCGTTTCCGACGAGGACAACAAAGCAATCGAGTTGCTCAATCAGGCCGATCTCGACGCCGAGATCTGGGGCTTTTCCCGGGCGGTCGAATCGGACGTTGACGTCCTGCTGGAGCTGGGGACCCCCGCCGCGGTGATCGAGGTGCCCACCAGCGACCTCAAACTGGACGCCTACGACATCAGCCGCCAGCAATGCCTCGACCGGGCCGTGAACGCCGTTTCCCACGCCACCGAGAACGGCATGAAAGTCGCCTTCTTTACCGTGGACGGCACCCGCACCGAGATGGATTTCCTCAAGGACATTTATCAGGCCACCGTTGACGCGGGGGCGGAGGAAGTCGTGGTGGTGGACACGATCGGGGTGGCCGGTCCGGAAGTCATCGAATGGATGGTCCGTCAGGTCCGTTCCTGGGTCGGCGACGACGTCCCGATTCATTTTCACGGACAGAACGATTTCGGGTTGGCGACCGCCTCCTCCGTCGCCGCGGTCCGAGGGGGAGCCGAGTGGATCCAGGGAACCATTAACGGGATGGGAGAACGGGCCGGGAACGCCGACCTGGGGGAGGTCGGCATGGCCCTTCAATGCCTGTACGATGTCCCGGTTGAGATGAAGTTTGAGAAGATTCGCGAGACGTCCTCCCTCGTGCAGGACCATTCAAACTACGAGATGGCGCCCTGGAAACCGATCGTGGGACGGAACCTGTTTACCCGGGAGAGCGGAGCCGTGGCGCATCAGTTCCACATTCCGAACGCCATCGAACCCTATTCGTCCGACCTCGTGGGGGCGGAACGGAACATCGTGCTCGGGAAGAAAAGCGGTCTTGCAAGCATCAAGATCAAGGCGGAGGAACTCGGACTCTCCATTCCGGAGGACAAACGTCAGGCGATCCTGAACCGCGTGAAGCAGAAGGGGATCGAAAAGGGAGAGCTTCTGACCGACGACGAGTTCAAGGAGATCGTCAACGAGGAACTGGACTAACCGGGGCGGGGTTGTCGCCTGCCTGCAACCGGGTCGTTGGGGTCGACACGCAACGCCCGAAGTCGCTCCGGATGAGTTTCGTTCCGGAACGGGTTGAGCTTATTCCGGGAACAGAGCCCGGAAAATTTGGGCGCT
>CAYPTI010000119.1:0-5399 GCA_964413525.1 uncultured bacterium | reverse complement strand
TCGACATGGGGTTCGACGCCGTCATCGCCCACCCCTTCGTGGGGTTTGAGGGCGGCCTTTCCGGGTTGTTCGAGGAAGCCCGATCCCGGGACGCCGGGATCGTCCTCGTGGTCAACATGTCCCACCCGGGAAGCCGGGAATTTATCACCCCGGAGGCTCAGCGGTTGACGAACGTCGCGATCGAACGAAACGCCGACGGAGTCATCGCTCCGGCCACCCGACCCCGGGAGGTTACCCGGGTCCGTTCCTGGATCGAGGATGACATGCTCCTGCTGACCCCCGGGATCGGGGCTCAGGGCGGCCAACCCGGTGACGCCGTGAAAGCCGGAGCCGACTTTGAAATCGTCGGTCGGGCGATCTATCAGGCCGACCGTCCGGGGGAGTCCGCCCGGCGGATCAAGGAACAGATCGATCGGACTGAAGAAGAACCATGACCCGGTCGGACCCGGAGCTGAACGAGCGCAGCAGGAACCTGGCTCCCGTGATCTGGCAGAGCGATTGTTTGGATTTTGGTGAGTTTACTCTTACCTCGGGTAAAACGAGTCCCTACTACGTTGACCTCCGGTCCCTGCCCTCCCATCCGGATCGGTTCGATCGGGTGATCGAGATGGCCGCGGAGCTGGTGGACGATCGGATCGGGACGGTTGACTCCGTCTGTGCCGTTGCCACGGGCGGTTTGCCGGTGGGGACCCTGCTGGCCCACAAACTGAACACCTCGATGTCCTACGTGCGCCAGCAAAAAAAATCCCACGGTGAAGGCCACCGGATCGAGGGAAGGCTGGAGAACAACGAGGACGTACTCGTGGTCGACGACATCAGCACGACCGGGGGAAGCGTTCTCGACGCCGTCGAAACCGTCCGAAACAACGGAGGCCGGGTGAAGTACGCACTCGTTCTCCTTGATCGGTGTCAGGGCGCAACCGACAATCTTGCGACCGAAGGGGTTGACCTCGTGAGCCTGGGATCGATTGAACCGCTGGTGGAGGAACTCGGAGAACGGGGAGCCATTGCTCAATCCGTGGTTCAGAACGTCAAAAAATATCTCGCCAAGGAGTAGGTTCCTTGACCAATCCCCTGGCCGGCGCTGACTTCATCACCGTTCGCGAGGTACCGAGATCGATCCTCGAACGGGTGCTGGAGCGTGCCGATCGGATGGAACGATATCGAGATCAGGGCGGTGAACTGGCGCCCGGCCGTCTGATGGGGACGCTCTTCTTTGAACCGAGCACGCGAACCCGGTTGAGTTTCCAGGCGGCCATGAACCGGCTGGGAGGCGATACCATCGGATTTTCGTCCGCCGGTGGAACCAGCGTCCAGAAGGGAGAATCCCTGGCCGATACCCTGCGGACCGTCGAACAATACGTCGACGTGATGGTTCTCCGACACCCCGCCGAAGGGGCCGCGAGGCTGGCTTCGAACCTGGTGGAGGTCCCGGTCATCAACGCGGGGGACGGCGGGGCGAACCATCCGACCCAGACCCTGCTTGACCTCTATACCATCCGGAAGGAACTGGGGACCATCGATGGCACGACCATCACCCTGGCCGGAGACCTGCGATACAGCCGGACCACCCGGTCCCTGTCCCGGGCCCTGGCTCAATTTGACGTGAACATCCTTCTGTACGCACCCGAACAGCTAACCATGCGGGACGATCTGCTGATGGAACTGAAGGAACTGGGCATCGAACCCCGGGAGGTTGAAGACCTGGAACCCGCCCTCCGGGAGACCGACCTCGTGTACGCGACCCGGATCCAGAAGGAACGGTTCCCGGACGAAGCCGAATACCGGAAAGTGGCTCAGGCCTACCGGATCGACCGGAGCCTTCTCGAACGAACCGGCCATCCCCTCCTGCTTCATCCCCTGCCCCGCGTCGATGAGATCGATCCGGACGTCGACGAACTGGAAAGCGCGAGCTACTTCGATCAGGCCGGCAACGGCGTTCCCGTGCGAATGGCTCTGATCAGCCTGGTGCTGGACCTGCCCGACGGAGAGCCGGATCAATGAGCGAGAAACAGGAAATGAAGATTTCCCGGATCGAGAACGGTACCGTGATCGACCACATTCATCCGGGGACGGCGCTGGAGGTATTCGAAATCCTGGATCTGCGCCGGGACGTCGAAGGGTCGATTATGCTCGGGATCCGGGTCGCCAGCGGACAGCTGGGCGAGAAGGATCTATTAAAACTTGAAAACCGGTTCCTCACCCCGACCGAAAGCGCCATGGTGGCCCTGGTTTCCCCGGAAGCAACGATCAATATCATCCGCGATTACGAGGTCCGGGAAAAACACAAGGTGGAGGTGCCTGACAAATGGACCGGGATCTTCCGCTGCCACAACCCGACCTGCATATCCAACCAGGAACGAGAACCCGTGGAACCCGAGTTCGAGGTCAAGGAGCGCCAGCCCCTTATGGTTCGCTGTCGGTATTGTGGAACCCTCATGGACGAAGAACAGATCACTCAACAGTTGCTCACCGATGATTGATCGGTCCGCGGGTCCCCCGTGACCTACCGGCTCAAACTGACCGGTGCGAACGTCTACGTCGACGGATCCTTCCGGGATCTGGAGGTAGGAATTGAAGACGGCCGGATCGCCGCCCTGGGGAGAGAGATCGGAACCGCTCGGCGCCGGATGGACTTCGGAGATCGGCTCATCCTCCCCGGGATCATCGACGGCCACGTCCATTTCCGGGAACCCGGGGAGGTCGCCAAGGAAGGGTTTGAATCGGGTTCCCGGGCGGCTCTTCGGGGCGGAGTCACCACCGTGATCGACATGCCCAACAACCGACCTCCCCCCAACACCCCCGACCGGTTCGAAGAAAAAAAAGGCCTGGCGCGAGACCGATCTCTGGTGAACGTGGCGCTGTACGCCGGGATGCCCGACCAACCCTCGCTGATCGATCCGCTGATCCGGGCGGGTGCCGTCGGATTTAAACACTACATGGCCGAGGAGACGATCGATCGGTCGAGGGTGATCGACCGACTCGACGAATGCGGAGCCCTGCTCACCCTGCATGCGGAGGACCCGGCTCGGCTGCACTCTGACCCGTCGCCCACGACACCGGAAGAATACCTGGACGCCCGGCCGCCGGAAGCCGAGGTCGAAGCCGTTTGTTCCTGGCTCGATCACCCGCCCGATCGACTTCACATCGCCCACGTGTCCGTGCCGGAGTCCGTGACGGAAGCGGCCGGAGCCGCCACCTCGGAGATTACTCCCCATCATCTGCTGCTTTCCCGCGAGGACGTGGACCTGCGGGACTTTACTCCCGTCACCCATCCTCCGATTCGGGACCGGAAAACGGTCAGGGAACTGCAAACCCTGTTCGCCAACGGAGGGATCGACATCCTCGCCAGCGACCACGCTCCCCACTTCCGGGAGGAAAAAACGACCGCCGAACCGACGGAAGGAAAACCGGGCATCCCCGGGGTGGAAACCCTGCTTCCCCTGAGTTTGTCCTTTGCCGAGTCGGCAAACGTACCGTTGTCCCTCGTCATCGAGATGCTCACCAGCCGTCCGGCGAACTTGTTTGACCTGCAGGAAAGAGGACAGATCAAGCAAGGGTACTGGGCGGATCTCGTGGTGGTTGATCAGCATGGTTCAAAGACGATCCGGGGAAACGAATCGTTCTCCCGGGCGAAGGTTACCCCGTTTGAAGGAACCGAGGTCTCCTTCTGGCCGGAGGCTACCTTCGTGAACGGGACCCTCCGCTATCGGGAGGAAGAACTGGTCGAGCGCTCCCCGGGAACGGTTCTGCGACCGGCCCGGGCCGGCGCCGGAGGATAACTCCAAAATCCAACCGCCGGCTTGATGAGACCGATATGAGGGAATGGCCGGTACCCGGGGATTCGATTCCAATCGATCGGTGAAATCAGAGCCGATCGGATCAGGGTATACACCATCCTTTGGTCCCGTTCGAGTCCGAACCGGCCGGAGCGGAGGATCAACGAACCACGAGGAGATCCCGGATCATGTATTCTCTGTTGAAATCGCTTTTGTTTCGGTTGCCTCCGGAACGGGCCCACGGAGTCGCAATGAGAGCGCTTGAGGCGGTCCGGACCCTCGGGCTCGGGAACTGGCTTGCTTCCCGGTATGCGATCCGGGATGAACGGCTCAGCCGGGAGCTGTGGTCGTTGACCTTTCCCAACCCGGTGGGGCTTGCCGCCGGGTTCGACAAGAACGGCCGATTTCCCCGGATGTTCCAGCACCTGGGGTTCGGGTTCGTGGAGATCGGCGGGGTAACCCCCGAGCCTCAGGAGGGCAACCCCCGGCCCCGGTTGTTTCGTCTGCCGCGGGACCGGGCGCTGATCAACCGGATGGGGTTCAACAGCGAGGGATCCCGCCGGGTCGCCGAACGGCTTGACAACCAGACCCTTCCCGACGTCCCGCTCGGCATCAACCTGGCGAAGAACCGGGAGACCCCTCTTGAGGAGGCGGGGGAGGATTACCGGACGGTGTACCGACGGCTCCGGACGTTCGGGGACTTTTTCGTGGTCAACGTATCCAGCCCCAACACCCCCGAACTGCGGTCTCTCCAGCAAAGTGACCATCTCACCTCGATCCTTACGGTTCTCCGGGAGGAAGATTGCCATCCACTCCTCGTGAAACTTTCGCCGGACCTGGAGGAACGGCAGATTGACGACATTCTTCAACTGGCCGACGAGAACCTGATGGACGGGCTGGTGGCGACCAACACCACCACCCGCCGAGCTGGACTAAAAAGTTCTCAACGGGACGAGGCAGGCGGGTTGTCGGGGGAACCCCTCCGGGACCGTGCGACGGAAATGGTTGAGTACCTCGCCGACCGTACCTCCCTTCCCGTGATTGGGGTGGGGGGAATCTTCGATCACCGGGACGCCCGGCAGAAACTGAAGGCCGGAGCCTCCCTGGTTCAGCTCTACACCGGACTCGTCTACGAGGGACCCGGCATCGCCCGGTCCATCAACCGGGGGCTCGTCGACTGGCTGGTCCGGAAGGGCCGTTTCCTGGGAGAAGGCTCGGGGAGATCCTGACGTTAAGTGTGCTTCCGGTCCCCGGTATAGAATTTTTCAGCAAGCCGGGTCGGGATCCCCCCCTGGTTCGTTTTCTCTCAGGCTTCAACGGTCGTGTTGACTTGAAGTGGATTTTCCTTGGTTGCATGATGTTGTGTGCGGAACGATGGCAACCAACGTTCGACGATTGACCAACGTTCGTGGTTTCCCAAGAGGCGATTGAATGAAGGACTACGCTCAAAACATCGACGTAGAGTATTCCAACCGGGCCGAACGGCTGGTGGATCGGCTGTCGGAGGCCCTGGAAGAGGATGAGTCCGCGAAAGATATTTTTTCCTCGCCGGCGATCCTGGTCCCGAACTGGAACGTGAGCCGGTATTTGACGTTTGAACTGTCCCGGCGGTTCGGGGTG
>CAYPTI010000118.1:1919-5424 GCA_964413525.1 uncultured bacterium | reverse complement strand
AGATCCTTGAAAAGTACCTGCAAAAAATGCTGCTCCGAATTCGGGATCCGGCCCGACGGCAGCCCTTCCAGACCATGCTCCGGGAGGTTGTTCGCTCCATTCTGGAGAGCAATCTCCATCGACGGGTGGCCGAGATCGATCACCCCACCCTGATCGTGTGGGGCGAAGGGGACCGGATCCTTGATCTCGAGTACGGTCTCCAGCTCCACAACCGTATCCGGAATTCAACCCTCCGGATTTTTCCCGACACCGGTCACGTACCCCCGTTTGAACGTCCGGACTGGTTCCACGATCAGGTTGAGTTCTTCCTCCGTGATCTCGCCCGGGAACCGGACCCGGCTCCCTGATCAATCAGGTTTGATTTCCTGCCTGAAACCGGTTTCCAAATCGATTGGTTCGGGCTGATTGTCGGGCCGTCTATCGGCCGGACGCGGTCCCGGTCGGGCCCGGGTTCGCTAAAGGTGACCGAGGAACGCTCGCCGGTGGACCTCTCGAAGCTCCCGGTGGCGCTGTCGGACCGAGACGGCCGTGTTGAACAAAAAGGCACCCACGAGCACGATCCCCACGATCCAGACGGCCTCCAGCAACGAGCCCAGGGACCCCGTGGCGAGGTGCAGGAGTTCAACCAGGACGATCATTCCAAAACAGAGCACCGCCGGGAGGAGCCGGCGAACCAGCCCGGAGAGGATCGAACCCTCGAATCGGTCCACCACGAGGTACCCGTACACCAGGGCCAGCAGGAGGGCACCCACCCAGCCAACCCCCTGAACGATCAGGGAACCCACCTGATCGCCGGCCAGAAAGGGCGCCCACCAGGCGGCGACGAACAGGCCGACGACGGCGTAGTCGAACCAGACCCGGTAGTCCAGCCAGACGTTCCAGGTCGGCAGTTCGGGCCGGTCCCGTTCGGTTTTTCCGAGGAAGTAGAAGGAACGGATCCCGAGGGCGAGAAACAGAATAAAGAACAACGAGGCCCCCTCCCGAATCAGATCGTAGACGGGAATGCCGGTCAGGTGATAGGCGATCCCCGAGATCCCGTAAACGACCCCGGATCCGGTTCCCAGCGACAGGAGCCACCACCCGTGACGGTAGGTTTGTTCCAGGACGAGACAAACGGAAACCAGGAGAAAAATTAGCAGGGCAAGGGAAGAAATCAGCAACACCAGATGACTGAGGACATGGGCCATCGTCAGACCATCCATGGGAACCTCCTCGTTTCCACTATATCACGGATCGATCCGAGGCGCAGGAACTCGACTCCTACGGTCCGGTTCGAAAACAAGCCCCGGCGGGATCACCATGGTCCGGGTCCCGAAGGGAGACCTTCGCCGAGCAATCGTCCGGGACAGGCTCCCTTTTCGGATCCGGGGAAAGGCGTTAGGTTTCTGACTTTCCGCCCGAACCCAACCACCAAGGAGGCCGTTATGTTTCAGGTAACCGATCTATCCTCCCTCGTCAGCACGCTGCGAAAGTTTTACGCAATTCTCCTCGGCGTCGCCGGGGTCTACGTCCTGATCAACCTGGTCTTCGTCCTGCTGGGAGGTCAACCGGAACTCCCCTTCTACCGGCGTCCGATCATCTCCTCCGGGGTCGCGGTGCTGGACGTGGGGGCGCTCCTCCTCGCGCTGTACGCCTACCGCCAGTGCCGCAGCTACGGCTGGGATCTCAAGTCCTCCGTGATGGAGCGGTTCCCCCGGGCGACCGACCGCCACGTGGCCCTGTATCAGGTCCTGATGGCGTACGTCTCGGGCTTCCTGGGCGTCGTCGGGGTGCTGCTCATCGGCCTCCTGGCGATTCTGTTCCTGGGGGTGCTGGACTCCCTGATCGTCACCCTTATCGGGCTTGCCGTTGGGCTCTGGGGGTTCCGGCCCACGAAGCCCCGGATCAAACAGGCGGACGCGAAACTGAAAATTGAGATGAAAAAGCCCCGTTAGCTTCGGCCTCGCTCAAGCCTCCGGAGAAAGAAGACCTCCCCCGCAGCTCCCTCCACCCGGTCCGAACGGCCGTGGTTCAGTCGTCCACCGGATCCAACCAGTGGGTCACGTCGACGTCGAGCATTCGGTTGAGGTCCCGGATGTCGTCCCGAAATTCGTCCGTCAGGGATCGGCGCAGCGAAGGATCCAGGGAGGGGCGGTCCAGCGGCTCCACCACAAGGGGTTTGATCTGCTCCCAGACGGTGGAGCAGAGTTTCTTGGAGACCACGGTCCGGCAGGCCTGCAGGGTCTCCCCGGTCAGGTTCTGGACCACGTTGCGAACCAGCGGGGATTGAATCTGGCAGGAGGGGTTGTGGCGTCGAAACTCCGGTTCAAACTCGGGGTCAACGTTCAGAAACGAAAGCACCTCACGGAACAACCCCCGGGTGTCCCGTTTCAATTGATCCAGGGTGAGAATTTTCAATTGATCCGGGTCAAACCATCGACGATAGCGCCGGATCTGTTCCGGATACCGGTAGACCTCCCGATAATAAAGTCCTTCCGGGTAATAGGCTGATTTCGGTCCCTCTCCGGTCCGTTTTCGACGCGGCTCGGCATCCAGCGCTTCCCGGAAGGAACGGAGGGATTCGTTCCCCGTGTAGAGCATGTGACTGTGCAGGGAATGCATGGCGTCAACCGGATTCCGGAGCAGAATCAGGATACGGGCCGTCGGGTTGAAGGAGTGGATTTCCCGGGCGGCGTGTCGCGAATACAGATACCACACGGTGGCTTCCCCGCGAACCGGCTCCCCGTCCGCGTCGGCAAAGAAGGACCGGTACTCCTCGGCCGAACGGGTGTGAAGGGCGTGCGAACGGAGATCGCGACCGAAGTACACCGGTTCCTTGGGGACCGACATGAAGACGTCCGGATGCTGTCGGAGGTAATGGTACAGCGACGTGGTTCCGCACTTCGGGGCCCCGACGATGAAGCAATTCGGCCTGGTTTGCTCGACGGGAGTCCGGGGTCTGGTGCGATCGGCGACGGCCGTTCGATTCATGGGTCAACCCACCTTAACCGGGTATATCGACATCAACCGAACTACGTAGATCACCTAACCATATCCGGCAGAAAAATTCTGCAAACCGTCCTCCTCGCTTACCTATAATCCCTGCAGTTCAGACATTATTCCTTGGATGGCCCAACTCTCCGTGAGGGACCTCCATCCGGGTGAAAATCCCGGGCTATTCGCCGTCCCCTTCCGCCTCCAGGGTCTCCACCACCGGCTGAATGGCGTTGACCCCGCAGGGCCAGCCTCCGTAGAAGGCGGCCTGGGTGACCGCCGCCGCGATCTCCTCCGGCTCCAGGCCGTGTTTCAACCCGGCCCGGGTGTGGATGGCCAGTTTGTCCGGCTTGTCCAGCACGGTGAGGATCCCGATCATCAGGAGGCTCCGGTCCCGTTTGCTCAGTTCCTCCCCCTCCCAGACTTCGCCAAACAGAACCTCCAGGGTCCACTCCCTGAATTCATTAAAGGGAGTGTCCTTCTCCAAACCCACGTCTTCCAGCACGGACTCCCCGAACATGTCCTTCATGAG